>NYVB01000075.1 GCA_002684315.1 Planctomycetaceae bacterium | reverse complement strand
CGCACAGATGGCCTGGTACAACGGTCGATTCGACCCACCCGGATCGTTCTCTCCCACCGGAAGCAGGATCGGAGTCGACGGAAATTTTCCCTCGAACGATCAAAGCTGGGTCGCACAACTGAATCAGTTCTACTGGAGACAGTCACTCGACGACCAGAGAGTCCTGATCACATTCGGAAAGATCGATGCGAACGTCACCTTCGCCGGTGTGAATGCCGCGGACGGTTTTCAGAATGGCCTGGCCGCGAACCCCGCCACGCTCAACGAATTTCTGCCGACGTTTCCGAACCCCGCGATCGGTCTGCAGATCGATCTGGAACTCGCGAAGGACGTGAACGCCCACTTCGGTTGGTGGGATGGAACGACCGCCGCATTCGATCCCGCCACCGGCGAGGTGGGACCATCCACGGGAAACCATGGCGTGGGATCCTTCTTCGATGACGATGATCATTGGTTCCTGGTTTCACAGATCGATGTCGGCTGGGGATCGGGAACCAGAACACCGGGAGAACTCACTCTGGGCGGCTGGTTGCAGACGGGGACCTCGGCGACCGAAGGTGACTCCACGACCGGCGTGGATGACGTTCCCGGCGGCTACCTNACTCTGNCACAGACGGTCTGGTCGAGGAACGAAGACAATGCCGNNCGGGGTGGCGGGGTGCAGCTCTTCGGNTCGGTGGGNTGGAGCCCGGCTTCGAAGAATGCACAGACCTGGTCGATGATGGCGGGCGTCAGCGCNACCGGCGTCATCCCCGGNCGGAATTCGGACGCACTCGGAATCATGGCNGGCACGACGATCTTNTCCGATGACACGGAGATCTATCGCGCCACCATGCCGGACGGCCTGCCGGGGCCTGCCGGAGGANGTGAGNTGCTNGCCGAAGTCTTCTACAGNATCCAGCTCACACCGGCGATGATGATCCAACCGGGACTCGAATGGGTGATCGATCCNGGCGGAGGCGACCCCGTTCAACTNGATGATGCGGTGAGCGCGTATNTGGCGGTCATGATCCGATTCTGAATCGGCTCATTTCCCGACGCAGAANTTNGCGAAGACCTNNTCCAGAACATCGTCGGGCGTGACCCGNCCGATGAGCATGCCAAGCTCATCGAGGGCCTGCCGCAGACGAGCGGCCAGAAATTCAACCGGTGGTGCATCGTCGTCGCGCGACAGAACCAGAAGTTCATCGAGAGTCTCACTGCAACGCCGAAGCACTGATTCGTGCCGTTGATTCAGGGCGAACATGTCAGCACCAAGCACGTTCGACGACCCACCCAGCGATGATCGAATCGAGCGGGTCAGGGTGTCGAGGCCCAGAGCGGATGTCGAACTGGTTCGTATTCCCGTTCGACCGTCATCGGCGACGAGATCGCATTTCGTCGAGACGTCGAGGATCCGGAGACCGGCCCCGTCCTCGATGAAGGGTTCGAAGTCGATCGGTTCCTCTCCCGGTGCGGTGCATCGAATCAGCAGGTCGGAACGNTGAAGGGCTTCGCCGATCCGCCGTTCCATCGCNAGTTCGAGATGACCCGGGTTGGGATTGGATGGATCGAATCCGGCACCATCGAGCAGAAGGATCTCAAGCGCTCCATCGGCTCCATCGATCCTGAGGGGCTCGGCCAGAACGTCACGGGTGGTTCCGGCGAGATCGGCGACGACCGTGCGCTCACGTCCGAGCAATGCATTGAAGAGGCTTGATTTTCCTGCATTCGGGCGACCGATGAGAACCACCACCGGAACGGAGTCGAGCCTTTCAATGGTGATGGAACGATCCAGACGATCACGCAGCGGCACGAGAAGTGCACGAACGGACGTGATCAGATCCTCCATGGGAATGGCGACGACATCCTCCTGATCGGTGAAATCGATGCCGGCTTCGACCAGGCCCGCAAGACGAATGATCTCGGAGGCGATCTCGCGAGCGAATTCACCGAGGCCGCCTGCGGACAGACCATGGGCGGCGCGGAGCTGGGAATCCGTCNCCGCCCTGATCGTCTCGGAGATTCCCTCCGCCTCGAGCAGGTCGATGCGTCCGTTGAGATAGGCACGAGCGGTGTATTCACCGGGACCGGCATCACGCAGTGGGATGCCGAGTCGATCGGCACGGCCATCGAGCTCGTTTCGAATCAGTTCGATCAGCGGGCGTCCACCGGGAACGAGCAGCTCGACCACATCATCGCCGGTGTAGCTGTCGGGTCCGGGTGCGATGAATCGAAGGACCGGAAGTGCGTGAGTTCCGAGCTCGAAGACCGACGGCCTGAGGCCACGGGCCGGATCAGAGATGCCGCACACCCGGAACGCGCCGGGTCCGGCAAGTCTCAGAAGTGTCCGCTGGGAACGCCCCGGGGGGGAGCCGATCGCGATGATGGTGTCGGCGACGTTCATGAGAAACGGGCCTCAACTCTTCTTGCGATCCGTCTTGGACTTGAAGTTACGGGGCTTCTGAGCCTTCTTGTTTCGTTTGGCCTGGGCGTTCTCAAGCATCTTCTCGTACATCTTTCCAGTCTTGTCCTGACGCTTCTTCTTGCGCTCGGCCTTGGCCAGAGCCTTCTCGTCGACCACGCCCGACTCGGCGAGCTCTTCCATCCGATTGATGTGCTTGCGGATGAAGCGGCTCTCGGTGGTGCCGATGATGCTGGAAGTGAGAATGTAGAGCGTCAGACCGCTGGGTGCGCCGTAGAGCATGATCGGAAACATCACGAGCATCATGATCTTCATCAACTTCTGCTGCTTCTTCTGGTCATCGGTCATGGTCGCACTGGGTGGCGGTGCCATGTACTTCTGCTGGATGAAGAAGACCACGCCCATCAACAGCGGAAGCAGGTTGATGCCGGTGAAGGTGAAGAAGAGAAACTCCTTCTGAACGCCGAAGTCGATGAAGTTGTCCGGGGCACTGAGGTCGCCCATGAAGGACCAGCCATCGAACAGCTGGAAGAATCCGTAGAAGGCCCACTGCTGGCGCAGGTCGAATGCGAAGAAAAGCACCGCGTACAGGGCGATCCAGATGGGCATCTGCAGAAACATGGGGAGCATGCCGGTCGCGCATCCGAGAGGATTGACGCCCTTCTCCTGCATCAGACGCATCTGTTCCTGGCGCATCTTCTCGTTGTCGTCCGGGAAACGCTCACGAAGCTTGTCGAGTTCGGGCTTGATCTCGCCCATGGCCTTCGCGCTCTTCTGCATGCCGATCTGGCCCTTGCGGGTGATGGGATGAAGGCAGGCGCGAACCACGAACACCAGGATGATGATCGCCACACCCCAGTCGAAGACCACCGAATTGATCGCCGCCAGAAAGACGATCATGAAGTCGGCCAGCCACGAGAAGGTGCAGAAGGTGCAGCATCCGCTCATCAGGTAGAGGATGAGCCCACCCATGCCGAGGGCGTCATAGGGCTGTTCGTCATTCAGGATGCTCCGCTCGAGCGGACCGGCGAAGACACCCATGTCCCATGACGCGGTCTGTCCCGAACTCACGAGTTGTTCCGTGCCGTGGAGCGAGGTGGTGACGACCTGTTGTTCCTGACCTTCCTTGTCGAAGGTCTTGCCCAGAGCGGGTTCGATGAATTCGATGACCGACAGGCGCCGGGAGGGTTGATCGGGTGGGTCGTAGATCGGGTGGATGCAGAGTCCGAAGTACCGGTTCGTGGCGCCGAACCAGGACAGTCGAAGATCGTCTTCCATGGATTGTTCGGTCGGCCACATCCGGTTGTCCTCGGCGGACTCGGTGAAGGCCTCTCCCATNGAGATGACGTCGGAGCGTTCTCGCATCATGCCCTGAGAAAGCACATGCTTCTGTTCCGGGTCCCGGGTGGGATCGAAGAGAAAGCCGAGATGGAAGCGTCGCACGTCACGGAGATAGGTCGTGCCCTCGAGTTCCAGATCGGCGGGACCGTACTGATACCAGCGAAGTGCGAGGGGCCGGTCGGATCTGTTGATGGCTCGCTGCTCGAGCGCGATGTCGTAGCCATCGGCGGAGAAGACGAAGCGACGGGAGACCTCGAGAATCAACTTGTCGGAACTCTGGTCGCGGATCTCGGTGGTGAAACTTCCGGGTTCGACCTCGGTCCACACGGCGCCGAAGAGACTCACCACGCGAGTCTCATCACCCCAGCCTCTGATCGCGATCGAATGCGCGGCGAGAATCGGCGTGTTGAATGATNNNCCCTGCTCGTTCTGCAGTTCGATGGAATTCTGCAGGACGTAGCGTTCCTCTTCGGCGGGCATCGGAGGTGGATCGGTGGATCCGGCGTTCACGGCTGCTTGGTGAGAGGCGGCCTGACGCTTGGCGCGACCGGACTTCCAGAAATCACTGAAGGTGATCTGCGAGATGCCCGCGGCGGTCGGAGCGAAGGCCAGTTTCATTCGTGATGCGGCGGGATCGAGCGACCCCAGAGAACCTGGCTCACGCCCTTCCATGCTCTTGGGAGCCTTGGCCTCGAGGTATCCGAAACCACCCTCGGGAGGGGCGGCTGCCTCGGCGCCGACGGGAAGCTTGACTTCCGTGGTTGGTGCGGCGGGCGCGGTGGCTTGCTGGGTNTCGGAAGTCGATGCCTCGGGGACGGTTGGCGCATCATCGACGGTGGTGGCTGGTGTGACGGAGGAGNCTTCCTCGCTCAGAACCGGCGCCTGATCACCAGGGCCGACGATCAGCGCGGTGATGACGAATGCGGCGAACATGCCTGCGATCAGGGGCAGGACGATTTTTCGAGTGGCGGGTTCCATGAAAACTCAGTGGCCTCTTTCAAGTCTTGCGCCGAGAAACTCGTCCAGGCGATAAGGGAGCTGTTCGTCGGCCTGCTGGGAGTGACGAATCATCTCCAGCACCCGATGCCAGTCGTAGTAGGTTCTGCGAAAGGAGATCATCATCTCGTCCGAGTCGGGCTCGAAGTCGAGAATCGCCCAACACGCCCAGGGGTCGCGGTCACGAGGTTGGCCGACGCTTCCCGGATTGATGATGTACTTGCGATTGGCCGAGAGCGTCAGCGGGACCTTCGAAGCCCCACGAATCGTGCCCGTTCCGTCGGGGCCGGGAGATCGACCATCCTCGCGATATCCGAGATAACGCGTGTAGGTGGAATGCTCGACACCGTCGTCGTCGGTGCGTGTCTCCTGTTCGAAGACCACCGGCATGTGCGTGTGACCTTCGAAGCAGATTCCCTCGAATCTCTGGAACAGTCGATCGAATCGAGCATTGTCCTCGACGTCGTCGGGAAAGACGTATTCATTGGTGGCACATCGACTGGAACCATGCACGCACAGCAATCGAGAATCATCCTGAAACAGACGACGGACGGGAAGTTGATCGAGGAACTTGNTTCTTCTTTCGCGAGCCGCGTCATCGGGCCATGCGGTTTCGAGCTTGTTTCTGGTCCAGAGTGCGGCTTCGCGCGCCAGCTGATTGAAGTTCACCGGCTGAGTGCGACAGGCGAAGTCATGATTGCCCAGCAGAGCGAGAGANCACTTCTCCTGGACGACGTCGATGCACGTCAGCGGATCCGGACCGTAGCCGATGATGTCACCAAGACAGATGATCTCATCGATGGAACTGGATTCGATTTCAGCCATCACCGCACTGAGGGCGATGGAATTCGAATGAATNTCACTGATGATCGCGATGCGCACTGAAAGGCTTCTCCGGCAGAGGCCTGAAACTCCGAAGTGGAGATTCATTGGTTCGAAACGACAATGCTATTGGAGCGCCTCCGCGAGCGCCAACGGGGTCACTCTCCGACGAGCAGACGATCGCCCAGACGGTCCGCCAGCTGCTCTATTGCCCTGATTTTTTCCGCGGTGACCTCGGCTGGATAGCTGAGACGAAGAAATTCGACCGTGGGAGTCTGCCCCGAGGCATCCAGGACGGCGTAACTGGCTCTGCGGTCACCATCCCGAGGCTGTCCCACCGAACCGGGATTGACGATGAATTTCATCTGCCCGTCCTGGCGATCGAGGGGAAAGGGACCTGAGAGCTCGTTTCCGTACTCGAAGTCGAACAGGGATTCCGTGCTGATCCGACCCGTCCCATCGAGTTCACCGGAGAAGACCCCGGGAACGTGGGTGTGGCCGACGAAGGCATGCGCGCCGGGCATGGACAGAAATGCCGTGGCGAGCTTGGATGGCTTCTGCACGTCGTCTCTGAAGAGGTACTCGGAGAGAGGCTTTTTCGGAGAGGCGTGCACCAGCAGGTAATCACGATCGTCATCAAGGAAGGCGTAGGTCTTCATCAGGTGAAGGAAGGACTGCCTTCGGGCCGTCACCGCCGGATCGTGGTCGTGTCCAGCCGGTTCGAACTGCGCTCGTGTCCAATAGGACCCCTGTGCGGCGATGGGATTGAAGTTCGTCGGCTCCAACAGACACGCAAAGTCGTGATTGCCCAGAAGAGAGAACTGACAATGTTCCTGGACGAGATCGATGCAGGCGCACGGATCAGGTCCGTAGCCGATCACATCTCCGAGACAGATGATCCGGTCGACCGCTTGCTCGCGGATGTCGGCAAGGACAACCTCAAGGGCTTCGAGATTCGCGTGGATGTCACTGATGATGGCGGTTCGCACGACAGACAGATCGTACCAGCGCGAACACCAGGATCGAATGCCTCGGGACGATGAAAAGACAAGATCAACGACCGGACACGCGGTGAAAGGGCCTGTGGGGGATTGTTCACCCCGCCAGGCGGGAAGACCCTTGCAGGGCATCCCGATCGAGCAGAGCCGCAAGACGATTCAAGTCCAGTGGTTTGCTCAGAAGGCCTGAAAAACCATGCTGTGAGGCTTTCGAGCGCAGCGGTTCGATTTCGTGCGCGGTGACCGCGACCACTGGAATCAGACATCCACTCAGGTGTAGAAGCCTTCGAACCGCCCAACCATCGAGATCCGGCATTTCAAGATCGACCAGAATCACATCGAACAACGAGTCTTCCCCGCCGAAGTATCGCGGCATCAGAGTCGGAGTCTGACTGGTCGCGGTGACCAGTGCACCTCGAGCTTCAAGCACCATCGAGTGCATCCGAAGCGTCTCTTCACAATCATCGATCAGAAGAATTCGGACACCCTCGAAGGTCTTCTCGATGGAAGTGGAGTGACTCGATCGATCCGAGAGGGTGAGACGAAAGACGGACCCCCCGTCTGGTCCGGCTGCGAAGTTGAGTTCGGCATCGATCGCACGGGCGAGATCGCGACACAGCGACAGACCGAGTCCGACTCCGCTGATGGAGGATCTTCCGGAGTGATCGGCTTGAACGTAGGGATCGAAGATGCGGTCGGCATCGGATGATCGAATGCCAGGACCGCTGTCCTCGACTTCAAGGGCGAGAGCACCCGAAGGGGTGACCAGAGCCCGGATGCGAACTCCACCATCAGTGGTGTATTTCATCGCATTGTCGATCAGGTTGGAGAGGATGCGATGGACCGAACCACCATCGATCTCGACCCGAACGGGAATGGCGTCATCGATCGTGGCCTCGAGAAAAAGTCCGGCCGCCCGGGCTCGTGGTGTCTGCAGCAGTACGAGTTCATCGATCATGACCCGAAGATCACAGGATTCCGTCGTGACCGGCACCCGTTCGTCATGATCCCGTGCGGTCTTCAGGATGGCATCGAAGGTGGCGAGGACCGCCCGACCATGTCGTTCGATGAGAAGCGCGGTGGCCCGACTTTCATGGGGACTTGCAGCGCGTTCGGCGAGTAATTCCGCGTGCGAAATGATGGCGGCGAGCGCACCTCGGACCTCGTGACTGGCCATTGCGAGTGTGGAAAGGGCCTTCGGGTCCTGAGAACCGTTGTTCGTTGATGAAGTCATGGATTCCTCCGGAAGCATTGATGAGGCCAGATGGCCTCTCAGAAGCTCGAATCGGCTCTTTGGGGGCCCGACTTCGACCCGATCCATGGCTTCCTGAGGAATCTCGAGACCGCACCCCCCTTCCTCGATGCTAGAATCCTTCCCCTCTCGATCCGGAGCGCCCGAATCGAGCTTTTCTCTCAAATTGACGACGGTGGACACAGATATGGCTCAGAGCAAGCACTACGACCTGATCGTGATCGGAAGCGGACCTGGCGGATATGTAGGAGCCATTCGGGCTGCTCAGCTGGGGCTCAAGGTCGCCTGCGTGGAACGCGGCAAGCTGGGAGGTGTCTGTCTCAACTGGGGCTGCATCCCGACCAAGGCGTTGCTTCACGGTGCGGAGCTCTATCAGGAGGCCGTCACCCATGGATCGGAATGGGGAATCAACATCGACCCCGCCGCCGTCACCGTGGACTGGGACAAGGTGATGGGGCGAAGTCGCGAGATCACCGGCAGCCTGAACAGCGGCGTCGGGTTCCTCTTCAAGAAGAACAAGATCGACCATTACGAAGGTCATGCCAAGATCACCAGTGGTCGCACCTCGGCCACGCCATGCACGGTCGAGATCTCCGAAGCCGATGATGACTACTACACGGGCACCGGTGGCAAGAACTCGGGAACGCTCACCGCGGACAACGTGATGGTCGCGACCGGTGCGGCACCCAATGAACTCCCGTTCGCCCCGTGCGACGGCGAGAAGATCATCTCGAGCTATCACGCACTGACGATTCCAGAATGCCCGAAGTCGATGGTGATCGTCGGATCAGGCGCGATCGGCATGGAGTTCGCATACTTCTTCAACGCATTCGGCACCAAGGTCACGGTCGTGGAGATGCTCGACCGGATCCTCCCCGCCGAAGACGACGACGTCTCGAAGGTCGCACTGAAGGCATTCAAGAAGCAAGGCATCGAGTTCCGCAACGGGACCACCGTCAAGGACATCAAGACCGGAAAATCAGGCGTGAAGGTGACAGTCGCTCCCGCCGGAGACGACAAGGGCAAGGATGAGACCATCGAGTGCGAACGCGTTCTGGTCGCCATCGGCGTCCACGGCCGCTTCGACGGGCTGTTCGACGAAGCTCTGGGACTTCGCGTCGAGAAGGGCCACATCTGGACCGACTACCGGGAGAGTCAGGACCCGACCTACGCCACTTCGGTTCCCGGCATCTTCGCGATCGGTGACGTCATCGGCGCACCCTGGCTCGCACACGTCGGATCGGAAGAAGCCGTGGCCTGCGTGGAACACATCGCAGGACACCACGTGGTCCCCATCGACTACGACGCCATCCCCGCATGCACCTACTGTTCACCGCAGGTCGCATCGATCGGCATGACCGAACGTGCCTGCAAGGAAAAGGGCGTCGAGTACAACGTCGGCACCTACCAGTTGAAGGCGCACGGCAAGGCGATCGCGGTCGGCAAGACCGAAGGCCTGGTCAAGGTCATCACCAGCAAGCCCTACGGGGAGATCCTGGGTGCGCACATCATCGGCGAAGATGCCAGCGAGCTGATCGCTGAAATGGGACTTGCGATTCGATTGGAAGCGACCGCCGAAGACATCATCTCCACCATGCACGCACATCCCACGATGGCCGAAAGCATGCACGAGGCGACACTGGCGACCGAAGGACGACTGATCCACGGATGATCGATGCACGTGGCGATGATTCTCAATTGAATCGAAGAATCACATGAAAGCGACCGGGCGACCCGACCAGGGCCGCCCGGTTTTCATCCGGGTTCGTGATGCTGGAAAAAACGTGGTCCACCCGGGTGCGCCGAGCATCCGAGCGGCGGTACACTTGACTGGAATGCGGATTGGATCCGCCCGAAGCAGAGCCGTCACAACGCCCCTCACGATCGTCTCCGAGAAGGAAACCATGGACCCCACGCTCGCCCTGAAGCCGAACACCTTCTTCATCGAGCTGTCTGGAGCGGGCATCCCGGAAGTCGACGGCCTCTTCGTACCCTCGACCGCACCGCCAACTGAGAGCGATTCCGGGACGATTTCGAGTGCGGGGTACTGGAATGGAAGAATGGCGTGGGATCGAGCGGATGGCAGAAGTGAACGGTCCCCTTCATTGTCCTATTCCAACAGCTACCGATCATGGCGGATCTGTCGACTGGACGGACATCTGGCCTACGACATCACCTGCGAAGACGACATGCCACCCACCGACAGGGCATGGCATGTCTACAAGAAGGGCGTGGCACCTGCACCAAAGGTCGTGATCCACCACTGCGACCCGAGGGAACCGTGCCCTGAACCGAACGTCGTGTTCGTTCTGGGCGGACCCGGAGCGGGCAAGGGCACCATGTGCGAGCTCGCACAGGCCCAGCTCGGGTGGACCCACCTTTCCTCGGGAGATCTTCTTCGCGCAGAGATGGAGGCCGGAGGGCCGAGAGCGCGTGCGATGGATGAACTGATCGCCGCGGGCAACCTCGTCTCGGATGAGATCGTCGTCACCTTGCTGAAGGACGCGATGGACAAGGTCACGAGAATGACGGGCAGGAACAATTTCCTGATCGATGGTTTTCCAAGATCACTTTCGAACCTGAAAGCCTGGCATGACGTCTTCGGAGAGGAACGTGAGCTGCCGAAGATGTTGTATTTCGAGTGCCCGTATGCGGTGCTTGAACAAAGAATACTGAGTCGAGCGAAGTATTCGGGACGCAAGGACGACAACCGCGAGAGTCTGAAACAGCGATTCGACACGTTCAAGGCAGTGACACTTCCCACCGTCGAACTCTTCAAGAGCAGGAATCGGTGCGTCGAGATCGACACGGGTCAGGATCGGGAATCGGTCTACAAGCTCGTGGTCAAGCATCTGTCCGAACACACCGAAGATGCATGGACCACCCGACCACTGAGCGAGCGTTCGGAAGTCCTGCTCGGTCGCAAGCCCTACTCGAAGTGATCGACCGAGTTCGATGAAGCGTCGCCGGGATCCGAAGTGGTTTGAAGCGACATCCCTTGACTGAAGAACCAGATGGTGGTGATCGCGAGGGCGGTGAGGGTGATCGGAAGAAGAAGACCAAACAGCAGACTCTGGCGACGACGACGTGAGTCGGTGCGCGTGTCGGCCGGGTCGAAGAGACGACCACACTCGGGACAGGTCGTCGAGGGCGCGCGACGCAGGTCGCTGTGACAGGCATGGCAGTGCATGAACGTGATCATCGCACAATCACATGCGAAATCGATGTGACTCTCCCCGGATGGAGAATCTTGATACCTGCTGAAAAGTCCTGAATAAACGCAGCATGCAGCCGGGATGACGAGGAAAAGCCGCATCATGATGGGGATGAGAAGACGGTTCGTCTCGCCGGGGCACCACCATGGCCGCGAAGACGAAGGATGCGCACGACAGGAGATTCCATGCCGGCACTCGATGACACGAAGATCCGAGCGACCCCGAAGATGCAGATGAAGCCGGAGCAACGGCTCGAGTGCATCCTGAGGAGAAGAAGGCTCTCTGGCGTGGTGGAACTCGCGAGGATATACGCGAACTTCGGCGTGAAGGAACTCGCGGATGTCGTGGGCAGAGACAAGACCAGAGTCATTCCACCGACGGGAAATCCGAAGTTGGACATGGTCGATGCTCTCGCCGGCGTCCTTGAATGGACGGTGAAGGACGTGGTGAATGCACTGCGGGGAGGGCCGCCCAATAAACATGCTCAACATCCTCAACATGCCACCATCCAAACCCGGCTGCTCGGAAGACGCAGGCGGTTCGAAGACCTGCGCAGGATCTCAAGTCGTCTTGAAAAGAGCGACAGGACGAGTTTGTGCGGAACTGTCTCCGGGATGATGTACCGGCACGCGCACGATGGTCATGAACGTTCGATCGCGCTGCAGATGATCGGCAGAGTTCAGATGCAGATGGGTGATCCGAGCGGTTCATTGATCAGTTTTCGAAATGGCCTCGGTCAGAGCGGCCTTGATTTCACCGCACGATTGGAACTGAAGATCGATCTTTGCCGAGCGCACATGGGATTGCATCATCACATCGAAGCACGAACGATTGCCACGGACGTCCTGGGCATGATTGCCGCTGACACGAGGCGGGATCGCGCCGGACTCGATGAAGCCGAAGCTTCCGCGCGATACATCAGAGGAAATGCCGTACGAGAAAGCATCGAACGTGGAGTTTCAATCAAGGAGCTTGCCGTGGCTCGCGAGGATCTGCTGAGATTCCTGCAACTCGAAAAGAAATCATCGAACAGCAGTCTGGATGAAAGAACGGTGGCGATCGGCGCGATTCTCGAACTGGACACTGAACTTGGGACGGTCACACCGACCGATGCCATTCACACGATCGAAGCGACACTTCGTATCGCGAGCGCAGATCTCGAGGAAGGACTCCTGAAAGACGTGACTCGACGCGCCTGGTCATGGTGGTGTCTCATCGGAGCCCGAATCGCAGGGCGGGATCACGGACCTGGGCCACGGTGGGAGAAGACTCATGACCTGGCACGCAAGGCCATCATGTTCAGTTCCCGACCGGAAGAAAGCCTTCTGAGAGCGAGCGCCTATCTGCTCTGGTTTCGGGCATGGGAGGGGTCTCGCCACACTGGTGCGCGTGCGATCGCATGGCACATGGAACCCATGGAACTCGAATTATTCGTGAAAACCATGGGAGCGCAAAACAGCTTCATGGAGCCTGGCTGGCGGATTCTTCGGGAAACCGGAACACTTGATCGGGCAAAAAGCATGGATCCACGAACCTGGCGAAAGGGATTCGTTCGAGCGTGATTGTGCTGCGGGGCCAGATGCCGGACGAAGCACCATCCACCTGTGGGGCGGTGGATTTTCGCACCGACATGATGATGACCATTGTGACATTCAACTGGAGACCTGAAAGAAATGGAAGCTGTAACGCACCAACGAGAGCGTCTGGGTCGATTCGTCGATCTGGCACGCGTCTACCGTGGATGGACCAAGGGAGAGCTGAGCACCGCTCTCCGGCGGGATCCGACCAAAATCATTCCACAAAGCGGAAATCCGAAACTGGATCTCATTGCTGGAATCGCCGAAGCACTCGATTGGACGATTGGAGATGTGGCTGAATCCGTATGCCACGATTTTCCTTCGCCCGACGACCAGCGCGCTGAGTGTTCATTCGAGGTGATGGACAAGGCAGTGTACGAGGCGCATCGAGCAGCTCGGTGGAACGACATGATCGATCTGTCGAAGACCATGCTTTCGAAGGCGGAGACTCCGAAACAGAGGGCGATCGCCTTCAACCGCATGGCAGGTGGATACAACGGCCTTGGTCGATACGCCAACGCCCTTCGCGCCATACAAGCCGCGATCACCGAACCGGGCATACCTGATTCCACTCGGTTCATGCTGCACATCAATCTCGCGAACGCGCATTACACGCTCTGGCACCTGGTCGAAGCGAAATCGATCGCGAGTGAATTGATTTCTCAGATAGGCACCGTCGACAGGACGGAGCGAAATGAAAAGGCGCGTTTCGCATTCCTGAGATTCGTTCGAGGCAATTCGATTCGCAGAATGATGTCGGAATCCGATGAACGTCTCAAGACTCTTGCGACGAATTCTCGTGAAGATCTTTCCAGTGCGCTCGAGATGTACGACGAATTGAACACGGAGTTCGACGAACCCTACTACCGGGGGCTTCGAAACGTCTGTCGGGGTGCGCTCATTGAAGTCGGCGCCGCCGACGGCGAGGTGACTCCGGGTGATGCGGTCAAACGAATTCTCGAAGGACTCGATGAAGTCGTGGATCCCTCAAGAGTGACACCGGACATCGAACTCGAAAGCTGGGGATGGTGGGCGATCTTCGGCTGCAACATCGCTCTCAGACATCTCTCGGGAGACGACATGCACCGCCACATGGCGGTCTTCACCAACAAGGCGATCGAAATTGGTGAGTGCCTTGGGAACTGGTCGATGCGCGAACGAGCCTTCACGCTCGAACACTTCAGACGCCAGCAAGCCGACATCCAGGGTGTTTCACAGGAACCGTGGCCCCTCGACGATGAGGACATCCGAGTGATCACCGGCACCATGGGACGTTTTCCGGCGTTTCGAGATGTCGGCTGGCAGATCCTTCAAAATGCACAGGTTCTAGAGAGTGAATGAGAAAGGAGGTCACCAGATGATGAAAACACGACAGAACATGAATTCACTTCCTCTTCTCACCATCCTGCTCGGCATGCTTTGCTGGGGAGCCGTGCGTCCCGTTGAAGCAGGACCGACCAGGTCGCGATTCGACCGGTCATATCCATCGATCAGCAAACTCGTTCAAACCGAGGCGACACAGATCGGTCTGCTCATGACCGACCGGACCCCCGAAGCGAGGATCGTCGAACGATGGGTGGTTTCCGTGCCACCGTGGCATCAGGCCGCGATGCACCTCCGGCTTCCAGTGAAGCCCGATCGCACCGGACTTGTCGCTCGTCTGCCGGATTCAAGCCGGGATCCGGGCGTGAGCGAAACCTATGACGATAGTGACGACGGGGACGAAGAACCCACCATGACGGACTACGACTACCAGGAATGGTTGAACGCACGTGTGGCGCCGGCCCCGGACAAGGGTTCCTGAACGGATGATGGGGCCACTCACAGACTCTGTGGGTGGCCCTTTGTTCAACAACCTCGTTTGTCTCGTTACCATGATCTGATGATGAGTGACGAGCCAAACACACGCAGCCCGAGCCCAGGCCTCCTGATGATCATTTCAGGGCCATCTGGTGTCGGGAAGACCACATTGATCGAGCGCTTGAATGAGAAGTTCGACTTCACTTTCAGTGTCTCGGCGACCACCAGGCAGCGAACCGAACACGAAACGGATGGCATCGACTACTACTTTCTGGATGAACCGACGTTCAAGCAATGGGTCGATGAAGACAAGTTTCTCGAACACGCCTGCGTCTTTGGAAGATATTGGTACGGCACCCCCAGGCAGCCGATCGAAAAGAACATGGCGGAAGGACGAATCGTCCTGCTTGACATCGATGTCCAGGGTGCGCGACTGGTGAAGGCCGAGGAACCGGATACATTCAGCGTGTTCATTCTTCCACCATCGGAAGAAGCGCTTCACAAGCGATTGGTCGATCGTGGTCGGGAGAACGCCGAAATCATCGAGAGACGATTCTCGGAAGCGAAATCTGAGATCAAATCAGCCTATGAACTCGGCATCTATGACGCCATGGTCACCAATGACGACCTCGACAGGGCCGCCGATGAGCTGGACCATCTGCTTGAAGCAAGGCTCAGGAGAGCCGCTCGATCAGGCCCTGCAACAAGTCGTTGAAGACCTCGTCAGGTCCCTGGCCGGCATCGATGCGAAGATACCGATCCGGATCTCGCTCGATCTGATCCAGATACCCGGCACGAACCCGTTCGTGAAACGCCTTGCCCTTGCGTTCCATCCGATCAAGCTCGCCTGAAATACGAGTCGAAGCGATCTCGGTATCGACATCGAGGATCACCACCAGGTCGGGTTTGGTGTCGGCGGTCGTCACATCACCGACGGACATGATTTCTTCGGGGGAAAGCCCGCCCCCGGTACCCTGATAGGCCAGCGTCGATGAAATGAATCGATCCGCGAGGACGAAACGGTCTGCTTTGAGAGCGGGCTGGATGCGCTCGGCAATCAACTGTGCGCGTGATGCCATGTAGAGCAGCATTTCGGTTCGCACGACCATCCGGTCATTTGCGGCATCAAGAAGGATTTCTCGAACCTGTTCGCCGATGGTGGTTCCACCAGGCTCACGAACGTGCTCCATTTCAATTCCGAAACGAACACAGAATGCCTTCATACGACTCATCTGAGTCGATTTGCCACATCCATCAGGCCCATCGAGCACGATGAAACGGCCCGGTAGAAGGGCGCGCAAGGACGTGGCGCGGGAATCCATGTCGACGAAGAGTGTTTCTTCTTCAGAACTCATATGCGGATGGTAGTGGAGACGGGGTATTTCGTGCGCCCGGTTCAATGACGTACCATCATGGAGACATGCACATCGACATCAATGACCGCTCAAGACGCCGACTGGGACGTGTGAACCTCGATCCCGAGGCCAGACCCCCCCGGGCCCACATCGCATCCAGCGAACAAGAGATCTCTCTGGACTGGGAAGGCACGCTTGATGATGCGGGAAACCTCAGAAGATGCCTCTCCTGCGGAAGCAGTCACTTGTTTCGAATCAAGACACTCCCCAGCGTGACCCCGATATTCGTGATTCTGGCCTTCGCCGGTACGGCAGTCAGTCTCTTCGGCTACGCCAACAACCCCGTCATTCTTGCGGCCTTGATTCTGGTCATGATCGCCGAACTGGTCATTCTCGTGGTCTCAAGAACCAAGATCGTCTGTTATCGCTGCCGAAGCCAATACGCCAATACACAGGTCGCGAGATACCACCTGCCGTTCAATCAACAGATCGCCGAACTGGCGATCAATCAGCCTGATGAAGAAGTGATCCTCACCGAAAGAGACGGCTTCAAAGAGGAGCCGAATCAGAATCTTCGGCCGGAATCGCGGCGAGAGCGTCTCTCGAGACTTCGCATAGAACATGCTGAGGAGGATCGTTTGGAGCAGATCCAACACCAGGACTCTGAAAACAACTCTTCCCGGGACTCAGCTCCAGGTGGCCCAGACGACGACACGGGAACCAAGCGCCATGATCCCCAGTGCGGCGACGGTTCCTCCGGTGAATGACAAACCGACCCGAGTCCCAAGACCCAGCAGCCAGCTTGAAGAGATCCAGAGGATGATGCCAGCGACCGAGTATTGAATCGGGTCACTCAGATAGCGCTCGGGAGCAGGGACGAACAGAGCGAGTCCCGACAACCAGAGACACGCTGAAATTCCGATAATGGCAGCCATGAAGTCACCAAATGGCCGATCCGAGATCAATGCCAGACAACCGAGTGAGATCAGACCACAGATCACACCGATGAGAAGCAGCACGGAAAACTGAACGAAATCAAGGATGCGAGCCGGCAAGGAGACACCGTCGCTGGTGGTCTGGATGACGGCGGAGTCCGTTTTCGGCGCCGCGACATCCGAAGCGTCGGTGGTGCCGGACGTGTCGATCAAACTGCCGTTTCCAGATTCAAGCTCAGTTGAAACGACGGGCGTCACACTCGCCGCACGAGGAAAGATCGTCTCCACATTGAAGAGAAAACCAAGTCCGATCACGATGAAGGCGATGGAATTCAACAGGAAAAGAAGCCGAATCGAACGCCCGGTCACCAGGGGAAGACGGCTCCCTTCTGCCGGATCACCGACTGAACCGACACCTGAAATTTGTTGTGGATCATTTGCAGTGCTGTCTTCCATCTTGTCGATATCTCCTTGACGAGCAAAGCTCGCTTTTGACATCGCCTGCAGGCAGGCGAATTGGGGGAAGAACAAACGGGCACGCCGGACGTGTTCCGAATGGCTGTCGCCTCGATGATCTTCTTCGAGATATCACCAAACTTCAATTGGACACGCTTGGATGCGTCTTAACGGCCTGATCATCACACTTGCATGCATCCTGATGCCATCGGTGAGGTCCCAGGCGTGGAGCATGACGACGTCCGATGCGAGCGAGCGAGCTGAAACCAGTGAATCCGCGGAGAGCTTGCGTCTGCGAGACGCCTACATCACAGCAGGATACGACCCGAGTTCCATCAACATGGGTGCGGTGATGTCACAGGACGGCACCAAGGCGGATGAAATCGTGCTGGCGGATGGCGATGTCATTCGAGGGACGATCGTGGAGGAGAATGACGATGAAGTCGTTCTCATGCACCCTGTCTTCGAGCAGATGCGGATTCCACGCGACAGGATTCTGGCGGTGAAAAGAGGGGCGCCCAGACCACCGAAACCGGGATTCGGAGAGATCGTGACGGGTGCGGGCGTCAGACCTCAGACGAGCACTCGCCAGATGCCGCCGCAGGAGACCCCGGCTCAAGAGACCGTTCAGGATCCTGATGAGGACTCGGAGAAGACGATCGACGCTTTGGTCAATTTCGAACATTGGAACTTCGTGATCGGTGCCGCGTTCGGATACGTGGAGAACGTGAACAGTGAATTCAATGTCCGCTTGAGTGCACAAGCGGAGCACAACAGTGAGTTCGCACGTCTGAGAATCAATGGAGCGTATTTTCTCAACAGCGCCAACAGTGAGATCATCGACAACGACATCTCGTTTTCCACCACCCAGGATTGGTTCTTTCCCGAGAGTGACTGGAGCATCTTCGCACGCGGAAGTTATCAATGGGATGAATTCGAACTCTGGGAGCACAGGGTCAGTGGATATGTCGGGCCCGGCTACAAACTCTTCAACACAGAGACGCTGGCCGTCGACACTCGCTTTGGTGCCGGTCTGACGTATGAGTACGGGGTCCCCCAGACGTTTCCCGAACTGCTCGCATCGGTCGAGTGGACATGGCAGATCAATGACCGACAGAAATTGGCCGGTACGTTCTCCTATGCACCCGAAGTGACGAATTTCAATCAGTTCAGATTGTCACTGAATGCGGAATGGAACTTCCAACTCCAGGAAGCCGAGGGGCTCAGCTTCTACATCGGCCTCAAGAATGAATACCAGTCGATCGTGCCACAGGGCTCGACTCGAAACGACCTCCGATTGTTCGGCGGAATCAAATACGACTTCTGATCGACGCGACCCTGTTCACTCGGAAGGCTTCGGACGCCCTTCATCCTGGAAGATGGCACTTCCAACGCGGATGCAGTTGGCACCGCACTCGATCGCGGACTCGAAGTCGTTGCTCATGCCCATCGAGAGAATGTTGAAACGCGGGCCAAGGTTGCCGCGACGGCGAATCTCGTCGAAGAGTTCGCTGCACTGCTCGAAATTCTGACGGATGGCGGTGTCATCGTCGGTGTTCTCGGCCATGCACATCAGTCCACGAACCTGGACATTGATCATGGTCTCGATCTGGTCGATGATGTGAGGAACGGCGGGTGGCGTGATTCCGGTCTTCTTGGGCTCCCCACTCACGTTCACCTGAACGAGAACATCAACGGGTTCATCGCCCTTGGCTGCGATGGCCTGAATCTCCTCGGCCAACCGAAGTGAATCGACGGTCTGGATGAGCCGTGCTGATTTGATCGTCTTGCGAGCTTTGTTTCGCTGCAGATGCCCGATCATGTGCCAGTTGACCCCGTCGGGAAGCGCCTGTGAACCGGGAGACGAGATCTCTCCCATCCTCTCGATCCAGTCGCTGATCTGCGCCGAACGCTGCTCGAGCTGCTGGGCGCGGCTTTCACCGAAATGAACATGACCCGCAGCGATCAATTCTCGAATCTGCTCGAGGGTGCCGTACTTTGAAACCAGAACGACGATGATGTCCTTGCCGGTTCGGCCGGACCGCTTGGCGGCGGCTTCAACTCGTTCCAACAGGGCGTTGTATCGACCGATGATCCCGAGATCGTCCACGGGGGGCGTCGACTCGGACGAGGGATTGGGTGTCGTGACCATACAGTGAGGATAGAGAGATGAATGACGTTCTGGCAACCCGAAAGACACACGAAGTTCTCTTCCGAGCTAACCTCCGAGCATGGAAAAATCCGACGACATCAGGAAGGACGGATCATCGGGGCCCTGTGTTCTGATCATTCGAGATGGCTGGGGAGAAAATCCCCACACCGATGGCACCGAATTCAATGCCGTGCTTGCCGCGAAAACTCCCGTCGCAGACGCCCTGAAGGAAGACTGGCCGAGCACCCTGATACGAACCAGCGGGCCCGATGTCGGACTTCCACTCTCCGAAGATGGGCCGGTCATGGGCAATTCCGAGGTCGGACATCAGAACATCGGAGCGGGGAGAATCGTCAATCAGGAGCTTCAGAGGATCAGTCAGGCCATCGAAGTCGGTGATTTTTTCGAGAATCCGGGGCTTGAATCCGCATTCGAGCACGCAAGAGAGACCGGTGGATCGGTTCATCTGCTCGGACTGGTGAGCGATGGGCAGGTTCACAGCGACATGGGCCACCTGTTCGCACTCATCGACTCCGCCGTGAAAAAGAGCTGGCCAGCCGAACGCTTCCATGTCCATGCGATCACGGACGGACGAGACACCGTTCCAACCAGTGGACAGGGTTTTCTGTCGGAACTCGAAACCAAAC
Source organism: Planctomycetaceae bacterium (assembly GCA_002684315.1). The sequence goes on along the minus strand of NYVB01000075.1, from coordinate 33,490 downwards.
TGACGGACTGCGGGTTCGCGCCGATCGCCTCGGTGGTCGGTCGATATTGGGCCATGGACAGGGATCACCGGTGGGAGCGCATCCAACGAGCTTACGAATGCCTGGTGGAAACACCCGAAGATCCCGGAAGTGATGCCGTCGAAGCATTGAAACGACACTATGCCGAACCAGAGGAGACGAATCTCAAGGGTGATGAATTCATGCCACCCACCGCGATCGGAACACCATCGTTCCCGTCGGCCGAATCACGAATCAAGGATGGCGACTCCGTGATCTTCTTCAACTTCAGAGGAGACCGACCACGAGAGATCGCCAAGGCCATGGTTCTCTCCGACGAAGCCCTCGAAGAGGAGCCCCGCGGTGGCTTCGACAGGAAGCGAAGGCTCCGGAACATTCGTTTCACGGGTCTCACTCGGTACCAGAAGGGCCTGCCGATTTCGGTGATCTTTGAAAAGGTCGAGCGACTTCCGGAAACACTCGGGGAGACGATCTCGCGTGCGGGTCGAACGCAATTGCGCTGTGCGGAGACGGAGAAGTTTCCTCACGTGACCTTCTTCTTCAATGACTACAGGGAAGAACCGTTCGAGGGTGAGCGAAGGATTCTCATCCAGAGCCCGACCGAGGTCTCGACCTACGATCAGAAACCGGAAATGAGTGCGAGGGCGATCTGCGAGGCAGTCCTCGAGCGACTCGGTTCGGCGGAATGCGAGTCATTGATCGTGGTGAATTTTGCCAATGGAGACATGGTGGGTCACACCGGCGTGTTCGAGGCCGCGAAGTCCGCGTGCGAGGTGGTGGATGAGTGCGTGGGTCGTCTGATCGAGGCGACGCTGTCGGAAGAAGGAAGCCTTCTCATCACGGCCGATCATGGAAACGCCGANNNGATGTGGAACNCGAAGGANGCNTGNCCNCATACGGCACACACGAATTTCGATGTNCCACTGCACCTGGTCGGNGCACGNTGGNAGAANGNGCGNCTNCGGNANAACGGTCGACTCGCCGACATCGGNCCCACCATTCTTGAAATNATGGATGTTNCNGCTCCCGANCCGATGACGGGNCNAAGNCTGATNGAGCACTGATCAGTTANNATGNATCCCGATGACGCTACCAAGTTCACNAAAATGGCACGCACGGTTTCTGAGNCTCTCNGACGAGATCGCCTCNTGGAGNAAGGATCCGAGTCGNGGNGTCGGCGCGATCATCGTGAGTCANNACCACCAGATCGTCGCGACGGGATTCAACGGACTTCCACGTGGCATGGAAGACNCCCCTCANCGACTTCAGAGGCCNNTCAAATACGACCTCGTCGTNCANGCCGAACTCAACGCGATCATTCAGTGTGCGAGAAACGGNGTGACACCNATCGGCTGCACGATCTANTCTTCCTTCAGTCCCTGTGTCCANTGTGCCATCGCNATCGCCCAGGCNGGNTTGANNAGAGTGATCACCTATCGTCTNGATGAAGATGATGATCGNTGGGTCGAAAGCATCGGCAAGGGCANGAGCGGTCTTCGAGGANGCTGGAATCGANTACNTNCAGATCCCGCGANACATCNGCTGACNNTNCGNNGGACNCGTCAGTCGGTGATCGGTCGNAGTTCGATTCGNTGCAGAAACATCAAGGNCTNTTNGGAATCCTGNNTGGGCNGNAATGTGACGANGGGATCNTCCNGACCCAGCTCCAGCTCACCNATCATGATCGGTCNNGGTTCGAACCAGTTCGNCGTGGGCAGNGCGACGGAATCGATCGANCCACGNGAAGTTCCCAGTTCATAGGACCTGCCNGCNGCNTCNTTGTCGCAGGACTGTTCGACCCAGATTTCATACGCGCCGGGNCTNGGGTNATCAAGAACCCAGAGAACNTCATCGCGNNTCGANCGCAGNGCNCCGATGCAGATCTGGTTNCGGTTCATNCTGCGACTGGGNAGATANTCNAACTGNACGGATGGCCCGAAGAGCTGGGCNGATGATGCNTCCAGTCNGTACACNCCNTGANCGTTCGGCTTGATGGGAAGCTGGAGGGATCGTGGNTCCTGNGGCTTCCACGCCTTGACCATGTCGCCACCCTGACGCATTCTCTTNAGCGCNGANCGAATGACNGANCCGGTGAGAGCGAANGTCTTGGTTCGATCGCTGCGNGCGATGTTCATNCCGATGAATCGACCGTTCAGATCGACNAGGGCACCNCCACACTGGTTGGGGAGCAGNAGTCCGTCGTGTTGNATGACCTCGCCGAANCCGGTGTCATGACGGTTCACNCGGGAGGCNAAGTTGCCNACCTCGTTTTCAAACGCGGAGNNGNNNCGNTANCCNAGNCGNGTTCGAATCACATCGAGGAGTTCACCACGACGACGCGAGATCTCGATGGTGTCNCCNGCTCGNTATCCGGAAAGCGNNTTGATCANTGCATCNCGNCCNCGCANNGGCTTCTGNTCGATGGAAAGAATGATGTCNCCGGTNCGAATGCCGGAGCGNGATGCGGNGGANCCCGGNACCACCTGCTGGATCACCGCNCCNCCCTCNNNNGANTCGAGCGGGGNGGAACCCACNCCAAGAAAGGCACGGTCGNAGAAACTCAANTCGGACTTGTANGTGTCGAGCTCGCAGATTCCNAATGANATCGGTTGCGCATCGGGNCCGGCGGAGATNAGGATGGTTCCNGCATCGATGGNATGNTCTTCGTCGATCGGNGCCGGNGTCCANTNTCCCGNTGGNAGCTGNAGCAGCAGNAGNTCGAGTTTNCCATCAAGTGCNAGNGGGTNGAGCCTTGGTCANNAGNCCNGANGCGGTTNCAACCTCGATGGATTCGTTTCGNGGATCGATCTCCGAAGCCTTGGTGAGGACCAGACCGCTTTCNTCAACGATCAGNCCGAGTGANATCTGCTGNCCGNCNCTCATGATTCGNACNACCCANTCACCGGCATCCCAGGTGGCNGAACTNAGNACGTTCAACATCGAAGGTTNNTCGCGNCCCGNNCGAGNGTCGTANGNATCGAAGATGATCGGAGANGTCGAAGGNACNTCNTTCAAGAGCTGGTAGTCNTTCTCGAGCTTNGGNAGCGTCGCGCCNCCNGAGACACAGAACAGCATCTGATCGAAACGATCNAGCGCCACNTCGATGGCGGTNGCGGCNTTTTCGTGTGGNTGTCGCGCCACNGATTCGTTGATTCCCACGATGAGTCCGTCGAGGGTGAACAGCGGGCCACCGGAATCACCGACGTTGAGTGGTGAATCCATGGTCAGGACATAGTCGTGGTTTCCGGTGATTCGACCGATGCGGGCGGGGGGTGGTCTCCATGGCTCGGTTTCCACGCCATGGGTGTGACCGAACGCCAGAACCCAGTCGCCGACCTCGACCTTGGTGGAATCACCCAGACGGGCTTCGGCCAAGGGCGCATGGTCGATGGTTTCGAGCTGCTTGGGATCAAAGGCGATCAGACCGCAGTCCTCCTGGCCGTCGAGATATTGACCGAGGGTCTCGCCATCGATTCGCGTTCCGTCATGCAGGAAGATCTTGACCGGAAGATGTGCCGTGCGACCGACATGTCCTGCGGTCAGGATGAGGCCGTTATCAAGATCGATGATTGAGCCTGACCCACCTGCGATGGCAGGCGGACGACCTCGACCCTGGGAGAATGCGATTTCGAGACCCACCACGGAGGGTCTGAGTTCATCGATGAGGCCGATGACGGTCTTTTCGATGTCGCGCGCTTCCTCGATGGTCTCGAAGGAGTCCTCATCGATCGAGGCGAGAGCGAGCGGACTGAGCGAGAGCATGGCCAGGACGAGGCAAGGGGAAAGAACACGGGAGTGGATCAGTTGTGGCCAGGGATTTCTCGACTTCAGGGCGTCCAACATCACACGGATCCTTTCCTACGATCCTTGGAAGTCATGGATCGACAGTTGTCCTATCAGGACAATGCTCGGGGGTTGCTGAGCATTTCGACCGGATTTCCACCGGCCTGAAGGAGAGAGTCGAGGGTTTCGACCACAAGGGCCGGGGGTCCGGGGAGATCTTCAAGTCGACCCGAGTGACCGTACCCCCCTTCGACGGCAATGAACTGTATCCCTGCCGCATGGCTCGATCGAGCATCTGTTTCAGAATCACCAACCATCCACGAACCCTTCGAATCAAGGCACCCGGCCGCGTGAAGCAGAGGCTTCGGATCGGGTTTCTTCACGGAGAATGTGTCGCCACAGACTACTACGTCGAAAAACGAGCTCAGTTCGAGTTGTTTCAGCACCGCGTGGGTGGGAATCGTGTCCTTGTTCGTGACAAGACCTACGCCGAACCCGTCGGAGCGAAGTGCCGACAAAAGAGCCTCTGCGCCGGAGAGAAGCCTTGTTTTCGTGAAGTCAGTGGCCAGATAGGCCTCTCGAAACAGCGTGATCGCCCGCGTGAATTCCTCGTCGGGGGCTGCACCATCGAAAGTCTTCGTCAGACAACGATGGATGAGCTGAGGAAGACCGTGACCGATCCAGCCTTCGACATCGAGCAGGGTGACTGAAGAATGACCGAGTACCGACAACATCTCGTTGGCCGCCCGGGTCAGGTCCTGTGATGAGTCGATCAATGTGCCATCAAGATCAAAGAGAACCGAGATCTGATCTGGCCTCATCGATGAAACTTTCCTGCCGTACGGGCTTGGAACTCAGGGCTCGAGGTGCGCTTCAAGGCGCTCGATCGGAAACAATCGACCGGGACTCTCGACATGTGCGTTCAGGTCCGAATGAAGGACCACACGTGATGCGGGGATGTCCTGACGGACCTGAAGGGCTCGGACGAGATCGATCAACGCCCGCATCTGAGCCTCGGTGAATTCAGATCGATCACCATGACCGACCAGGCAGATGCCGATGGCCGTCCGATTGATCTGATCCGCTCGACGTTGTTCGGAGCTGTCAGGGTTCGGGGCTGCCGCCACATGGGCGCCCGCAAGCTGGCTGTTCCAGCGATAGGAAGCCTCGACCACGCCGTCGCTCAGTCCATTGCCATTGCCGATCACGAAGTGGTACCCGAGACCGTTCAAGCCGGCTTGCCGGGCTTCGGCATCAAGATCTCGAACCGTGCCTGAAAGTGAACCGGAATCATGGATCACGATCATTTCCCAGCGACCGTCGATGTCACCCTCGGAAGGAGTCTGAACTCCGGACTGAGACGTCTCGGAATCACTGATGATCACAGGCTTGGTGGCGGCAAACGCATTGACGGGGCCGAAATCCTCACCGCTGATCAACAACATGCCGGTGACGGCGGTCATTGAAGTGACGAATGCAGCCAGAACGACCTTGGTTCGGGTGGACGTTCGTGTCGTCTTGGTGTTGTGTCGTCCGCGTCTGCTCACTGAGTCCGTCCCTGGGTCAGTCTTCGATCGATCCATCTGTTCTTCGAGGATACCTAGTCCATCGGACTCACAACCAGAAACGCTACAGCAATGGGGAAAAATTGACGGCGCAGGGCTCAGCTGGAGCTGAGGCGTGCCCGCAGGGCCGGCTTCGGTTCGCCGAAGACATCCGGAACGACGAGCGGGACGAACTTCTGTCGCATGCGGTCATAGGTCTCGAACTGCGTTCGCGGAGATTCCTCGGGAAAGAGGGCCCGTTGGCATCCGACCGAGCAGAACATCGAGAAAACAAGGCCGGTCAAGCACGCACGGAACAGACGAACATTGGCTCTTCGGGAAGACATGGCGCCATGATAACCAAGTCGGACGCGTGCCATCAGGGTGTGAACCTTCGAACTCGAACGGGCCGCTCATCCCGCAGCTCAGGTTGATCTCCCGAACCACTCTCGAAAAGAGTCACCACATCAAGGGAATCAGGAAGCTCTTCATGGAGGGAGCCGGTCAATGGAATCTCGAAGACGTACCCGGAACCCATGAGGCCACCTCGCCAGGCGTCGCGAACCTCGGGGGGCGTGAAGACCTGCTGAGCCAGAAGAATGGGGTCTTCCTTGACTGAAACCCCCACCACTGTGACGGAAAGCCCGCCAACCACCTGAAGAAAACGCCCTCGATCGTCAGAGGGTGACATTCTCAGGATCAGATGCGAAGGACCCGTCTTGCCGTCGAGAGGCTCGACAAGGCTCGAATCCTGAATCGTCATCGAGATGAGCCGAGGGGTCGCCTCCGACACCTGGACCTCCATGGGGTCCAACTCTGATTCAGCGTCCGAGAGTCTCACTTTCAAGCCTTCGTTCTCACGCTTCAGGGCTTCATTCTCATCCTCGAGCACCGCATTTCGCTCACGAGCGGTGTCATCGCTCGATGGCGAAAGAACCGTGACCCGGCACCCGGCGATCCCGAAGGAGAGGAAAAGGAGCGTGAAGACGAGATGTGCGAACCGAACTGTTCGGATGTCATCGAGAATGATCATCGTTTTCCTTGTCAGGAGAGAGGTGACTGGCTTGAGCCACTTGAAAGGCGAGTTGCTCGAAGCTCAAGGTGAAATCGACGTTGGAGACGATGACATCGGGGTTCAACTCGAGCCGTCGTGGAGCGAAGTTCAGGATGCCGTCGATACCGTATTCAACGAGACGATCGGCAACCCCTTGAGCGGCATCCGATGGAACCGCGATGATTCCAAGCCGGACACCACTGTTTTCTAGAGTCGTTTCCAGTTCTGAGATGGGCTGAACCGTTCGTTTGTTGAGAACGATCCCCCAGGAAGCGGGATCCGAGTCGAAGACGGATGTGATGTGGAAGTTGAGCTCATCGAAGGGACGGTAGGAGAGCAAGGCCCTGCCGATGTTGCCCGCTCCGATCAATGCCGCGTTCCAGACCAGATCACGCCCGAGAATTCGTCGCAGGTTCTCATGCAGCTTGCGGACGTCGTACCCGACACCGGAATGTCCGAACTGACCGACGAAGGTCAGGTCCTTTCTGACCTGTGCATCCGTCAGCCCCAGGAGCGCACCGATCTGCTTGGAGCTGACCATCATTCGATTGGCTGAAAGAAGCACGACGAGCTCTCGCAGATAGAGGCTGAGTCGCCGGGCCGTCGGTCGAGGAATGTTGTGCTTGCCGTCCACCCGGACAGTTTATCACGGACGACTGAAGTACAATGGATCCATGCACATGTCTGATGTCATCAAGCGAGACACCACCACGTTCAGTTTCGAGTTCTTCCCGCCGAGCACGGATACGGGATGGGAGACGCTTGAGACAACGATCGATGAACTGACCAGGCTGGGGCCGAGCTTCGTTTCGGTGACCTACGGGGCGGGTGGATCAACGAGAACAAAGACCCACGAACTGGTGCGACGGTTGAAGGAGAGCTCAGGCCTCGACCCGGTACCGCACCTCACATGCGTCGAACACGACTCCGCTCAGATCCACGACATTCTCAAGGTCTACGCTGATGCAGGAATCTCGAACATCCTGGCACTGCGGGGTGACGCACCTTCTGGAACCACCCAGGGCGATCATTTCAAGCACTTTCAACATGCCGCGGATCTGATCAAGACCATCTCTGAATTCAATCGATCCGGAGCGCATCCCGATCCCCGCGGGTTTTCGATCGGCGCGGCCGGGTTTCCTGAAGGACACCCGGAAACCCCCAACAGGCTGACACAGATGAACCATCTCAAGAGCAAGGTGGATGAAGGCGTGGACTGGATCTGCAGCCAGATGTTCTTCGACAACAGAAGCTTTCTCGATTGGCAGGAACGATGTCGTTTGAAAGGAATCGATGTTCCGATCTTCGCGGGAATCATGCCGGTGACATCGCTCTCAGGTCTGAAACGCATGGCGCAGCTTGCCGCAGGAACCAATTTTCCCGCAGCCCTTCTCAGAGCACTCGACCGGGCGGGTCCGGACCCCGAGAACATCGAACGAGTCGGAATACATTGGGCCACCGAACAGTGCCTTCAGCTCATGGACGAAGGCGTGCAGGGGATCCATTTCTACACCTTGAACAAATCGAAGGCGACGGTTGAAATCTTCAAATCACTCGGCGTCAGTGATTCTGACCAACTCCGAGGAAGAAGAGAACCCGGGATCAAGAGCGTCAGACGGTGAGATCGACGCCGACATGATCGGTGCCATCATCTCGTCGTGACTCGTCCTTCGAACCATCCGGGTCGCTTTCATCGCGATTCCGACCTTCGGAGCCGTGACCCTTCTGGCCGGGATCTCGAACCACATCGGCTTCTTCAACGGCCGCGACTCTCAAACGCACGGAATCGGATATTCGGCGAGAGGACTCACTGGCCGCGCGTTCACGATCCTTGTCCTTGGCCACAGACTGCTGTGCCTGGGCCAGCTGTGCAAGCGCACTCTCAAGTCCTCCACCGATCATGCTCATATCACTTTCATCGGCAGATGAGGGTCATCATCATGAGGTTCTGAAGGGTTTCAAAGTGTTTGAGGGCAGCACTTTCGGTGCAGGTGGGACACACTTCACCGAAATCGGTAAGAGATGCCGAATTCACGGCCGGTAACTTCAATTCGATGACATGAGCAAGGTCAGGGTTCCGTGCCCGAGGGCTCAACGCCCAACCAGATCTTGCCCAGAAAACCAGACAGGAACACGTCACCATCGGTCTCGTCCAAGAGCTTGAGCCCCTCTTCGATGACTTCAGGTTCACCAAGAAGCTTTCCGACGTAAGCAAGACACAACCCGTAGGACGGGAGATCGGTCCCACGATCGATGCGTGTTCTGATCTTGTTCTCGGCGATCTTGAGTCGGATCACGTTGGGCTGGAACTGCTCGTCCAGAACCATGCCTGCCATCTCGGGGTAGTTCGTGAAGAGCTTTTTCAACGAAAACGAAGTGGACAGATAGAGTCCCGCTCCGAGCTGGCTGGTGGCGCGACCGAGGAGGGCAAGCGGGTTTCCGGGATTGATGGTGAGTATCTCATCGAAGCGTTGTTCGGCATCGAAGTAGGAAGCCCGACGGAGAAGCTCCTCACCCTTTTCCATGAGTGTGCGAATTCGGCCTTGTTGGCCTTCAAGAAAGGAATCGATGGAGCCACCGTTTCGAATCATTTCGAGCGATCGATCGATGAAGGCTTCGCGTTCTTCGCGTTCGATGCGTTCGTCACGCTCCTCATCCGATTCATTTTCGGGCAAGATGACTTCCGTCTCGGAAGTCGGCTCATCACTCTCTTCGAGACTTTCGATGTAGGACTCGAGGTCGAAGCCGTCGGAACCCTCTCCGTCGGGTCTGACCTCCAATGTCACACGACGCAACCTGTCCAGGTCATTTTGAATCTCTGTCAGCAAGGCGGGATCCACCGCGATCGAGACATCATCTCGATCGGCATAGGTCTCGACCATCTGTCGGATCGCCTTCTGATAGGCGTCCATTGTCTTACTGGTACCCAAGCGCACGCCAGCCTCGGGCTGGGGAGCTCCAAAGTCCGGATTCAGCAACAATTCAGCTGGCACCCTGTCCTGTGATGACTGGTACGGAGACCCCACCTGTTCCCTGGTGAGTTCGCCCCGTGAAATGCTGTCGAGGAGTGATGCGCGCTGGAAGGTGTTCAATCTGCCGTACCCGACACTCGAGAACATCAACGGCCTTCGATAGACACCCTGCAGATCGTTCGATTCGATGACGATCGGAACCGGGTTTCCATCTTGGTTCTCCATCTGCATGAATCTGATGGAATTTGGAGAGACCGCCGAGTCGTAGAGATCGGAGGAACCATTGGACGCGAACATGCGATCCAGCCTGATTCGATTCTGATTGATCTGATTTCCCTGAGAGAAGCCGTAAGGACCTTCGGCTTGCGTGAAATCCCTGCGATATTCGAACATCCCAAGACCAGAAGCGTTCAGGTAGCTCTGATTGGCCAGGCCGGATGTGACGAATTCGATCTGGGACAAGGCCGAACCTTGAAGCTCGTTGAAGATGTCGTCGCTTCCGAGTTGCCCCCGGAAGTCGTTCACTCCGAGATAACTGTCTTCAAGGCCGAGTTGACGAGCTTCGTCATCAAGTCGGAAGTTCCGACCACCGGCAAGCCCTCCGGTCACACCAAGATTACCGAGGCCGTAGTTCCGTTGGGTGTTCGCGTTGTTTCCACGCATGCGCTGGCCCGCGGAATTCATCTTCAAATTGTTGTCCAGTGCATTTCCATTCGAACCACCGAGATCATTCTGAAGTGCGTTCTGAGCGTGTCCCCGGGAGACACAAAGCGCAGGCAGGGCGATTGTCAGAGACAAGCACGTGCACGAAAGAAACGATCGAAGAGATGAAGGGCGATGGGACATGGGCGAGAGCTCCAGGTGATGGTGACCCCTACTTTATCGGTTCGCCACGCTTGTAGAAGAGCAAAGAGCGAGGGATCGGTCTCAGACACTGTAAATCGGCTCTTCGATCGCAGGAGCGAGGTCGAGTGCGTCCAGATAGTCATCGAGTCGTTCAGGATCTGATGCGGCGAGAACATAGAAGAAACCATCCACGACCCAGAAGGCGAGACTCAATTGAGCACCGATGACATCCACCAGATCACGGTGAATGGCACCCTCCTCAAGCGTCCTGGGGGTCCCGAACTCGTCACGCAGGTAGATCACCTGAGGGTTTTCAGCCAGACTTTGAACCAGCAGGACGACCCCATCACCGGCACCGGAGTCGTTTTCACCGGGGAGGTAGAACACGGAGAAACCCGACTCAGAGCTCTCATCTGACCGACGCAGGGCGGTCAGATCGACGTTGTCGTCGACTGCCAGGATCTCGAAGGTCGAAGAACGTGGAAGAAAGGGTGGATCAACCGAACCGAAGCGGTCCCGTACCAATCGCTCGAGGGCGTCATCGGACACAGGCGCTGGTCTGGAGGACGAACGTCTCACACTTCTGGCCATCTTCTGCAGCGTGCGTGAATACACCGATGGTATTCCTTCAAGAAGATCGGCGACCGGCTGCCCAGAGACGAACTGGCCGCGACGATAGTCCGTGACGCGAGGGCCGAGGACGCCCAGCAGGATCGAGAAGAGCACGATGAGAACAACACCGAAGACAGCCAGCGGATTCGCTTTCTGGCCACTTTTTCTCGAAGCCCGGCGTGGTGATGATTCTGGGTTCATGCGGTGATCTCACGTAGAATGAGATCCATGGTAGATCGGGAGTCCCTCGATGTCTCCATATTCGAACGGAATCGCTCTTCAGAGACAAGGCAGACAGAACACGATGGCCTACATCACCACACCGATCTACTACGTCAACGACAAGCCACACATCGGCCATGCCTACACCACGACTCTGTGCGACATCTGGGCGAGATCGATGCGTGCCCGAGGTGAAGATGTCTTCTTCCTGACGGGGACTGATGAACATGGGCTCAAGGTCGAGAAGTCCGCACGAGAAAGGGGAATCTCCCCCCAGGAACTTGCGGATGAGAATGCCTTCGAATTTCGCAAGGTGATGGACCTGTTCGGACTGACCTACGACGACTTCATCAGAACGACCCAGGACCGACACGTGAATCAGGTGCAGACCGCCGTCACACGACTTCTCGAATCGGGAGACGTCTACCTCGGCGAATTCGAAGGGTGGTACGACGAAGGGCAGGAGGAGTACCACACTGAGACGAAGGCGAAGGAACTGGAATACAAGTCACCGATCTCACAGAAGCCTCTGGTTCGAGCGACTCAGACGAATTACTTTTTCCGTCTAAGTGCCTATCAGGAACGTCTGGAAAAGTTGTTCGACGAACGACCGGACTTCGTGAAACCGGGAGCAAGACGCAACGAGGTTCTGGGAAGATTGCGCGGTGGTCTCCAGGACGTTCCCATCACGAGAACGAATTTCGAATGGGGCATCCCTTTTCCCGGTGACGAAGAACACGTCATCTACGTCTGGATCGACGCCTTGATGAACTACGCCACCGGCGTCGGGATGTGTGAAACACCCATGGGTGAGAGATCCAGGTACTGGCCGGCCGACTACCACGTGATCGGCAAGGAGATTCTCTGGTTCCATGCCGTGATATGGCCGGCAGTGCTGATGGCGTTGGGACTTGAACAACCGGGCTGCATCTACGCACACTCCTTCTGGATCAGTGAAGGACAGAAGATGTCGAAGTCACTGGGAAACTTCATCGATCTTGAGCAACTGCAGAACTACATGGACTCCTACGGACAGGATTCACTTCGGTATTTCCTCGCGACCCAGGGCCCCCTGGGTGCGACGGATTCCGATTTCTCGCGGTCTCATTTCCACGAGACCTACACGACGGATCTGGTGAACACCATCGGAAACTGCGCCAGCCGAACCTCCGCCATGATTGGAAAATACTGCGGTGGACTGTGTCCGAAGGACTCGGGCACGTTGGTGGGAGACGACGTCGATTGGCAGGTCCTCACCAAGGAGAGGGTGGAGGCATCGCTCGAGTCGATGAAGGACTTCGATCTCTCGGGTTCGATCTCGGAGGCGATGAAGATCGTTCGCCAGGTCGACAACTTCATCAATGACACGGAACCTTTCAAGCTCGCGAAGAATCCCGAGTCTGCGCAACGCGTGAACGACATCCTGTACCGGTGTGCGGAGGCGATACGGATCGCATGCTGTCTGCTGGAACCCGTCATGCCCACCAGGATGGGATCACTCCGATCGGCATGGAACCTGGGTGAAGGAAGCGGTGACGTCGGTGCGGAATGCATCTGGGGACGCCTTCAAGACGGAACCGAAATCGAAAAGGTCGCATTGTTTCCGAGAGTCGAGTTCACAGAATCACCGGAGTGATTCGAAGACCAGACCCACAGGGGCCTCGGCATCAATCCGCCGTCTTCTCTGGTGAGTCCTTCTTGTCACCACCGTTGAACAGGTCGCCGATCCCCTCGCCGATTCCCTTCAGGGTGTCGGAGACATCCTTGGCACCGGATGACTTGCCAATGTCGGAGATCGACTTCACCACGTTCTGAAGCCCCTTCCCCCCATCGAACTGAACATCACCGAAGTCGAAGGACGTCAGATTCGAGAGTCCGCCCTCGATTCCCTGCATCATGATCGCGGGGATTTCGGATGGTGCCGCCTTGATGACCGCATCAACCACCGACTGGACGACGATGGCCATGAGTTGATCGAGATCCGCGCCGTTCTGCTTCTTCCCGATGTTCTTGATGATGATCTTGTTGATCGTGATCGTGGAGGGTGCGGTCGCCTTCGAGATGGGTTCGACCGCGACGGAGACCTTGACGTTGGTGACCCTCAGTTCGTCGATGATGAACCTGCGAGATGAGTCGGAGGAGGCATCGTCCTTGGAGGGTTTCTCGGGCGTGGCCTTCGAGGACGTCTTGACGTTGTCGAGGATCTTGTTGACGTTGCTTCCGTCGATCTTCTGGATGAACTGAATCTGCAATCCGTCGAGTCCGACCTCTTTCACTTCGACCACGTCGCCGAGAAGACTCGCGAGGTTGACATCGAGGACACCCTCGGAGAGATCCAGAAAATCACCGTCGAAGCCCTTGGGATTGGCGACCGCCAACCCGTCGATCGACGAATGACCAGAAAAAAGGCCGATGCTGATGGAATCAAGCGAGGTGTCCACTCCGAGAGTGCTGGATCCTGCGCTCGTGATCGCGGATTTGGCGATCGAATTGATGAAGAACATCACCAGAAGAATCACGATGACGATCAGAGCCACGATGCCGATGAATCCTCGAACAAGAAACTTCTTCATGGTCACTCCGATCAGAGAAGGGTGATGTCGAGGACTCCGGCGAGTCCGACGATGCAGGATACAACACCATTGAGGGTGAAGAATGTCAATGCCATCTTCGAGGTGCCCCAACGGCGTACCGTGAGGTGCTCGACGAGAAGTAGCACGCTCATCATGCCCACCGCGGCAAGCATCAGACTTCCGAATTGAGGGACCACCCAGACCACCCCGAGGAGAGCGAGGACAGAAGCGATGTGCATCACCCGCGCAACCGCCAGAGCACCGGACACGCCCAGGCTGCTGGGCATCGAACGCAGTCCGTCTCGTGAATCGACCTCGACATCCTGGAGGGCGTAGATCACATCGAAGCCGGCGACCCAGAGCAGAACCATCAACGCGAGGAGCCAGATGGCCGAGGAGTCGGTGAGAGCTGAGGGGTCGATCGCGATGGCGGCGGCAAGCGGGCTGAGAGCCAGGCTGGACCCGAGCCAGACATGGCAGAACTGGGTGAATCTCTTGGCGAGTCCGTAGAGCGAGATCCAGAGAATGACCGGAATGCCCAGCCACAGGGGCCACCAGTTGGCGAAGAAGAGACCGAACAGGGCGCACACCACGAGGAACAGACAGAACGCAATGATCCATGCGACGATTCCATCGCGCCGCGAAAGCCGTCCTGATGGAATCGCACGCCCGCTGGTACGAGGATTTCCCGCATCAAGTCCGGCATCGAGAATCCTGTTCGCCAGCATCGCCGCAGTTCTCGCGAACACCATGGCAAGAACGATGAGTCCCAGTTGAAGGCTGAACCGGCCCCAGGAAATTCCGGTTTCCTGCGCCGAAGCCGCGAGAAAGGCACCAAGAATCGCGAAGGGCAGCGCGAACACGCTGTGAGCCAGCTTGATGTCCGCGGCGATGATCCTCAGCTTGTGAAGAGCGTCCTGCTGACTCACTCTTTATCCTTATTCTTGTCGAGATAATCGCGCAGTGCGTCCTTCCAATGCGGCATCTCATCCAGACCAAGCTGCTGCAATTTCAGGTTCTGTATCATCTCGGATCGAGGCCTTGGAGCCGGCAGTGGGAATTCCGCCGACGAGATGGGGACGACATCAATTTCACCGATCTTGCCCAGTCCCTTGACGATTTCCGTGGCGATTTCCCAGCGGGATGCCGTACCGTTGTTGGCGAGATGGTAGAGACCGTAACGACCGGAATCTACCACGGTCATCATATGGGAAGCGAAATCCGCGGTGAAAGTCGGACTGCCGAATTTATCATCGACCACTCTCAATTCCTTCCGTTCACGGCACAGCTGGATCATGGTGTAGACGAATTTCTTATCGATCTCCCATCCCCCCACCATCCAACCGGCTCGAAAGATGAAATAACGGTTGAGCGACTCTTCGACGATGCATTCCCCGGCATGTTTCGATTGTCCATAGACATTGACCGAACCAGGGGTGTCGTATTCGGTGTAAGGCTCCCGTTTCTCGCCGTCAAAGACATTGGCCGTGCTGACATAGACCATCACCACGTCCTGTTCACCACAAGCCCGGACGATGTTCTGCGTCCCAGAGACATTGATCGCATGAGCGTGGTCGGGGTCCTGCTCGCAGAGATCCACATTGGTTTCAGCCGCCAGATGCAGAACCAGATCTGGCTTGTGCTCGCGGACCGTCGCGCGCACTGAATCCCAGTCCTGGACATCCATCGGCAACACAGCCTTTCCCCGTACCGATCGACCCGTCGCCACGATCTCACATCGGGCGGCACGCAATGTGTCGATCACGGCCGATCCCAGCATGCCAGCCGATCCTGTCACGAGTGCTTTCATCTTTTCATCCTCAACGAAAAAAGCTGCCTGTCACAAGTCATGTTTCTGTCACACGGTTCTGAGAATCGGCCAAGCAAACCTTTGGCGCCCCTTCAATCGATCGAATGTCCCACTGCGATGGTTAGCATAATCGCGGGGCAGTGCGGCGACAGCCGGGTAAGAAACCACCCAAACGGATCCGAGGGGAAAAATTCATCAAACAGGTGAGACCCTCTGCAGAAGACGTGGCACGCCTCTCCTGAATCGGCCTCGGTAATTCCGGTTTCCTGCACCGGGGCGGCGAGGAAGGCACCCGGGCTCGATGACTGCGACCATGATCCTTGGCTTTTCAAGGGGCTCGGGCAGCATGGGAGCGGGCGGACACGGCGCTTTCGCGGTAGGCTTTCGCTCCATGAGCGAACAGAAGAAAAAACAGCAGCAGAAATCCGGACAGAAGCCCAAGACGGCAATTCAGCCGACTCGAGTCGAGAATTACGCGGAGTGGTATCAGCAGGTGGTCAAGGCCGCCGACATGGCTGAAACCTCGGCGGTTCGAGGGTGCATGGTGATCAAGCCCTGGGGGTATGCGGTCTGGGAGAACATCCAGCGCGGTCTGGACGACATGTTCAAGGCCACAGGGCATCAGAATGCATACTTCCCGTTGTTCATTCCGCTTTCGTACCTGGAGAAGGAGGCGGAGCATGTCGAAGGCTTCGCGAAGGAATGTGCGGTGGTGACGCANCATCGTCTTGAACCCGATGGTGAAGGTGGTTTGAAGCCCGCCGGCGAGCTTGATGAACCACTGGTGGTTCGACCGACCTCCGAGACGATCATTGGTGCGACGTTCGCCAAGTGGATCGAATCATGGAGAGATCTTCCANTGCTGATCAACCAATGGGCGAATGTCGTCCGTTGGGAAATGCGCACGCGACTCTTTCTGAGGACCGCGGAGTTTCTCTGGCAGGAAGGTCACACCGCACACGCCACCAGTGACGAGGCTGTCGAGGAGACCCTCCAGATGCTCGAGGTCTACAGAACCTTCGCCACGGACTGGCTCGCCATGCCGGTCATCACGGGCGAAAAGACGGAAGGCGAACGTTTTCCAGGCGCTGAAAACACCTACTGCATCGAAGGCATGATGCAGGACCGCAAGGCGCTTCAAGCGGGAACGAGTCACTTTCTCGGACAGAACTTCTCCAAGGCNCAGGAAATCTGCTTCGCCGATGCCAATACGGACAAGCAGTATGCCTGGACCACCAGCTGGGGTGTCTCGACACGACTGATCGGTGGGCTGATCATGACCCATGGTGATGACGATGGAATGATCATGCCCCCGCGTGTCGCACCATCACACATCGTCATTCTTCCGGTGCTTCACAAGGAAGAGACACGTGAAGCCGTGCTCGCCTATTGCAACAATCTCGCAGCCGATCTTCGGGCGAAGAGTTATGACGGCAGACCCGTCAGGGTCGAACTCGACCTTCGCGACCTTCGTGGTGGTGAGAAATCATGGCAATGGATCAAACGTGGAGCGCCGCTTCGAGTCGAAGTCGGGCCCAGGGACATGGAAAATGACGCCGTCTTCGTGGGCCGACGTGACCGTGGCCACAAGGAGAAGGAAACGATCGGACGCGAGACGTTCATCGACGGTATTTCAGACATGCTTTCCGAGATGCAGGACGGTCTGCTTGAGAGGGCGCGGGCACACCGTGACGAGCACATCAGGATCATCGACGACAAGGACGAGTTCTATGCCTTCTTCACACCCGACGAGACCGCTGGCGGCAAGGGTGGGATACCGATTCACGGAGGGTTCGCGATGACCCACTTCTGTGGAGACGTGGCGCTGGAAGAACAGATCAAGAAGGATCTTGGCGTGACCGTTCGATGCATCCCCACCAAGGGACAAGGCCTGCCAGGGCAGGACGAACCGGGAACATGCCCCTTCAATGGTCAGAAAAGCACGACAAGAGTCGTGTGGGCAAAGAGTTATTGATCAGAAAAAATACGGTGAAAAGTATCCGTAGAGGGAACCTTCAGGCATTCTCATGCGAATAGGTGGGTGCGTGCATAGCTTCTTATTCTCCAAATGTCTGACGATCCAAAGCCCCACTTAAGATCATCAGACGAAAATCACCCCCGGCGTCCGCCAACACGGGGGTGATTGTTTTTTTGGGCGGTGAAACACCTCGCCCTGGAGGGCGAATTGAATTTCCGTCTCGACTTCAAATCATCCCCTCAGATACCGGTTGAAGATCGACTCCAAACGCTCCTGACGACCCGAGACCACGGCAGGCTCACCGATGCCCGATGCATGAGCATGAAGATCGGACAAGGTCGCCTGGCCGGACTCGATGCGACGCCCGAGCGCCGAATCCCATGAGGCATAGCGTTCACCGATGAATGCCTCGATGGAACCATCTCTGATGATCGCATCGGCGGCCTCCAATCCCGAGGCGAAGGTGTCCATGCCGAGAATGTGCGCGTGGAAGAGATCACGAGGCTCGAAACTTTCTCTTCGACGCTTGGCATCGAAATTCAAGCCACCGGTCGTGAAGCCTCCCATCGCCAGCACTTCAAGCATGACTTCAGTGGCCAGATAGAGATTGCCGGGGAAACAGTCGGTGTCCCATCCCAGATTGGGCGTNCCGATGTTCGCATCGATCGAACCGAGCGCACCGGCCATGCGGGCCACCTGCAGTTCATGACGCATGGTGTGTCCAGCGAGTTCGGCATGATTGGTTTCGATGTTCAATTCGAAATGTTCAAGCAGATCGTGTTCCCGAAGAAAATTCAGACAGGCCGCGGCATCGGAATCGTATTGATGCGTGGTCGGTTCCTTCGGCTTGGGTTCGATGTAGAATTTTCCTTCGAAACCGATCTGGTGCTTGTGTTCCACGGCCATGTGGAGAAAGCGAGCGAGGTGATCGAGCTCACGTTTCATGTCGGTGTTGAGGAGACTGGAATAACCC
This sequence comes from Planctomycetaceae bacterium, assembly GCA_002684315.1. The sequence continues at coordinate 15,105 of NYVB01000075.1, read as the reverse complement.
TCACGGCCACCCCAGAAGACGTACCCGCCACCACCGAGAGCATGAGTGACATCCATCGCCTTGCGCACCTGGGCACCGGCATGTGCGAACACATCGACCAGACAGCTTGTCGATGCACCGTGGACGTAACGCGGGTGCGTGAAGAGACACGCGGTGCCCCAGAGCAGTTTTCTGTCCGATCGCGACTGTTCCTCGGCGAGAACTTCGACCACCGCGTCGAGGTTGCGCTCGCTTTCGAGGACACCCGACCCTTCTGGAGCGACATCGCGGTCGTGAAAACAATAGTAATCAATGTCGCACTTCTCGAGAAACTCGAAGAATGCACGCGCACGCGTGCACGCGTTTTCCACTGAATCGGAACCATCATCCCAGGGCATCTGAGCGGTCCCGGCACCGAAAGGATCCGAAAGCGGATTTCTCATGGTGTGCCAGTAGGCGGATGCGAAACGCAGGTGTTCGCACATGGGTTTTCCAGAGACCATTCGCTCTCGGTCATAACGACGGAAGACCAATTCATCCGTTGCGTCTGGTCCTGCAAATCCGATTGGTTCGACGTCGGGGAAGAATTCAGTCATGGATGCTCCGGACTTCCGATTTCAGAGGAGCTCTGAACCTCGAAAACTGTTCTGAAANNAGGTGATGAGTGGAAGCGACCAGTATGAAGCATCATGTTGATGATGGGGAGTCCTCCGACGCGGAGTCACCAGCCTCTTTCTGATCGCCGTTCCCGGCGGAGTCGGTATCTTCGACCGCCTTGGCATTCCGTTGGACGAGAGAACGAACGAGCTCCGGGATGATCGATGCGAATTTCGGTTTGGGTCCGACGTAACTGCCACTGACCGTTCCATCGGCATCGATGAAGAAGACCGCTGGTTGTCCGGTCACACCGAAAAGGCCGGCTGCGGCACCCTGNACATCACACCAATCAGCGAGTTCCTCCGGCATGGTCGGGTTGTCGGGAACGCGCTCGGGCGATATTGGCGATCCGATCGAAATGATCGCGACCCCATCCGAAACNCCACGGGCGGCACGAATGACTCGGGGCATCGATGACCGTGAGTATTTCCCGCCGGGCACCCAGAAGATCACGACCGCGGGTCGACCGTTTCGAATCGCTGCGAGGTTCTTTTCCAGACCCTGAAGATCCACAAGCGTGACATCCGGGGATGTCTGTCCGACAGAAACAGGCGTGACGTTCGTCTTTTTGGCGCCCCTTGAATCGTTGGCTCGAGTCATGGAGGGGCCCTTGGTCGATTCCATCTTCCGGCCTTCCTTCCAGAGCATGGTGTCGAAACCGAATTCGGGACCGGGACCCGCTGCATTCTCGTGCATGGTCGCCATCCGATTCGAATTCTGTGGAGATGTCCATTTCCATGGCGTCTTCATGTTCTCACCGATCGCCCAGGACTTGAAGTCGATGGTGATGTCGGGTCCGGTGACGACGGCGCCTTCGGGAAGATAGCGGGGCTTCATGAGGGCTGGTGAGGATTGGTAGCGAATCAATCGGGGAGGGAGCTCCTTGCTGATCCATACACGTGTTCCATTTTCGTTGACCGCGATCTCATTGCACATCACGCCATTGACCTCGTTGGTGCCGATCAAGCGGACCAGGCCGGGCTCCGATGAGATCTGGAGAAGGTTTCGCATCGGGGAATCGGACATCAGCGATGTGATGATTTCGACGGGAACGTTCGGTGCGGATCTGGCGATGACCCGTTCGTGGAGGGCTTGAAAATCATCAGAAACCGGTGAGATCATGTAGTTCAGCAATCGGATCGACTGCTCGAAGAGTTCCGTACCGTTGCTGATGAAGACATCGGTGGGAAACATGCTGTTCTTCGCGACGATCGCGACTTCCACCATGTTCGGCCTTTGAGCGCGAGCTGAAAGGAACATCACGTCATCCACCTCGAGGTCCTTGAGGGAGGCGCGAATCTCACCCTTGCACATCAATGAATTCTGTGAACGATGGTAGGCGTCGAAGTTCTCGATGATCGGTCGTAACGAATCCTGGACCATGACGTTGGGGCCCAGATCATCCCAGTCATTTTGAGATGGGTGGGCCAACGCCGCTGCGGCAATGAAGGCAACGAGAAGGACGCCGAAATGTGAATATGTGAATCGATTCATGATGTCATCTCTGAAGCAATGAGTGTGATGAACAAGCGACTGGGATCCACAGGATTCTACCTGCGCGCATTTCGTCTGGTTTCAGCTTCGAATTTCGATCTCACCCCGTGGCGTCTCGATCGTTGCCACCATTCCGGGAGCGTCGGCACGCGTCACTTCGAGTGATTCGGAGAGCTGCAGTCCGATATCGGAGAATATCGCACGTACTGATTCCGGTTCGGGGTGCAGCAGAGACAATCGACGGAGGATGCATCCCTGAGTGCAGGCACCGGAGGGATGCGGAGAACGCCCCCAATCGATCAAGAACGGAACGACACCGTCCATGAGTCGAGTGATCGGGTTTGTGAGCGACCATTCGAGCAGAAGACCTGATTCTGTGATTCGAGACCCCTCGAGAATCTCACCGAACTGGTGACCGCCCAGTCGAGCACGATCCTGTCTTGAGGGAAGATCATCAAGCGACGCCGCCCATGTGCTGAGAGATCCCGAACCGGTTCCGGTGAAGACTTCAGGNCGTTGAACACGTTCGTCCACCTCCGGATCAGGTGCGATGATCTCGAAGTACGTGGAGTTGCCGAGTGAAATCAGGGCGTTGTGGGTTCCCCATTGCGGATGACGTCCACCGAGAACCGGCGAGACTCCGAGGTGGTCCGCCACATACTCGATGCCTGAGTGGAGATCCGAACATGAAAAGACAAGGTGGTCGACAAAGTCCATGAATGAGAACCTCGAGTACATGGTCGATTCGGAGGATTCGTTCGAAGCGGCCGGTCGAGCCGGGGGCACTCAACGTTGACGCTTGAGATGTTCATCCCAGTGAACATCAAGACCATGCTCGATCCCAAGGCAAGCGAGGATACGAGCGGCCATGTAGTCCACCAGATCCTCGATTCTGGAAGGTTGCAGATAGAACCCGGGGTTGAGTGGAGCGACGATCGCACCCGCACGAGTGACGGCGGCCATGTTTTCGATCTCGATCAGGGTCAAGGGCGTTTCCCGGTGACAGAGCACCAACGTGCGGCGTTCCTTCAAGGTGCAAGCAGCCGCACGCTGAACAAGGTTTTCAGTCATCCCCCCCGCGATTCGACCCAGCGTGTTGGCAGAACATGGAACGATGACCATGCCATCATGGACGAAGGATCCACTGGCAGGTGCCGCACCCACGTCCCCATCATTGTGGACGGTCACGTTTTCTGAACGTCCGCCGGTGAGCTGATCGAGATCCAGGGACTTGATGCCGAGTTCGTCGTTGATGAGTCTTCGAGCGAGCTTCGAGACGACGAGATGAATTTCACAGTCCGCGGCAGCAAGCAATTGAAGCGTACGCATGGCGTACATGGCTCCACTGGCCCCCGTCACTCCGACGACGATGCGTCGGCGTGAACTCACTGGTCACCACCAACCGAGTCTTCAGACACGGTGTCATCCGCACCCTGAATTGGAACGTTTGGCTGGGGTTCGGACATGGTGATGTAGAAGCGCTGGAGATTCGTGACCTTGAATGGCATCACATTGTCCCGTTCAAGGGAGGCCGTGACCAGAAAACCCACGCCGTCATTCCAGACGGCGATGTCCGCGAACGCCCTGGTGTTCCGAATGCCGAATCGCTGAAGGTCGAGGAAGACCTTGTCGCCGGGAACCATTTCTCGTGCGTCGGGACCAAGCTTGTTCTGGACGTACTTCCAGGCCGTGGCCGTCATTCCACTGGGGAGGTTGTAGACCAGAGGGGTGTCAGGACTCACTCGGGCGTGGACCTGACGCAAGGAGGTGGCCATCACCTCCGGCGCTGGTGCCATCCAAGGATAGATCCTGATACCGGTATCGGAATCTGGAGGAAACGTTGCGAAGGGTGCACATCCACTTGAAAGCGACGTGAGTGAGAGCGTGAGAGCGCTCAAAATGATGAGTCTGCTTCGAACAGCGGTGCAGAGATTCTTCTTCATCCAACGAATCGAATCAATCATGATCGACCTTTCCATCGAGGGAGGGTCGTCGCAGAGACCAACGCGACTCATTCCTCGGTTTTTGCAATCTGCCAATATTCAAGCTCGACAGGGGCCTGACGGCCGAAGATGGTGACCAGAACACGAACGAGGCCCTTCTCGGGAAGAACGGTGTCGACGGTGCCCTCGTAGTTCTCGAAGGGACCTTCCTTGATCGTGACATTGTCGCCGGGCTCGAATTCCATCTTGAGCTGGGGAGCTTCTTCCGGACGCCTGGAGTCGAACAACATCTTCTCGACTTCCTGCGGCATCATCGGAGTCGGGCGTCCAGCGGTGCCGACGAAATCGCCGACGCCGGTGGTTTCCTTGATCAGAAAGAAGACATCCTGGGGAATGCGACCATCTGGTTCCAGGCGCATTTCCACGAAGACGTATCCGGGATAGAGCTTTGTTTCAGTGATTCGCTGCTGACGACCCTTGAGTGTCTTGGTCTTTTCGGTCGGAACCATGATTCGCCCGACGAGATCCTCCATGGTTTCGATCTGCACCTTGCGCAGAAGCGTCTCACGAACGGAACTTTCCTTGTTGCTGGCGACCCGGAGCACGAACCAGTCCATTCCGGCACGGTACATGGGCATGTCGGCAGCGGGATCGAATCCACCTTCGGCATCATCATCAGCTTCCGGGATCACCTCACCAGCCATGCGCTGGGTGGCGACACCGAGGGATTTCAGGGTGGCATCCTTGGAATGAGCCACTGCGCGGGCACCGGTCGAAAGGCGAGGCTTGGCAGGTGCTTCCACCACTTCGGTTTCGGCTGCGGGCTCCGCCGGGTTGTCGGTGGTGACGTCCTGCTCTGTGGAGTCCACATGAGTGTCAACCGACTCCGGATGAGTCTCTTCGGGGTTCTGGCCGTCGGTGTCGGTCTCGTTCATCACTTGCGCACGCTCCATCACTCTCAGGACAAGTTGGGTTCGAGGACATCAATCGTCGCGAAGAACCAAGCGAAGATGTAATCGAACACCCAGCAGAGTACCGCGATGAGAATCGAAAGAAGAATGACGATCACCGTTGATCCGACGACTTCACGTCGGGTGGACCAGTTGACCTTCTTCATCTCCCCTTCGGTAGAGACAAGGAAGTCGACCGTTCCGGGACGCCGGCCGATGAGCCAGAATCCGAGGAGACCGAACACGGAGATCATGACCAGGGCGGAACCAGCACTCACGTACACGGCGGGAAACCCGTAATCGATCGTGTTCAACTGAGTCGAAAGCCACCAGGCACCCATGCCGACAAGAAGTGCATAGGCAATTGCCGTGCAAAGTCGGGTGTAGTAGCCCTGCCCTTTTTTATAGATGCCGATTGCCATCAAACCATTCCTTGTTCGTGAACCTTCACAGATGAGAAGGTTCGTGAATCACTCGGAAGCTGGTGCTTCGGAGTGCTGAATGCCCAGAGATCGGGCAGACTTCGCCTTCAACACGCCGGGAGTGACTCGAACACTCAACCTGCGGATTTGGAATCCGCTGCTCTACCAATTGAGCTACCGGCGTTCCGGACCCGCCNGGCCGNCGAGCTNCACTCGACAGCCCAACGAATCGAGGATTACTTCCGCTTGATCTTGTGCAGAGTGTGCTTTCGAAGACGGGGCGAATACTTCTGAAGCCCTGCCTTGATCTTCTCGTCGATGCCACCCTTGACACGAATGTTCGTCCGGTAATTGAGGTCGCCGGACTCCGTGCACTGGAGCCAGACATACTCGCGATCCATGGCTCTNTTTGCCATCACGCTGCTCCCATCAAGCCTGCGGGTCACCCCGCGGTTGGGGACCGATCCACGAAGGAGTCGGTCAGGAAAGACCCTCTACTGAGGGTCGGGAAATCGTCCTGCCGGTGACTGGCACCGGCAGGACGGACGTTTTCTTCAACTAGTCGACGATCTTGGAGACGACGCCGGAGCCGACCGTTCGGCCACCTTCGCGCACAGCGAAGCGGACGCCTTCTTCCATCGCGACACCCTTGCCTTCAAGGTCGACCTTGACGGTGATGTTGTCACCAGGCATGCACATTTCAGCATCACCCTGGAGAACCACCTTGCCGGTGATGTCGGTCGTACGGAAGTAGAACTGTGGCTTGTACCCGGAGAAGAATGGGGTGTGTCGACCGCCTTCTTCCTTGGTCAGCACATAGATCTCCGCCTCGAAAGCCATGTGGGGCTTGATGCTCCCGGGCTTGCAGATGACCTGTCCACGCTGGATGTCTTCCTTTTCAACACCACGCATCAGGCAACCGACGTTGTCGCCGGCCTGGCCTTGATCGAGGGTCTTCTGGAACATTTCGACACCAGTGATGGTGGTTTTCATGGGCTCGGGTGTCAGTCCGACGATTTCAGCATCGTCTCCGACCTTCACGATGCCACGTTCGATTCGTCCGGTGGCGACGGTGCCTCGACCCTTGATCGAGAAAACGTCTTCAACCGAAAGAAGGAATGGCTTGTCGATTTCTCGCTCGGGCTCGGGGATGTATGAATCCAGAGCGTCCATGAGTTCCTGGATGCAGGCGGTCTTGCCTTCATCGGTGGGGTTCTCAAGAGCGGGGTACGCGGCACCGCGGATGACTGGGGTGTCATCACCGGGGAAGTCGTACTTGTCGAGAAGTTCGCGAACTTCCATTTCGACGAGCTCAAGCAGCTCCTCGTCATCGACGAGGTCGCACTTGTTGAGGAAGACCACGATCTTGGGCACACCGACCTGACGGGCGAGCAGGATGTGCTCACGAGTCTGAGGCATGGGGCCATCTGATGCGGAGCACACGAGGATGGCGCCATCCATCTGTGCCGCACCGGTGATCATGTTCTTCACGTAGTCGGCGTGACCCGGGCAGTCGACGTGCGCGTAATGGCGATTCGCTGACTCGTATTCGACATGGCTGGTGGAGATCGTGAGGATCTTCGTCGCATCGCGACGGCCTTCCGATTCCGAGGCCTTGGCGACGTCGTCGTATGCGATGGGGGTTGCAAGACCCTTCGCTGCCTGAACGGTGGTGAGAGCCGCGGTGAGGGTTGTCTTACCGTGGTCGACGTGACCAATGGTTCCGACGTTCACGTGGGGCTTTGTACGATTGAATGTTTCCTTGGCCATCGCCTGAATCTCTCCAACAGATGCTTTCGATGACCCCACGCGAATGCGAGCGGTCTCTCTTGAATGATCGAGTACCACCTTGGTACTCAATCGTCGGGGCAGGACCCATACAGAAGGTCCGATGAAAGCCACCGACGGGATTTGAACCCGTGACCTCACCCTTACCAAGGGTGTGCTCTACCACTGAGCTACGGTGGCGAACAGGCTTCTCTCGGGGGAGGGCCCTACTAAAAACCGCCCCAGTGAGGCGGACTGCGAATAGTACTGGTTTCTTCACGAGGCGCAAGCCCAACCGCTCATTCCACGGCGGATGCACACCGCCCTGAGGCATGCTCAGGGCCTCTTTTGGCACCGGTCACTGATGAGGCGTCCAAATGTCTGTTGGGTGAAATGATGCGAGGATTCGGTTTGAAGCCGAAAACACGACCTCTTAGCGATTTAGGGCTGATTTTAATGGACCTTCAGCAACTCAGCACACCAACCGACCGATCAACGAAGCGAGTCCACAAGAATGTTACGAATCTCTCGCAGGTCTGAAAATTGCTCCCACTGACCTTCGGTTCCGATGTGGCCGTCGAGAAACAACATCAAGGTGGTGTCACCGGGATATCTGAAGTCGACCTGACCGTCCGATTGCATTCCCGGGTCGGGGTCATCAGGGCTGCCGAATCCGATGGCCGACGGCTCGATGGTCTCACCGTGCGTCGAATCGACCAGATAAACAGTACTGGATGGCCTCCTCACTTCAGAGCTGTTGCGCCACTCACCGAACGAATTCTCACCAGAGTCGGTTCGCGTGTCGAAGAGCAGGTTTGCCGCAAAGTATCCATTGTGCGCCGCTTCCGATGGACGAGCTCCGGTGCCATAGGGCGTGGCCTCGTCTCCACCGGGAACGGAGGTCGGCTTCAGTGCGGCTCGGAAGATCGAATCATAACTTTCGTTGGTCTCGTAATAGGCACGATCGGGTGAGTCGTATCGGTAGTTCCAGTCCGGCGTTCCATCGCCCGAGCCTCCACTGAGCTTGGGTACCGAAAAGTCACCATAAGTCCAGAGAATGTCGGTCCAGGTGCCGTAGTTCACACGTTGCCCGATCGGGGTGTCCAATGGAGGGACTGCGCCGGCGGGTTGAGCGGAACGCACTTTTCCGGGGTATCCGCTCAGTCGATAATCAAACGCAGCCGGACAGATGATTTCACGGTTGTCCGTGGTGTACTCCTGCATCAATCCGTAGATCTGACGCATGTTGCTCTGTGACTTCGCCCATTTGGCGTTTCCACCGGCAATGCCGAGGGCTGGAAGAAGAATGCCCATGAGGAGAATGATGATTCCCACCACGGCGACGATCTCGACCACCGTCATGCCGTGCCGTCTGGCGGCTGGCGTCCTCAGGGACTGTCTTGACTGGCTCTGATCGTCTGAAGGGGTGAAGGAGTTCTGAACCATGGTTCGCCTCTCAAAGGACATTCGGAATTGATGTGGATCGCCACTCATCAAAGGATACGTGGAAATCGGTCGGCCACCACGAGGGAACCCGTAAGAAGAATACTGATCAGAACGGGGTCTCGGTTCCCGGAACCTTCGTGGAATGACGCGGAAAAGAGGAACGAGTCCACTTTCTGAAGGAAAAGCACCACTCAAGCCACTCAGGACAGACCGAGAATCAGCCCATGTTCATCGTCATCAGGAATTCACCGTTCGACTTGGTCTTGGAGAGTCTGCTGTGCAGGAGCTCCATCGCCTCGACGACGTTCATGTCGGCGACCACCTTNCGNAGTCGCACGATGAGTTCATGTTCCTTCGGATCGAGAAGAAGTTCTTCGCGGCGGGTGCCACTGGCGGGAATGTTGATCGCAGGCCAGACCCGTTTCTCGACGAGCTTTCGGTCNAGGTGCAATTCGGCGTTGCCGGTGCCCTTGAACTCCTCGAAGATGACCTCGTCACTGCGTGCGTTGGTGTCGACCAGTGCCGTCCCGAGAATCGTCAGCGAGCCACCATCCTCGATGCTGCGAGCTGAACCGAAGAACTTCTTGGGGGGGATCAACGCCTTGGGGTTGATGCCACCGGAAGTCACGGCACCACCGGAGCCCATGGCTGCCTGATACCCGCGGGCGAGTCGTGTGATCGAATCCAGGAGGATCACCACGTCCTCCCCGATTTCAACGAGGCGACGTGCTTTTTCAATGAGCATCTCGGCGACCTGGATGTGTCGGTGTGGTTCCTCGTCGAACGTGCTGGCGACGACTTCGACCGATTCATCGGTGTTGCGACGGAAGTCGGTGACTTCCTCGGGACGCTCGTCGACGAGGAGAACCATGATGTGCGCTTCAGGGTGATTCTTCGAGATGGCCTGTGTGATCTGTTGGAGAATCACGGTCTTGCCCGTACGGGGGGGAGCGACGATCAAGGCGCGCTGACCGAAACCGATGGGCGTGACCATGTCGATGATCCGGGTCTCGAGTTTCTCCGGCTCACCGGCTATTTCCATCTGAATGCGACGGTCCGGGTGAAGTGGTGTCAGGTTCTCGAAGGTTGGAAGGTCCTGGATCTTCTTGGGGTTGAGTCCGTTGACCGACTCGACCCGCAGAAGTGCGAAGTAGGTCTCNGCTTCCTTGGGGGGTCGAATGACGCCCTTCACGATGTGCCCCTTGCGGAGTCCGAAACGACGGATCTGGGCGGGACTGACATAGACGTCATCGGCACATGGGCTGTAGGAGTACTCGGGGCTGCGCAGGAAACCGAAACCGTCGGGCATCACCTCGAGAGTTCCCTCCGCAAGCATCAGGCCCTGCTTCTGGGCGCGCGACTTCAGAACCTCGAAGACCAGCTTCTGCTTGGGCATCGTCTGGTAGTCGGCGATCTTCTCCTTCTTGGCGAGCTTNCCGAGCTCGTCACTCTTCATCTTCTGAAGCATCGGCAGGGTCAGATCGTTCTTGGCGAGCTGATACTTNCCCTGAGTCTTCTTCTCAAGATCGCNCAACTCCTCTTCGAGCTGCTCGTCNGTCGGTACGGATCCCGGAGCGAGCACGATNGNGTTCGCACTGTTTCCAGATCCTGAATTGGAACCACTCTTCCTGCGTCCACGTCGACGAGACTTGCTAGCCATGTTTTTGAATCCGGTTGGTCCGGACGTCCTCGTCGACAACGAATCAAGAGAACACCGACCTGTGGGACCTCACAAAGCACTGCGGCTGATCATCGGTCCCATTTAGTTTTGAAAACTTGGGGTCGCGCGGCACACCGTTCANATCCACGGTGATGCATGANGAAGNCATNCATCGAGCGACNGGNCAATCATCCAATCAAGGAAGTTCAAAGTCAAGTCGTNCGGGGAGGAAGGCCTCGGATTCGCTCAAAGGCATTGACCACCAGACTTCGCAGATCCTCGATCGATCCATCATTGGAAATGAGATCGGTCGCACGAGCACGCTTCTCCTTCAGAGGCATCTGGCGAGCCTCGCGAGCCATCAGATTCTCTTCAGACCAGCCCCGGGACGTCACCACTCGTTTCAGGCGCTGATCCAATGGCGCATCAACGAAGAAGATCGCGTCACACTCGGAATCGATTCCGGCTTCGAACAACAGTGGCGCGTCTATGACGAATCCCGGGGTGTTCGGATCAAGAGACTCGAAAGCCGCCCGTCGACGGTGATTCACCATCGGATGAAGAACGGACTCGAGCCAGGTCCGTTCGGCATCGTCGGTGAAGACGATGCTCGCGATCACCGAGCGATCGGGTGAGCCACTGATGGAAAGAACGCGGTCACCCCAGCGCGTGACGAGCATCGTGACGACCGAGGGTTCCTCGAGACATTCATGCGCGACACGATCACTGTTTGAAACCACGCACCCGAGCTCGGCGAGGATTTCACCCACCGCACTCTTTCCGGAGCCGATTCCGCCCACAAGCCCGATGACGGGTATCGCACTCATTCGACGTTTCGGGACCAGGTCGTTCCTTCAGGTCCGTCCTTGATGGAGATTCCAAGTGCGATGAGTTCGTCACGAATGCCATCCGCCGCGGACCAGTCCTTCCGCGCCTTGGCATCGGTACGAGCCGTGATCAACGCCTCGACCCGGTCCGAAAGATCATCATCATCTCCGGCTGAGATCGATTCGTTCCGTTCAAGAACCCCGAGGACATGATCCATCTTCATGAGAGCCGCGAGTTCGGAAGCGGCAAGCTCCGGGTTCGAGACACCTTCGCCCTGATTCACTCGTGCGAGGGCCGAAGCCTCATTGAGCACGCCGATCGCGCGTGCCAGATTCAAATCATCGCACAGGCATTCGGTGAAGCGCGGGAGAGCGGCTTGCAGTGGCGCCGCTCCGCCTGATTCCGAGATCATGCCATCNGCAAGCTGGTCCCGCAGACGGCACCAGCGATCCACCATGCGAGTGCAGTCCTTGAGACCCTGCATGGTGAAGTTCGCATTCTGTCGATAGTGGGTTCGTACCAGCTCGAGGCGAAGTGCGCCGGGAGTGACCCCCTTCTCCAGGATGTCGCGAACCGTGAAGAAGTTGCCTTTGCTCTTCGACATCTTCTCGCCCTCGACGACGAGATGCCTGGTGTGAAACCAGTAGCGGGCGAACGAGGATGATCCGGTCGCGCATCGACTCTGGGCGATTTCACACTCGTGGTGAGGAAAGATGTTGTCCTCGCCGCCGGAATGAATGTCGATCTCGCCGTTGTGACCGAGAAGCGCTTCCGCCATGACCGAACATTCCAGATGCCATCCGGGATACCCTTCGCCCCAGGGACTGTCCCATCGCATCAGATGTTTCGGGTCCGGCTTCCAGAGCATGAAATCGGCCGGAGAACGCTTGTTCACCTGATTGGATTCGAGCACTCGACCACCCTCGCCGGATCGAAGAGCTTCGACCGTGTTTCCACTCAGGGCCCCGTACTCGGGAAAGCTCCCGACATCGAAGTACACCACGCCGTCATCGGCGACGTAGGCATGCTTGGATTCGATGAGCCCCTCGATGAGTTCGATCATCCCCTGGATGTAGGCGGTCGGACGCGGAAGCCTTTCGGGGAAACGATCGGCTTCGACCGCGACCTGCAATCCGAGTGTTGTTCCATCGTCGAGAAAAGCCTGGGCGTAGTAGTCGGCGATCGCGCGCGGATCGGACGGATCGATGTCCGACCCATCCGGAATCTTTCCCGACTTCTTGTCCTCGAGGATCCTCTTCGAGGCGACCTGCATCTTGTCTTCACCCCCGCCATCAACATCGTCGTCCTCCGTCATGTGTCCGACATCGGTGATGTTCATGACGTGTTCGACCCGGTACCCGATCATCTCAAGCGTCCGGCGAAGGATGTCGGCGTTCAGAAAGGATCGGAAGTTGCCGATGTGCGCGTAGTCGTACACGGTCGGGCCGCAACTGTAGAACGTGACCGGGCCATCATCACCTCGAATGGGAGTGAAGAGTTCCTGAGATCGGCTGAGCGTGTTGTAGAGTCGAAGGGGCATGGCCTCACCCTGAGTGGACTTGATGGATCGTGCGCCTCAATGGTACCGACCGGACGTCATGAAACCGAATTCGAATCGCCACCCTCGAAAAGTCCTGCGGAGGAACGGATCCGTCTGGCGGGCTCGCCCACGAGGAGTGAGTCACCCGGAAGATCTCCGAATGCCGTGGAACGCGATGCCAGGAGAGAGCCCGCGCCGATACGGGTGTTCGGCCCCACGAAACTGTCGACGGCGATCCAGCAATTGTCACCAATGACGATGGGACATGCCAGAACCTGCATCGAGTGGTCCGTGTAGTCATGGTTAGCCGAGCAGAAGTGGGCGTAGGGCGAGACCTGACATTTTCGTCCAAATGAAATTCCGCCGATCGCATTGAGAACCACGCACTTCTCGATCTTCACCTCGTCGGCGATTTCGAGGTTCCAGGGCGAATCCACTCGAACGGATGATTCGACGAAGACCTCCTTGCCGATGCTGGCACCGAATAACCTGAGGAGGCCGACTCGCACGAAGTTCATGATGGGCATGGGCAGTCGAAAGACCGTCGAATTGGTGATCCGCCAGAGCCCCGAGAGAAATGATCGCCTGAAGCTCGTTCGAACCGGTGAGCGGGAAAGATGATCCAGGGACCCACTTGTCATGTGAGATTTCTTTCCTTCACGTCTCGTGCGGGATTTCCGACGTGGATCCGTCCGCCTGCGAGACTCTTGTACGCGCTCGAACGTGCTCCAAGAACCGCAAGGTCACCGATCTCCACACCCGGACCCACGAATGAGTCCGCGCCGATCCAGACATCCTCGCCGATGGTGATCGGTGATCGGATCAGGCGAAACGTGTGATCCGCGTAATCATGCGTGCCGGCGCAGAGGTGTGCGTACTGACTGATGATCGAACGTGAACCGATTCGAATGGGACCGAGGCTGTAGATGATGGCGTAATCACCGATGGTGGCACCATCATCTATCTGGATCATCCAGGGGACTTCGACATGGACGGTGGGTCGGATCGCGACATTGGCGCCGATCCGGGCGCCGAACATCCGAAGCAGCTGTCTTCGAATGCCGTACCAGTTGTGAAAGGTCGCACGGAAGATCGTTCGGCCGAAAAGCATCCAGAGCGCACGGCCCACCTTTTCACGAAAGGTCCAGGGACTGGCTTCGGGTTGCATCTGTCGATGTGACTGGGCCTTGTCCGAAGGAAGGGCGGGAGACGACACCGTCTTCTCGAACGGCTCGATCCTGTCGGTCTCTTCCGGCTCCTCGGACTTGTCGGCATTCTCGACGGTCACATCCGAGAGTCCCGCGACTCCCGTGTGGTCGATGCGCTGCCCACGGACGAGCGCGCGGAGTTTCAGTGCGACGAAGTCGTCATACGTGGCGATGAACCGACAGAAATAAAGCCCCGTCCACCCATCGAGGAAACCGCCACGAAGAATGAACATGTAGATGAATCGAATCAGTCCGGGAAATGGAACGCGGGGAAGAATCGTGCGCTTCGCCCAGCGACGCCGACGGGCACCGGGCTCGAGGGATTCGGATTCGTTCTTCTGGGAGTTGATCTCGCGCTGAAGAGCTTGCGACTCAAGCGTGGAGTAACGGTTGTGCTTCGCGATGTAGTGCTCGAGACCACGACGATCGTCATGNAGCATGGGTGTCGTGATACGACCGACCGGTCCCTTGAGAATGATGTGTTCGTGCACTTCACGTTCTTCATAACGACCTGATCCGGTCTTGAAGAAGCGGAGGTGGTAGTTCGGGAAATAACCGCAATGACGAATCGGCCTGCCGAGGAAGAACGTCAGGCGATTGATGAAATACCCGGTCTTGGTTTCCTGANNCNCGNGCNCGGTGGCGATCCCCTCGAGCACGGAGCGNANTTCAGGNGTGATGACCTCGTCGGCATCGACGATCAGGGTCCAGGGNGATTCNAATTCCAGNGTGTCGAGNGCCCANTTCTTCTGTTTGGCGAAACCGGGCCAGTCATGATGAATGAACTCGGCACCNTGGGATTCGGCGATCTCCNTGGTNCGATCGGTGGANCCNCTGTCCACGACGAAGATCCTGTTGGTCCANCCGGCAAGCGCCTCGAGACAGAACCCGATGTTGGCTTCTTCATTCTTCGTGATGATCAGGACNTCGATCAAACGGNNACCTCGCAGGAGCGTCTCGAACACCGAGNACGGGAGTGGNTTGCNTCAACCGTATCGGCGACGAAGGNCNGGGACATGAAGAACAAGAAGAGGAATCCCNTCGGGANNCTTGTCCGATAATGAANGNTNGNGATCCTCACTCGAACCAACCACGAACACCATCGACGATCCGTTGGGCGGCNTTGCCNTCTCCGTATGGATTTTCCAGATGTGCCATCGCTTCGTACGCGGCGTGATCCTCGAGCAGTCGTGCGACTTCGGATTCGATCA
>NYVB01000074.1 GCA_002684315.1 Planctomycetaceae bacterium | reverse complement strand
CGCCTTCGGCTCTCTGGTGTTCACCAGCACGCCCGCCATTCAAACGCTCGGAATCATCACGGCGGTGGGGGTGGTGGGTTGCCTGCTCTCGACCGTGGTGATCCTGCTCCCCATCCTTCTGCTCATTCACCCCGCCCCTCATGACGATTCCGGGACACCCTTGCAGGCAACCCCGACCAACTGATCCCCATTCATGTTCACCACAGTCATCATCTCCATCACGATCCTGCTGTCACTTCTGACGTTCTGTTTCGTCGTTCTGCGGGGTGTTTCGAATCCTCGAAGCATGCTTTTCGGCACAGTGGTCCATCGAGGTGTCGATCGCCAACGACGGACGGTCGCACTCACCTTCGATGATGGTCCTGATGACTCCGTGACCCCTGTGATTCTCGAGATCCTTCGCCGCGAGAAGGTTCCGGCAGCTTTCTTCGTGATCGGGAGCAACGCGGTTGATCAAAGTGCGCTTCTCTCGAAAATCCATGCCGATGGTCATGTCCTGGGAAACCACAGTTTCACGCACAGTCACGGTGGATCCCTCCGCTGGTCTCGATATTGGGATGAGGAATTCGCTCGGACCGATGCGCTGATCTCGTCGGCGATCGGTCTTCGTCCGGCATTCTTCCGCCCTCCGATGGGACTGCGCAATCCGCGAATGATGAAGTCCGCGCGGAACCGCGGGTACACCACCATCACCTGGAGTTGTCGAGGCTTCGATGGTGTGCGCACGACCTCGAAGCGGATCCTCGCACGTCTCGCGCGCACCATCCGATCGGGATCGATCATCGTTCTGCATGATGGCACCGATCCATTCGGACGGCGCGATCCTCAGGCGACGATCGACGCGCTGCCGCTTCTGATCGCGAAGATCCGGGCGCGGGGATTCGAATTCGTCAGACTCGATGAACTCATCGGGGTCGAACCCTACCTGCCCGCCGATCACGACGGTGATGCCGTCTCATCGTTTCTCGGGGATCATCCTGAGCGCCACTGAGGTGGCCAGGCCCAGAGTGATGCCCAGAACGGTTCCGACCACGATCGAGCCCACCGTCCATTCCAGGATCACCTGTCCGAACAGATCCCACACGCTGAGATCGGTGAAATCCGCGAGAACCGGTGTCTTGAAATGAAGCATGGTGAAACCGACCCAGATGCTTGCGAAGATGATCAGGGGACTCATGGGGGGCATTGAAATCTGTGTGCCCGCCACCACGGTCAAAGGATGAAGTTTCAGTCTCTTCGCCAGATAGAGACCGAGCAGGGCGTGCACCCCGAAAAAGGGTAGAGATCCGATGAACGCACCCAGGCCGACGCCTGCCGCCACGGTCGATCGACTTGCCGGATCATTTCGAATCTGTCGCCAGAGATGTCTTGGACTGAACCATGCCGCAAGCCTCGAGACTCCAGATCCCGATCGAGGCTGGGATTCGTCTTCGATGGAGCCCGGAACCTTGGGGAATCGAATCGGTACCAGGGTCCTCCCGAGCAGACGAAAGTGAATCAATGCTCCCAACAGTCCGTCATAGACCGGATGGAGATGTGAGACGCGCTCATCAGCTGTTTGATAGATGCATGTGACCGGTATGTTTCGAATCCCGACGCCAGCCCAGGCGGCACGCGTCAGAATCTCGGCTTCGAACGCGTATCGACCCATGCAGCAGTTGATGATCTCGAAGATTCGAAGTGGATAGATCCTGAAACCGCANTGCGTATCCTCTNTCCGGGTTCCGGTTTCAAGNCTGGTGGCAAGATCCGAAAGTCTGCGGCCGAAGCGTGAGCGAGCCGGGTAGTCCGGGTGTGAGATGTCACGTTCTCCCAGAATGATCGAGTCCGGGTTCGCTTCCGAAGCACGCATGAAGTCCGGGATCAAATNGGGATCATGTTGTCCATCGGTGTCTATCGTGAGCGCGTGGGTGCACCCGGCACGCCGTGCCAGCTCGAATCCGGTCTTGAGNGCCTCCGCCTTTCCACGATTCACGTCATGTCGAACGATCGTGACGTCGTCCTCCGGGTGTGCTTTCTTCCAGGCATCAAGCAGAGATCGGGTCCCGTCGGTCGAGCCGTCATCGATCACCACGATGCTGCCGCATCGCTTGAGGGCCTGGCTCACGATCTCCACGACCGTCCGTTCATTGTTGAACGTCGGTGCGAGGGCGACGATGTCGTGTCTCTTCTTCTGTCCGTCTTCGGAGTTCATCTCCGATCAATGGTAGACGGATCCTTTCCTTGAAACAGAGGATGCCATCCGTAATTTGATCACGGTGTCCAATTGCTGAGAAGTCGTGCCAGATCCGCTCCGTTCACTGTCCCTGAGCCATCGATGTCCGCCTGCTCGTTGNTGGTCCCCCAGCTTCCAAGCAGCATGGCCAGATCCGTGCCATCGACCAGACCATCGTCATCAAGGTCGCCTTCGATTCCCTCAATCGGGTCGATCTCCAACGGATAGTCGTCGGGTCCCGCCCAGGCCAGATTGGGGACCGTTTCGTCAACCCAGAGGTCGCGGCCTTCGTCGAATGGGGTGATTCTGACCCATGCGATGTGCGCCGCCGAGGTGTCGAATTCAGGGTTGCCCGTCCAACCGACATCGCCCGCGTAGCCGGCGGAAGGAAACCACGTGCCGAGCCAGAAACGTGCCGCTCGAAAGGGAACGTTGCCCTGCCCGAATTCCACGTCGTGCAACTCGTCGACCAGACGGCCGTCCAGAAGCCAGCGCACGGANCCGACCNGGGTCCGGGTGATCGCCTCATCTCCGAGATCCTCTCCCGAACGCCACTCGATCGTGAACGTGTGGTAGCGACCATCCAGAGCTTCTTCAGCCAGATCGAGAGGNGCGCCTTGTTCGTCGGTGAGAATCTTTCGACCCTTGTGTTCGCCACCNTCGCCTCCGAACTGTCCACCCCATGAGTTCGTTCTCGCCTTGGTGAANGAGAAGTTTCCCGTGTCGGAGCCTGCCAGNTCGGTCGGGAATTCCCAATCGATCTCGGTGTTGCGTCTGGGATTGGGTTCGTGCCAGTAGGGCGCCTCACCCTTTCGATGGTCGATGTAGTGAAACGGCCAGAAAGCTGTGCAGGTTCCATAGTCGGGTGCCACCCGCGCTCGGACCTCGTATCGTCCCGATGCGTGGTAGGTCCGGGTCGCGATCGCGGCGCCGACTCTGGTCTTTCGACCGTTGTGCACGAGGTCTCCGTCGTAGAGATCTCCGTGCGCCTCCAGTCGCAGAGCGATGATCGGTTTTCCTTCGTCCATGTCAGGAACGAGGATGACGTTTTCCGGTGCGACTCCTCCGTTGTCCCCACCCCATGCCTTTCCGGAGACCAGCCACTTCTCAGGACTCAGGGTGCCGTCTGAAAAGTCATCGAAAAAGACCTCGTTCTGTCGCACCGGGGGTGATGCCAGGGTCGGCATCCATTCTCCGCCCTGTGCGGTGAATCTGACGTTTCGGTACCACGCCGCGCCCGGCTGATTCTTCCAGTTTTCCAGAATGAGCTTTCCATTTCGCACCCAGCGATCTTCGGTCTGAAGCTGAAGCTCGATCGTCTCCCAGTCATCGTTCTGGAATGAGCGTGTCACCAGGTATTCATCCGAGCCAGTGAAATACGCACTGGCGACGACATCCGGGTCGGCTTTGACTTCCATAGAGATCGTCCACTCACCACCCGGGGGCAGCGCGATGTCGATCGTCTGGGAGGCACGGGACGTGTCCGGTCCGGAGAGAAGTCGCATGGCATTGCCTTCTCCCGTGTCGACCACGGTCGCGCTGATTCCAAGCGCCCAGGCGCCTCCTTCAGGATTCTCGAAGCCGGTCTCTCTCAGCAGGGAGTCGCCGGCAGCGGGCGCGACCGTGATGACCGGTGCACCAGACCAGGCAGGTTCACCAGGATCCGCCGTCGGTGGTGGTTGCCGGCCTTCCCAGAGACGTATNGCGTCGAATTCCACCACGGCGCCCTGATCGGTCTGCCANCCCTGNAGATAGACCTCGAATTCGGTCGCGTCCTCTTCGAGGTGGACTTCGAANCGACGTTCGAGCCAGAGATCCGCATCATCGATCGCCACCCATCCGTAGGCCTTGGCGATCTGAGCACCATCTCGTATGCCGAGAATGGGGGGTGAGAGGGGGTCACTGGTTCGAATCCGGGCCGCGATCGTGTACCGACCGCGTGGTTCCAATCCGGTCACCCGTTGGGAGAGTTGAGCGGTTTCATTCGATTGGGGCAGAAGTCGTACCGAACTGGAGCCATCCCAGGCGTCACCCTGAATGAGGACGTTCCCGGAAGTGGTCCATCCGGTCAGGCCGGATTCGAATGAGCCATTCTGAAGCAGATTCTCCTGAGCGATGACGGGAGTGCCGAGCATCATGCCAGAAAGAAGCCCCACACCGGTGGTCTTCCATCTCCCCCAAGGGGAGAGTCGCGTCTCATATTTCATGTTGAAAGCTGTCCTTGAACGGATGATTCGACCTGACCTGCGTTCTGTCATTCGAATCGCGCCGCCACGCTGCCCGCAATTCCTACGTACTCGATCAGCCGTGGTTCCGACGATCTTCAGGAACCGGAGATTTTCCGGTCTTCTGCGAATCGAGAACAGGCTGGCAGCTCGATTGAAAAGAGGCTCCGGATCAGGGACCCGAAGCCTCTTCGTCTCTCATGTCCCGATCGGTTTCCCTGAGCGGCATCGTTTTTGAAAGTGCCTCGAGATCAGGTGGTGATCAGGGGGACGGGTTCAGNCATTCATTCAGAATTCAAGAAGGTACATCAACCCGAAACCCATGTTTCCAGCCGTCTCAAACTCGCCATCGAAGGTGACCTCGATGCCCGGGACCCAGGCGTATTTGGCATAGGCGCCCAGTGCGCTGGTCGCGGAAAGTGGCCAGGTCAACTCAAGGCCCGCCTCGTAACGAAAAGTCCAGCTTGATTCGGATTCTCCGAAGAATTGGGGAGTCACTCCNTCAAGTATGAAGGTGTTGTACTGGATGCCTGCGCCTGCCGAGACTCCCAGCACGAGGCTTTCACCCAGATGGAATTCGTAGATCAGATGCGCCATGAGTGGGNCCTGCCACAATCCACCATCGGCGTTTCTCGTCGTACCGGCGGTGACGTATTCCTTCAGTGAGTTGTAGGTCATGCCGACGCCAAGTTCGACGGCGAGATCTCCCACCACCGGGATGCCGTACGCGACGTTGAGTTCGACACCTGCATCCCACTTGAATCCTTCGGAAAATCCTTTGAGGTCGGTTTGCGAGATCAGGTTCACGCCAGCGCTGATTCTCAGGTGGGGGCCATGTTCGGAACCCGCATCGGCACCATGATGACCATGATGACCATGGTGGGCGTGTCCGGTGGTCCCAGCGCCTGTTGAATCATCTTCGTCTTGAGCACTCAGGCCAATGAGCGCATGCACGTCGATCGGTTGAATTGCGTCAGTTGCAAAGGTCGTCGAGAGGCACAGTGCGCCACCCATCAATCCAAGGAGTGTTTCTTTCATCATCTGTTTCCAAGCTTTCAGCGTAAACGTTTTTGAGTCAGGGGTATTCATTCACCATGCCAGGTCCGTCATCCAGTACGACGTTCTTCCAACGGATTCAACATGGTACTTCAATCCATGTGTTCAGATCGTTTTCGCAAATCCTCCTCGCGGCTCGATCTTTCATCGGTGGGCCGAACGCTTGGTCGTGTGCGAGAACGGGGGATGCCACGTTCGTCTTCGCTCGTATCGGCAGGATGAAAAACCGCCCCGGCAGATGCCAGGGCGGTGGTTTCAGATCGGTTCTCTCCGGGGCAGGCCCGGAAAGGGTCTCACACGGTCCAGTTGCTGAGAATGGTGGACAGGTCAATGCCGTTGATCACGCCGTCGCAGTTGAAGTCGGCGGCGGGGAAGTCGGTTCCCCAGTTGCTCAGCATGATCGAAAGGTCGGATCCGTCGACGAAGCCGTCGCCGTTCACGTCACCGTTGCTGTTCTCGGCAGGGCAGTCACCCTCGTCGCAAATGACGCTTTCGACCTTGAAGGCATCGACTGCGGCTTCGATCACCGAGCCGTCGCCATTGTCGCACGCGTTGAAACGAAGCAGGCAGTTGTCGCCCGGAGTACCGAAGCTGGAGACCTGGAAAATGCTCGAGAACCAGCCACCGCTGGAGCGACTGTCGAGGGGGCCGATCGTCTCGACGACACTCCAGTTCGCACCATTGTTCGTGGAGATCTCCACGGTCATGATGTCGTTGCTGGGATCAGCGCCGGTGCCGCTGCCGGTGTTGTCGTACCAGAGCGCGTAGCTGACGTTGGCGTCACCATTGCCTGCTGAATCGACNGCGGAGAAGGGGGCGGTCGTGAGTACGGTGCATCCACCATCGACGTCGGTGTTTTCACCACACGCGCCGGGGCCGGTCAGATAGCACTGACCGGATCCGTCGAAGTCCTGGCCCGGTGCGCCACGCGTGGTGGTGCCACAAGGTGTGCTGATCGCCCATCCGCCGACGGCGTCTCCGACGACTCCACTGACGACCCAGTTCGGGTTGGATTCGAAGTCGATGTCGAAAACCGTCTCGAAACCGGTGGCGACAGGGGCGCTGATCACATCGCCGGGGGCGCTGTTCGGCAGGGTGACCTCGAGGCCACTGCTGGTTTCCGCAGCGATGTAGAACTCGTAGGAGGTTCCACACTCGGCTGCGGGCAGTGAAGCCGTGTAGCTGTCTCCACCGTTCGAGGTCAGGGGCGCGCTGCTGTAGCTGAAGTTGCCGGTGCGGTAGCGGATTTCACCAGTACCCTCTTCGTAGGTTCCGGTCAGATTCTTGATCGTCACCTCGAAGGAGGCACCGCTCGGGCTGACGGAACNGGGGGTGCCGCCGGGCGTGGCGATGTCGATCAGAGAGAGTTCGGGGCCGGCCATGTTGTGCTGACTGAACGCATCGTTGATCGCGGCGTAGTTGGGCGTCCCGTTGAAGATGTTGTCGTCTCCGTCCGGACCACTGTCATCGATCGTGAGGAAGTCGATCGTGATCTCCGGGGTGATCAGGTCACCGGTGTGGAGGCAGATCGANTTGACCCAGAGGAAGCTGGTGCGATCGATGGCCGCGTCGGAGGTGGGTCCGCCGAGATTGAGGATCACGTCCCACACGCAGCCGGACATCAGCTGGCCGGAATCGTGGATCGCGCCGGTCTGCGGGTACTGCTTGTCATTGTCGGCGTTGCGGATGCCTGCGTTGCAGTTCCCCTGGAAACCGTTGCCCAGGGTGGGCTCACGGGTGAGCAGGATGCCGTTGCAGTCCGAGCCGCCCTCGCCGTACTGGCCCTGGCCGGAGCCGCAGACCGAGATCATGTGATGGCCGTATTCGTGGGCCACGACGTCGGAGAACGCGGTGTTCGGGCAGCCGTCGCCGGAGGTGTAGAAGTTGATCGATGAGCCGTCGTAGAAGGCATTGCAGCTGCTGCTCAGGTTGATGTTCACATCGAAAAACGTCTGGGTGGAGACCGCCGGCATGTCCGGGAAGTGGGTGAGCGCCCAGTCACGAGTCAGATTGGCCCAGACGTAGGCGTTCACTTCCGCACGGTCGTACTCGCTGGCATTGGCGCTGTTGTGTTCGAAGGTGTACGGCACTCCGGGGTCAAGGGTCCTGGTCTCCGTGCTGACGGCGCTGTCGAGTTCGTCGTTGACGACGAAGTACAGTCCGGAGACGCTCGAAGTCACGGTCTGCGAACCGCTGCCCAAGAGCTCGAAGGCGCCGACATCGTCGGTGTAGGTCGTGCTACCGCCGACGTCGATTCGAGCGTAGGGAAGGGGCTCCGCGATTTCTTCGTCACAGTCATCCGAGCCATCGCCCTGGGTGATCCGCCCGGTCACTGTGCCGGACACATTGAGGTCGAGGATCATGCTTTCCTGATAGAGGATGCGTCCATTGCCGGCATCCACGACGTAACGGAACTTCTTGTATTCATCGGGGGTCAATCGGGTGCCGCCGGTGGCGACGAAGGTGACGGCCAGAGTCGGCTCGACCCAGGCGTCGGGTTCGCCGGCCCAGATGACCTGCTCGACGTCGCTGACGACCGGTTCCATGGTGAACTGGTTGGCGGCGTATCGGGTGTAGATGCGGGGGTCGAGCTGAGTTGACGTGGCGCCCTGCCCTGCGAACTGCCCCTGGTACTCGCGCATGTCCGCCATCTCGTTGGAGACCAGGACGGTCGGAAAGCCCGGTTCATTGCGCACCAGCACGCGAACGCTGCCGTGGAACACCGGGATGCCGTCGAGGGCCTGGGTCCAGCTCACGAGGCTCAAGTGGTTGGTGCCGGTGTCCGCGTCGAATCCCATGGGGAGGACGTGGATACCTGCTGCGTTGGGTCCGATCGGGAGCAGCTCGTTCGCTTCGACCCCGAACATGTTGCCATGTTCGTTGATGAAGTTCGTTGCGGAATCAAGCGGGTTGTCTCCGTGGGAGAACGCCTTCCCGTAGACGCGGGTCACGATTCCAGCTCTCAGGTACAGATCGCTCTGCGGGTTGGCCTGGAGGAATCGGTTTCGCGCGGCATCGACATCCATCCGAATGCCGGGGATGGTTTCGGTGTTCGAAAGCTGGGCCGAGGCCGAAGCGGCCAGGGCACCCATCAAGGCGGCGGTCGCCCATGGCATGAGGGTCTTCGAAATCTGCATGTTTGATTTCCATTTCTTCGGAGTGGCATCGAATCGGCTTGGCAAGGGCCTCTGCGGGGGTTTGNAAAAAAGGTGGGTTTTTGAGCCGGTTCCATTGTCTGCGTGATGGAGTGCAAGGCAATCATCGATGTCGAGTTTTTAGCATTCGAGAATGGTTTTTGCGGTTTTTTTGCCCTCGAGACCCTCTTGGGTCCATTTTTGGATCTTCCGTGCGGTTTCAGGTCGTCCTTCTGGACGTCTTCAGGCGTTTCACGTGACCCGTGAAACGCTCGAATGTGGCATCAACTCCGAGGTGCTGAGACCACGTCGCCGCGCGACTCGCAGGTCAGCATCGTCGAGGTCTGGATCCGAACCGAGGCCGTCGAGATGCCATTCGTGGATTGAGTTGTGCCATGACTGACTCCGCCACGATTGGCCATCGTTGTATCTGGTCGGACCGACGTCAGTCGTTGGTGGGAACTGCTGATGCCACGACCGACGGCCATGCCTGTTTCACGGACAGAGCCCATTCTTCAATGCGTTCTTCGGTGAGTTCCGGCTGGCTGTCTTCGTCGAGGGCGAGTCCGCAGAACATGCCCTCCACCGTTCCGAGAGTTCCCTCGTAGGTGTGGGTGTCGGTCGTGGTGAATCCAATACCGCCATCGGCTCCTCGTTCGATCATCTTGCGATAGAGAATACCCATCGCATCCTGATAGGTCTCGATGTACGTGGATTGATCTCCCAGTCCGAACATGGCGACCGTCAGTCCATCCAGGGAGACCCCGTCGAGTTCCTCGAAGATCTCATTCCACCCTTGTTCAAGCTGCCCGACGTCCCAGGTCGGGATGCCGCAGAGTGCGAAATCCATCTTCGACAAGTCGACGGCATCGATGGAATTCACATCCACCACCTCCAACGTGATCTCTGGTTGCAACGCCTTGATGATGAGCCCGGCGACATAGCCGGTATTCCCGGTGTTGGATCCGAATATCAGTGCAGATTTCAAGAGACGCTCCAGAGGTGTATTTCGAATTCGAGATGGTAGGCGTATTTCCAGGTCCGGGTCGGGTCCGATGTCATCTCGTCGGCCGGGACTTTTCCCTGATTTCAATCATTCATCATCCATGCGTTCGAATTCAGAGACGAGATCATGGCTACCATTGCCTGATCCACCGTATTCCGCTCCACCAAAGGCCCTCCAAACCTGCCGAGAGTGTTCGATGTCAGATTCCGAAGCCCTTCTGATCTTTCCCAATCAACTGTTTCAGAACCATCCTGGTTTCGACCGTTCGCCGTCGAAGATCATTCTGATCGAGGACCGTCTGTTCTTCGGTGACCCCGATCTC
This sequence comes from Planctomycetaceae bacterium, assembly GCA_002684315.1. The sequence goes on along the minus strand of NYVB01000074.1, from coordinate 16,991 downwards.
TTCGGTGGCTTTCACAAGCAGAAGATCTGGTTCCACCGTGCCACCATGCAGCGGTACGCGCAAGGTCTGCGTGAGATGGACTCGGACGTCGAATATGTCGAGCACGCGACCGATCACAATGTCCTCGAAGCGTGTCTCGAGCGATTGCGGAAGGCCGGCTGTTCGACCGTCTGCGTCTCCGAGCCCCACGATCACCTCCTCAGCCGCAGGCTGAAACGTTTCTGCGAGAGATTCGATCTTGAACTGCACGTTCTCGAGTCCCCGATGTTTCTCAATACGAACGCGGTCAATCGATCGTATCGCGATTCCAAGAAGCGCTGGTACATGGCCGACTACTACAAATTCCAGCGTCGAAGACTCGATGTCCTCATCGATGAAGACGATGAGCCGATGGGGGGGAAGTGGAGTTTCGACGAAGACAATCGCAAAAAGGTTCCCGCGAAGCTGCGCGGTTCCATTCCGCCTCTGAACGTGAATCCCGGAGATTCGATCGATCAAGCCGCCGTCGAGCATGTACGAAGCATGTACCCGGAGAATCCGGGCTCGATCGACCAGCTCGTCTATCCAACCTCGCATGACGATGCGAGCAGATGGTTGGACGATTTTCTCGAGCAACGTTTCGTTCTTTTCGGTGACTACGAGGATGCGATTCTCAAGGGAGAGAACTGGCTCTGGCATGGAGTCCTCACGCCGATGCTGAACTCGGGGCTGCTGACTCCTCGTCAGGTGCTTGATCGCGCGCTTGCTCATGCGGATCGAGCTGATATTCCGTTGAACGCACTTGAAGGGTTCATCCGCCAGTTGATCGGCTGGCGTGAGTTCATGCGAGCGACCTATGTCGACCATGGGGTTCAGATGCGCACCACGAATCACTGGGGTCATGTTCGTTCGATACCGACCAGCTTCTACGATGGAACCACCGGCATCGACCCCATCGACGACGCCATCGGGCGAGTGATTCAGACCGGATATTGTCATCACATCGAACGATTGATGGTGCTGGGTGGCTTCATGTTCCTGTGCGAGTTCGAACCGGACGAGATCTACCGCTGGTTCATGGAGATGTTCGTCGACAGTTACGACTGGGTGATGGTTCCCAACGTCTATGCGATGAGCCAGCACGCGGATGGGGGCCTGATCACCACCAAACCCTATTTTTCAGGTTCCTCCTACATCAAGAAGATGAGCAATCATCCACCAGGAGATTGGACCGCGATCTGGGACGGCCTCTACTGGCGCTGGATATCCAACCATGCCGAAGAGCTCAGGAAAAATCCCCGTTGGGCCATGATGTGTGCCATGGCTCGGAAGATGGATCCGGAGAAGATGACCGGTCACCTGGACGTCGCGGAAGAGTATTTGTCTGGAATCTCATGAACCTTCGAAGCGAAGGGGATGCCGACCGGTCTGAAGGCACGTCTTTCCCGCTCATCAGGCGCAGGATGCACAGAGTCCCTTGAGTGTCAGGTCGTGCTCCGTCAGGACGAAGCCATCGGGAAGCAGGCTCTTCAGTCTTCCAGGGCACCCGTCGACATCGAAGAGGCGGTCGCAGTTGGTGCAGTGAAAGTGGTGGTGGTGCTTGTCGGCCGCCGCTGACGATTCGTAACGATCTGGATGTGAAGGCAGGGTCACGGGTGTGATTTCGCCCTCTTCCTCCAACTTTCGAATCACCCGGTAGACCGTCCGCAAGCTGATCGTCGAGACTTGTTTCGTTGATTTCGTGAGGATTTCATCGATGGACAGTGGCCGGCCCGCTTCGAGGACGGCTTTTCGTATCGCGTCGAGTTGGATGGTGTTTCGGCGTTCGGCCATCGCGATTCCTTTCTCTGAATCAACGACAACAGGATAGCGTGGGGAACTCTTCGATCAAGGGTCGTTCTTCCAGAGAAACCCGTGGTTTGAAGAAGAATTCCTGGGAATTCAACCATTCAGATGGGGGTGCACATGCTCGCCGTCCGTCTCGGGAGTCGAGGTCGCCATGGTCGTTTGAACAGGTTTCTCTTCATGGTTCTCTTCGAGGGGAATTTCCGAGCCCGACGTGGTGTAGAGCGTGCATCGTTTTTCACTGCAGCTGATCGCGGTGCTGATGCCCGCCTCCGCGAGTGACGCCACGAGCTCATCGGTGGTGATCTCTCGGATGGGTGCACTGACCCCCGTGGCCTCGGCGGTGTAGGCCAGAGCGACGGCATCATCGATGATCAGATCCGGATTTCGTTGAAGGCATCGTTCAAAGGCCGACTCCGATTCGATCACGGTGTAGAACGGACGCACGTCGTTGAAGGATTCCGTTTCGCTCGCTGAAGGTTCTGGTGCCGACGAATCGGCGACGATCGTCTCGAGAGGCCGATCCATCACGATTTCAAACGAGGTGGGAGGTGTCGTGTCACGAGAGGAGAAAGTCTCATACAGAACAATGAACAGGCAGAAGGCCAGCACCGAACAGGCGATCGATCTTCGCTGTCTTCTTCTTCTGGAGTGTTCCTTCATCGCCTCCTGAAGCAGTGGAAGCATCTTGTCCCGGCGGTCCGCTCCATGAGTCGTGATTTCGTGTTCATCTTGCTTCATCATGCACCTCCTGGCTCTCATGCTCGTCTCGGTATTCCTTTCGCAGGACTTCGAGCGCACGTCTGATGCGTCCGTCGATCGATCCTGCGCCACCCAGTCCGAGATTTCCTGCGATCATCTGCAGACTCCATCCCAGAGTGAATCTGAGATGCAGAATCGAACGTTGTTGCTCGTCCAGCCGACCCAGATTCCGGTCGAGCAGTTCGAGATCCTCGATCGAAAGGGCTTCAATCCTGGTTCGCACCGGTCGATTCTCCCTGGTTCGTCGACGAGTCTCCGCTCGAATACGATCTCGCGCGGCATTGACCAGGACCCGGTCCAGCCAGGCTTCAAGCTGCCTGGTCTCGTCGAATCGCGGAAGTTTGGTGGCACATTTCATCATGGTGTCCTGCACGATGTCCAAAGCGGTGGGTTCATCGAAACCCGTCATTCGTATCGTTGATTCCAGACATCGGCCGAACCAGAGTTCGTAAAAGCTCGCGAATGCCTCGGTGGAACCCGAGGCAATCGCGGCAGTCAGTTCACTGGTTGAAGGCGGCTCTCGGCCGTTTGAAAGAAGCATCGCACTTTCAAGCTACCGCATCACCCTTCACTGTCATCATCTTTTTGAGAGCGCCGATTCTGTCGTTCCTCGAGTCTTTGCTGGCTTTCCTTCAAATTTTTCATCTGTTGCTCGCTGGCGAGGTCCTGCAACTCCTCCAGGGTCTCGATCTGCTTCAACTTGAGCACCCCTGCCCTCGCGGCGAGTGCTTCATCGGAGATCCGCCAGGCCGCACTTTTCTTGAGTGACTCGATCGTCATGCTGACGACGTCCAGTGTCGCCTTGTCACTCTTGATGAAGATGATGCCGGTGGTCGGATGGAATCGTATCGTTGGCTGCTTGCCCGGCACTCGCAGTTCGATACCGGCTTCGATCGTGCTCATGATCTCCTCGACCTCCATACCACTGGTGAGAAGTTCCTGGATGGAAAGGACGGCGACCTTGATGAGGGCACGGGGCGAGCTGAGGTCTTGTGCTTCATCGAACGTGATGTAGACCAGTTCTCGACCGACGACCTGAAAATCAAGCTTTCCCTTTTTCACGATTCCATCTTGCTGGTTCGCTGGAGTGATCATTCCCGGCATCTGAGTGATGAGTTCGACGATGGTCCCGGCATCGGTCACTCGCGCTTTGAATTTGGGAAGTACGACCCGGCTGGCTTTTTCATCCAGGACGACCGGAAAGTCAGGGAAGGTGGCTTCGAGTTCATCGACGAGATGAGAGGCGGTACCGCCGTCGAACATGAACCGTACGACCTCCTGACTCGTGGCTTCATCAGAGGTGTCCTGGGCCAGAGTGGGTGCTGAGAGTGCGAAGAGCATCGAACTTGTGAGAAACGCCTTTGTGGTGCNNGAGAGCATGATCTGATTCCTTGTCATGAGTGTTGATTGTTTCACGTGGCAACGCTTCCCCCCGGATGAAGTGAGGCGTCTTCGCCATAAGAACGTCGCCGATCAGGTGTTTTCGCGCCCTGATGTCGGTTTTCTTCTTTTTTTAATCCGGCATCAGCCACCATCAGCCACGCTCCGCAGGGTGGATGACTGCGAAGTGGATGTCAGCCCGTACTTTGCATCGCGGCTGCCAGTGCGTTCACACTCAGCAGAATCACGGTCTTGAGGGTGTCGTCCTCGTCCGGTGTCTGCCGCCAGCGTTCGAGCAGTTCGACCTGAAGCGCATTGATCACATCGGTGTCCTCGTTGCGTTCACGTATGGATTGCTGGATGACGGGATTGTTGTCGAGCAACTCCGCCTGCCCCGTGATCGAAAGCACGGCCTGTCTGGCACGATCGAATTCCGCCGTGAGTTTCTCGTGCAGGTCGGACTCCGATTCCTTCATGTACCAACCGGCGACTTCGAGCCGAGCACGTGCCATCTCCTGCTGTGCGTTGTCGATGAAGGCTTGAAAGAATCCACCGGAGGCATAGGTGGCCCGGCACATTTCAAGGGTCGTCTCATCGTTCAGGACGAGATCGTTGAAAGCCGAACCTGTTCCGTACCANCCGGGGGCGTTGTATCTCATCTGNGTCCANGCGAAGACCCAGGGAATCGCACGCAGGTTCTCGAAGGTGACATCGCTGCNCGCACGCGAGACCGGTCTGGANGCGATCGGNAGATCTCCGATGTGCAGCACGGGAGAACGTTCAACGAAAAGNGGCCAGAACGCCTCGTCGTCGATGAGTTCNCGGTAGGCNGTNCGNGACTNGTCNGCGATCCCGTTCATCAACGTCATCATNCGTGNGTCNGGNNCCGATCCGACATCNGAAGTCGTCGTCGCCAGNANCATGGCATTGACGATCTGCTCGAGNTGNCGATGGGCGACCTCGGGCATCGCNTATCTGAAGGAGATGACCTCNCCCTGTTCGGTGAAGCGAATTCTNCCGTTTCTGGTNTCGGGTGGACTCGCCAGAATGGCNCGNTTGGCACGNCCNCCGCCACGGGCGACCGTNCCNCCNCGACCNTGAAAGAANCGAAATGANACGTCGGCATCTCCGGCGATCNTCGCCAGGTCCTGTTGCGCGGCGTGCAGTCTCCAGTTCGCGGCCCAGTACCCNCCATCCTTGTTGGANTCGGAGTAGCCCAGCATGATCTCCTGAAANTTCTCGCGTGCCTCGAGCTGTGGCTTGTATGCCGGGTTCTCNAGCATCTCGGCAAGTATTCTTCCGGCCTGATCAAGATCGTCCACGGTNTCGAAGAGAGGCGCGACATCGATGGCACTGTGCACCGTGCCGTCCACGATCGTCCACAGCCCGACTTCTCTCAGAAGGATCAGAACCTCGAGCAGGTCGCTGACATCATGTGCCATCGAGATGATGTACGTGCCCACCGAGTCCGGGTCGCGTTCGATGGCTTCGGCGAAGACCGTCAGCCCTTCGAGCAGTTCACTGGTTTCGAGCGTGAGCTCTTGTCCAAGGGCGAGAAGCGGGCGTGCGGTCGTGAGTTCGGCCTCCAGCAGCGCCCGTCTCTCGATTTCACCGAGCGCCCGGTAGTCCGCGGAAACACCCGCCAGGGCGAACAGTTCGGTGACCGCCGACTCATGCACCCGGCTGTGCTGTCGAATGTCGAGTGCCGCGAGATGAAACCCGAAGGTGCGTGCGGTCACGAGCGCGTCGGCGATGCCCCCTCGATCCGCGGTCTCCTCGAGGCCGGCGAATCGAAGTGCATCCTGAATGGTCGTGAGGTCGTCGATGTACCGGTCCACGTCGTATTCTTCGGAGCCCAGTCGCATCTGCATGTGGCTCAGTTTGACCCGAAACGGCTCGTGTTCCAGATGACGGATCGACATCTCGTCGAGCGGGGATTCGGCCTCATCAAGTTCGATCGAATGCATCAGTTCCGGGTCCACTTCGACACGTCGATCCGAAAGACTGAGTTCATGGTGAAGCTCATCGAGCGTTTCATGGTGGCGTTCCAGCGCCACTTCCCGCATCTCTTCGAAGGCGATCGCGGAGCGCTCCGCGGTGACGAACGGATTTCCGTCACGATCGCCACCGATCCACGATCGATAGCGAAGAATCACCGGAAGTTCCACACGTTCCTGGTAGCGATCTTCGATGGCATCCACCAGGTCGCGATAGAGTCCCGGGACCGCGCTCCAGATCGCACCACCCAGGTAGTGAATGCCGTTGCGAACTTCATCGATCACATCAAGTCGTCTCGACCTGATCTCATCAGTCGCCATCAACTGTGTCAGTGTCTGGCGTACGTCGCTTTCCAGTGCTTTGCCTTCGCTGATCGCCAGATCACCGCTGTTCTGTATCACCAGAAGTTCGGCGATACGATCCTGCTTCGCGATCACGCTTCGCCTGCGGGATTCCGTGGGATGTGCGGTCAGGGTCGGTTGAATGTCGAGTTCGGCGAGCGTTTCAAGAACCTGTTCCAAGGCGGCGCCGCTCGAGGCAAGGGTTGCGATCGCATCCGCAAGTGATTCCGGTCGTGGAATCTCCTCGGTCGCGTTCATCTCACGTTGTCGGTTGACTCTGGTGATGTGAAGCTGCTCGGCCTTGTTTCTCAAGTGGAACCGAATCGTGAGCAATTTCAGAATGGCATCGATCCGGTCCAAAGTGAGATCGGAGAGAGCCGGATCGAGCGTGCCGGTCTCGAGCATGGTGCCTGCGATGCGGTGCAACAACTCGATGTCCTGGTGTGCCAGGTCCGTGGTCGATTCATCAAGTCGCGAGTGAAGCCATGAAATGTCCCGTGCGAGGGGTTTGAGTGTCATGCAACTGAGCCTACCCGTCCGTGGGGGGGGCTGCTTGAATTCAGCTTCGCTGACTCAAGTCGGGATGAAAGCCCTGCCCGATCGAGCAAATCGACACAGGTCCGTCAGATTCATTCTGCACCGCATCCGTGGACGTTATTGATGGATGATTCCCTGCCGGAATCTTGATCTGCCTTCAATCAGGCGCCTCAAATACGCGTTTAAACGAAATGAGCGCTGTTTTGACTCTTTTTCAAGGAATGACCGTTTTGAACGATTTGCCCACCTATAACTCTCCGTCAGCGTGTGATTCTCACACCTCAAACCATCCCCGTTCACTAGGAGATTGAACAATGTTTTCACTGCCTCTTGCAGAGATGTCCAGCACCATGAAAGCCTTGAGCGCTGGTCTCAGCGTTGAGGGCATCACCATGTACCTTTTCTGGCTGGGTATCGTCGGAATGGGTGCGGGCGCTCTCTATCTGTTCATGATGCAAGGTTCCCTGACCAAGACCTACAAGAAGGTCGCCATCGTGGCCGGCATCATCTGCGCCGTGGCTTGTTTTCATTACTTTAGGATGGCCAACATCTACGTCGAAAGCCTCGCAATGGCGATCTCGACCGATGCAGACGGAAACACAGTCATTGGCAAGCTTGCGGCATTCCCCACAGCGTACCGCTACATCGACTGGATTATCACGGTTCCGCTGATGGTGTTGGAATTCCCATTGCTTCTGAACCTGGGCAAGAAGGGACGTCCGCTCTTCTGGAGTCTCGGACTCGTCTCCCTCGCGATGCTCGTCTTCGCATGGATCGCCGAAACCAGCGTCCCCGGAAGCGGTGCCTGGTGGACCAACTACGTGATCTCCTGCGGATGCTGGATCGTGATGGTCGGCATTCTCTACACCCAGGTGACCAAGGCAGCCGCCTACCTGCCAGCCAACTTCCAGAGCACTCTGGGCGTCATGAAGGGGTTCATCCTCATCGGTTGGATCATCTACCCGATCGGTTTCCTGCTGGCCCTTGGTGGAAACGAAAGCACCCGCGAGATCGCCTACAACATCGCGGATGTGATCAACAAGGTCGGTTTCGGCGTCGCCTGCGTCGTCGCAGCCACGATCCTTTCCAAGCACGAGGAAGCGGGCACCCTGCCGGCAGCCGACTGATTCCGTTCACTGGCGATTTGGAGTGTTGCGCATGAGCCGTTCAAACACAATCGCGTTTCCCTCTGAATTCACCGAGGCCACGTCACCCGCAAGCTCCCGAAGCTTGCGGGTGACCGCCGCCGGTCGGGAGTTCCTTCGCCAAAGGGCTTTTCCCTGGATTCTGCTCTCCGCCGGTGTTTTTCTGGCGTTGATCGACCCTGCGGTGACTGCCAGTGTCGCCTGGCTCCCATTTCTGGTGTCCTTGTTTCTNTTCGGNATGCCNCATGGCGCGATGGACTGGACGATTCAGAANCGNCTCGNNGGNCACGTCGGACTTTTCCGTCAGACCATCGCGTTCNTTCCNTATCTCGCGTTGATGGCCNTNTCCACGATTCTTCTGGTCNTNTTTCCGGTCTTCACGGTCGCGTCNTTCATGGTNCTGACCACNATTCACTTCGGAACCGCNGATCTCCTCGCCACCGGTCACGGNNAGGAGTCNCTCGTTCGACGAGTGCTNTTCATCGCNGGGCGTGGCTGNCTGATTCTCGGNCCGGCNTTCGCCTTTCACACCCAGTCCGCCTGGAAGCCCTTCGGACTTCTCGTCGGCATGGGACCTGCNTCNCCGTCCTCGATTCAGATGGTCNCCATCATCAGNGGAACNCTTCTGTTCGTCGGAGTTCTGCTGGCANTGTCACACGTGGTNCTCACGTTNCGTGCGAGTCCACGCGTCGCTNTTCTGGATCTCTTCGAGTCGGCTCTNATTCTGATGCTGACGGCACTNGCATCACCNCTGTTCGCGATNGGGTTGTTCTTTCTGAGCACCCACGCCTATCGTCATTCGGTCCGGCTCTCATCGGATCCGATCGCCGTCAAGGACGGCGACCCCGAATGCGTGTCCATGTGGAGTCGGCTCCTTCGGATGCACTGGTGTTCATTCCCGTTGTTGATCCCGACCTTCGTGGTCCTCCCNATCTGGGCCTACGTCCAATTNGNATCGNTCGATCCCTACGCACTGGTGACGGTCACGATCGGTTTCTTCATCATCACCACTCTGCCACATCATCTNCTGGGTCTCCGTCTTCCNNGCTATCGNNCNTGACATGATGTCCTCGAAAAGAGCCTTCAATCCGGTCCCTGGNTNAACCNGCGATCAATNCNTCGAGNNGTCNCCCCAGNCCCCTCGGNGTCCCTCTNCGTGGTATCGTGAGCGACATCACNCNGGGGCACAATGACACCTTCCAAAAATGAAATCACGCCATGCGTGAGACCTTGCTCCGGGAGCNTTCCCNCCNCGAATACGGATGAAGTTCGTGCCGTATTCCATGAGANTGNAAGGGTCACCGGGTGTCTNCNNGACNNTCTCCATCAGGTGATGGTCNATGACTCCNGGCTCATCTANAACAAGCTCTTTCACGTCGAAGGCTNNTCCTTCGNNTTTNTTTCTTNCATCACAANTNGATCAGAGAAGGATTTTNATGAATANGACACTCAATGCCATTGTCCTCCCCTCGGTTCTNGCGTTCNCAGTTCACGCTCTTGCAGGCACCGANGTCGCACCTGAAACACCAGAATCCATGCAGGAATTCGTGAACTGGAATCTGGATCATGGTGCCTGCGGGACCTGGTCCGACGAGGGTGTCACCGAAGCCATGTGGGTAGGCGTCCCCGCGGGTCTCAAGGTCACGACCACCCACAGCANCTGGTACGACGTTGCGTCGCAACAGCTCTTCAACAGTCATCACATGGAGACCGAAGACGGCCGCGTGATTTCGACCGGTTCGAACGTGATGACCTGGGATTCAAAGCGAAATGAAGTCGTTTCGGCGAGTTCCGGATTCGACATGGGCAAGCCTTACCATGGCAACGCTGTTTTGACGGGGATGACCGGAAACGCTCTGCACTGGGAATACACCGAGATGTCGCAGGGCAAGACCACCGTCTACGAAAACGTGATGACCTACACCGGAATGAACACACGGTCCAATTCCGTCAAGATCAAGGACGGCGACGGCAAGGCCTGGGAGAGCGAGGCGACCCGTGACAACCCGTGCATGGCGATGCTCGCCGACAGCGGTCTGGCTGGGANCTGGGAGAAGACACTTCCCGATGGAAGCATGATTCGTCAGGTCGTCTCNTGGGTNGCCGACGAGCACGTCCTCAAGTACGAACGATTCTTCAAGGCCGAGGGCAAGGACTGGGCGAGTGACAGTCTGTTCGTCTGGTACTGGGATCCCGCGCACGATCACATCGCGACNCTCTATCTCGACGCCCACGGCACCGTGATCANCGGCAAGGTCGATTCGATCACCCGAAAGAATGGCGCGGTCACGATCGTCGCCAGTCACGAGGGAAGCCGATTCGGTGGTCTCACGATGAGCACNGAGGCNACNCAGGTGATCACCGACAAGAGCATCACCACGAGNTTCAAGGACATGTCNCTCGACGGCATCCNNCATCCNATGAGNTGGAGNGAGACGGCNCANTCGATCGAACGTGTCAACTGANGAATGTCCAGCTCGGGCTTTCAGCCCGAACCTCTTCAGAACCTTTCAGGACGCTTCGGCTTCGGTCGAGGCGTCCTTTTCATCCCTGCCGTTCTTCATCCAGCTGGCGTATCNCGGTATNGGACGGTCATTCANCGCTCGNGATCGAANGNAGAGGAAATGCATCGACACGNNGTCTAGGATTGGATGTTNCATCGTCCACCGTTTCTTGATCGGAGATCNTCGATGCCCGAAACCTTCCTGCCCATTCTCNTCGGTTGGTGTGCCCTCTGGGTCACTCTTTCAGGAGTCGGGTTTCTCTACGGACTTCGGTGCACGGCCGGCGAGGAAAGCCGTCGCTGGTGGACGGCNTTCTGGGCCATGAACCTGTTCTGGATCGCGGTCGACCTCGTGATCGTGGTCTGGGCGATGCTGGACCCGGTGTCCGATGTCGACGAGTTCAGGAAACTGCTTTCNATCAATGGAGGGCTTGATCTTCTCTATCTCACGACNGGTGTGATTCTCATCACCCGNCGGGACGTCATGGCGCGTGGCTTCGGCGCGGCCATCCTCGTTCAGGGNGGATTCCTCCTGGTGTTCGATCTCNTGTGGTGGCTGATTCTGGGGGGNGCTTGATGAGTTCAGGNCATCCCGACAAGACCTGTGCACGGTGTGGGCGTCGATTTTCNTGGCGCAAGAAATGGGAGCGCGACTGGGCNCAGGTCCTCTACTGTTCTGCNTCATGCCGNCGCCGAAAAGTGGGGGCTGCGGACCGGGCTCGAGAAGANCGAATCATGTCGATGCTCGAAGCCACGCCTGCGAGTGNANTNCCACTTCATGATCTNGCGGNCGAGNGCGACGAAGTTGAANACCTGAGACAGGCCGCACGNCGTCTGGCGANCGAAGGNCGCATTCAGATGTTNCAGAANGGNCGTCCCGTCGAGCCACGGGACATCCGTGGTCCGGTGGAGGTCGCNNTGCCNCNCANCCGTTCACGATCTCGNGTTCGACTTCGAGGNTGANGGTTCCGGTCGATCACCNATTCAGAACATCCGCTGTTCGTCTCTTCGGGTNNCGGCGCGNTCCCANCGGNTTCGNGCCTGNTCCAGAGANTCTTCNGGCATCACGATCGGTNGNGNCCCACCGTGCTTCCAAGGCATGTGTCGNGCCATGCCTCGGTGNTTCGAGANTTCTTCTGGAAGCCAGTGGGCGACGTATTCGCCNTTCGGGTCGTAGTTNCGCGCCTGTTTCATCACGTCGAANCCNCGAAAGCCTCGCGGGTCCGCCCCGACTCCTGCCGCATANGCCCAGTTCCCCCAGTTCGCGGCGGGGCAGTAGTCGATCAGGCAGTGCTCGAACCACCGTGCGCCCCANCGCCAGTCGATGTCGAGGTTCTTGCTGAGAAAGCTTGCGACGANCTGTCTTCCTCGATTGGACATGAATCCGGTGGCACTCAGTTCCCGCATGTTCGCATCCACGAAGGGGATTCCGGTGGTGCCCGACTTCCATGCTTCGAAATGATCCGGATCGTTNCGGTAGNTCAGTGAGATTCCCGCGGGNCCGGCTNGNTGGAACAGTCGTGNTCCGTGCTTCAGAAGGTGCAGGCGAAAGAACTCCCGCCAGAGCAGTTCGAATCTGAGCCAGTAGGTCGAATCGTTCGCCAGTCGTTTGTCCTCATAGGCGAACGTCTCCTCCGAGACCGTGCGCGATGAGAGCGCGCCGGTCGCGAGCCAGGGTGAGAATTTCGAGGAATACGCTTCGCCGAGCAGTCCGTTTCGAGTTTCCTTGTAGTTCTTGAGGTGATCACCTTCGTGGATCCAGTTCCGTACACGTTCGAGACCCCGGACTTCACCGCCTTCGAACGGCATCACCGCCCGTGGGTCCGGTCCCGAATCGTTGATCCCGAGTTCCGACCGATCGACCTCACCACGGTCGAACGTTCCCGACAGGGGGATTCCGCACAGAGTGGTGGGGGTCGGTCGACTTTGACCGTGTTCCATCTTCTTTTCCGCGGTTCTTCTGAACTTGCTGAAGACCTCGGGAAGATCATGGGCGAACGAACTGGAATCGTCGATCTCGAGAAGTGTGTCGGGTGGAAGGCTGGTGACACGACCGATGATTCGATCGACGACTCTTTTCTCTATCACGCGTTCTTCGGAGCCCGGTTCCTGCACGAAGCAGAGTCGATCGGTTTCAAGCGACGTCATCAGTTCCGGGAGGACGGTTTCAGGCTCTCCGACCCTGATGATCAATTCCGAACCCAGGCTTCGCAACGAGGCACGCAGTCCTGCCACGGATTCGAGCAGAAAACGCATTCGATGCGCTCCGGTTCGTGCCACGCCGTCGATGTCCACAAGGTGCTCTCTCGGATCGAGAATCCAGACTCCGGTCATCAGCTCATGGTCGAAATCGATGCACTCGAACAACGGCTGGTCATGCGTGCGAAGCTGTCGTCTGAACCAGAGCAGTGTTCTTGTTTGGCTCTCAGGCATGAAGCATTCTTGCACCAATAGCGTGATCATGACGTTTTTTTACCGGCATTCGCGCGATCTTCCCGGAGATGCGGTTTCGTGAGCGTTCGTCCCCGAAAAGTCTGGACCGAAGTGCATGACTTAGATCCGCATTCGGTTCATGAGGCGGGTGGCTTCGAGCGAGCGTCACCCTTGATCTGGGCGGCCAGCTGCGCCTGGCTGGTGACACCGATCTTCTTGTATGCCCGCTGGGTGAGCGTTGAAATGGTGTTCACGGAAACCTCCATTCGATCGGCGATCTGTGCACGGGAGAGTCCGTCCGCGAGAGCCAGCACGACTTCCCGTTCTCGGGGGGAGAGGGTGCTCATGCCTCCCGAGTGGATCTTCTCGTTGTCCCATTGCCAGAGTTGCGAGCGAGGGCTCATGATCATCGACGGCTTGGGAAGAAGGTCTCCCCTCAGAGGTGTCAGCTCGATCTTGATCGCCTGATTGCAGAATCTGTTCTGGATCTTCGGACCATCGGCATCGATATGGCTTTGCGTCTTTCGGTTTCTCGGCATGGTCAGAAACGACACCACTGAGAGCATTCGACGTTTGAGTTCCGCGAATTCCTCCTTCGTGAAGTGGGCCGTCTCTCTCTGGTTGAATCGAAATCCGACCTCGGGGNGAAAGTCATGGTCGGCATGCCGCTCGACGTCTTCATCGAATTGCTTGCGGGTCTCCTCCGAGAACGCGAGGAGTTCGTTGGTGACCGATTCATCATGCTCGTCGAACGAGATGACCAATTGGTCCGCCAGTGACCGATAGCCGGTGGTGATTCTGGGTTTTCGAGCTCTGACCTTCTTGACCAGTTCGTGCTTGATCAGAAGGTCCACATGCTCGTGAATCGTCTTCGTGTTCAGTCCCGTACCGGAACAAATCTCCTCGATGGTCGTGGTCCGACCCGTGGCTCGAATGAATTCCCATGTCTTGCTGGCATCTTTGGCGCGCATGAGATCCTGCACGCCGTCATCCGAATAGTCGAGAATCTTCGTTGTTTTCTTCATTGCCTCATTCTGCCATGATTCCTTTTCCTTTGCCTCCTCCAATCAAGCCGTCATCGTGAGCGTCATCGATTCAGGTGACATGAATGAATGATTCGTCTTCTCGTCTAGGATCTGGATATGTAAAACACCCCGCGCGTGCGCGCGGGGTGGTGCGAGTCGCCTCTTGTGTGTCGTCGGGTCGTCCGGCCTCAGCTCCACGACGCCAGAAGTTTCGTCAGGTCGCCCCCGTCCACGATGCCGCTGCCATCGAGGTCACCTGGTCCTGCGTCGCCCCAGGCACTGAGCAGGATGGTCATGTCCGCGCCGTCGACTCGTCCGTCGAAGTTGAGGTCCGATGGTTCGGTCGTGACACAGACCCCGCAATCGCTCTGGATGCAGGCTCCGAAGCCGATCAGTTCGCTTTCGTTGACTCCCGTGATCTGCTGGAGTCCTGCCGTTGACGAGTCGATGTTGCCGCACACCCGGGTTCGCACCAGAGTCAGTGTCGCGCCGGAGACGTTGGCGCCTGCACCACGGCTCTGGCCCGGCCATGTCGGATGATCGGCGGTGTTTCCGGTGATTTCGCAATCGACGAGCGTGAGTGTCGTATTCAGGCTCATGCGCAGGCCGCCGCCATCCCAGTTGGCATGGTTGTTTCTGAAGTGGCAGTTTCGGACGATCACGTCGGAGGAGGCGATGAACCGTGCACCGCCACCGTAGTCACCGTATCCGTTGGTGATGACGAGATTCTCCACCAGGGCCTGATCGGCGTAGGCGAGACCCATGACGACGAACGAACCCTGCCCGTCGAAGATCGTCGCAGGCTGCCCGGAGGCATCCACGGCGCCACGCACCGTGATCTGATTTCCAATCAGCGAAATGGATTCGTCGAGGAGGTAGGTACCTTCCCCGATCTCCACCACGTCACCGGGGAGCGCCGAGGCGATCGCGGCGGATGGATCGCTGAAGTCGCATGATCCGTCGGCGCAGACCGTGATCGTGTCCGCGGAGGCGCTCGCGCACAGTCCGGCGACCAGAGCCAGTGAAGTCGTGAGGCGTGATGTGGATGGGATGATCATCGGTGTGCTCCAAATGGGGTGAGTGCCTGGGCTTTGATCGGTCAAGCCATGAGCGATGTCTCTGCATGATGAAACTTACTACGGCGCGTTCCGAAGTGATCCTCGAAGACCTGAGATCGATCGGATTTGATCACAATTGATCTGGATGTCATCCATTTTCATGACGACCCTCGAATAAAAGCGGTTTGATATCGAGTATTCGTGGCCTGTGGCATGATCATGAGCCTGAGACGTTCCGGTCGAAACACCATTGCATTGGCGCACTTTTCCAGGAGGATCGATTTCGAAGCCTTTCGCACCTCCCTGTTCTTCTTCTAGAAAGGGAGGAGTCCCTGGGTGGCCGATTCATCATGCTCATCGAATGAGATGACCAATTGGTCCGCCAGTGACCGGTATCCGATGCTTTTTCGGGGCTTGCGTGCTCTGACCTTCTTGATCAACTCGTGCTGGAGAAGGGGTCGACGTGCTCATGAAGAGTCTTCGGCTTCAGTCCCGTTTTCGAACTGATTTCCTCGATGGTCGTGGTTCTGTCCGTGGATCGTATGAATTTCAATGTCTTTCAGGCAGCTCTGTCCCGCATGAGATCCAGCACGCCGTCATCCGAATAGTCCCATGCCTTCGTCTCGTGGATACGCGCAAAAATGACGGACACCCCGCTCGGGTGCGCGGGGTGTCCGTTCAAAGAATTCCTGACGACTGATCAGCCGCGTCGGCGACGAACGGCAAGGCCGCCCATTCCGAGAAGTGCAAGCACGCCTGGTGCCGGGACGAGGTTTTCGCTCACCCAGTCGACGGACGCTTCATAGTCATCTTCTTCAAGTCCGAGGTTGAAGACCACGTAGAACGATTCACTCGTCTCATACCCTGTCATCGCTGCAGTGAGTTCCACCAGGTAGGCGCCCGGGGCAGCCTGTTCGTTCACCGACCAGATGGGGTGAAGGTCGAAGTCTTCGGTCACGAGGAAATTGAGTGTTCCACCGGTGAGGGTGTCGACCATTGTGGGACCGTAGTCGATGCTCATCGAGTTGGCTGATCCATAGTTGAATCCGCTGCCAGTCCAGACGCCGAGGCCTGCACTCACGTTCAACTCGATGGTGGTGCCTTCCGTGAGGCCCATGTCAGCGGCGACGCCACCAACTCCGGGTTCGTCCGTGGAGAAGGGGAACACTGGATCTTCGCCGAATTCGGCTTCGAAGACTCGAAGGTTCTGGACGGCCAATGTCTCGTCGTCATGGTCGAAGCCACCGGTCATCAGTGTGCCGTTGTCGTTCCAGACACCGATGTCGTAGTGCTCTTCATCCGCAACTGCGAATGAGCATACGAGTGTCGAAAGAGCCAGTGCCATTGCCGGCTTACTGAAGGATTGAGTAGAAAACATCGTTACTCCTGTATTCGTTTGAATTTGGTCATTGATGACCGGGGTTGATTGGAAAGGAAAGGAAGAAAACTGGTTCATTCTGAGCACACGCCCCATCTGCCAAGCAGAATCGAGAGGTCCTCGCCGCCGACGAAGCCATCTCCGGACAAGTCGGAAGTCTCACTGAGGAGACCCCACTCCGCGAGGAGTGTTGCCAGATCGCCACCGCCGACCGTGCCGTCGCCATCCAGGTCGCCGGGGCATGGGGCGGTCTCGTACATGGAGTCGATCGCATCATCGACGTCCTGCGAGAGTGCGTTGTAATCAAAGAGAATCGAGAACGGTTCGCTGTCTTCCAGGCCCTCTGTCGCATAGAGCAGGAGATCGAAGCGGTAGATCCCGTCGAGACGCGTGTTGGAGTCATCAGGAAGCAACTCGAAGTTCATATGACGGTGCCAGCCTCCGTCGGGCTGGACGGCAAGATCGAACCCCGCGATCGCATCATCCTCGATCACCGTCTGCAAGGTGATGAAAGAGATCCTCAGGCTTTCTTCGACTTCCGAGGGGGCGAGCCAGGACGATGAGACGGGATCCCATCGCATCAGGCCGGACAGCGCATCGAAGCCGA
>NYVB01000073.1 GCA_002684315.1 Planctomycetaceae bacterium | reverse complement strand
TGCCCCGACGCAGCGAATGGCCGGATTTCAGAAACTGGTCGACCAGCTCGATCGAACCCAGCTCGCGGACGAATCCGAGATCCGCACCTGGAAACTCCTTCGAAGCGAATTGGACTCGGTCGCCAGAACGCTCACCCGTATCGCGGATTCCGGTGGGTTCGGAAGCACCGATGCCGCAGGCTCGGCTTCGGTCATGATTTCGACGGAGCCCGCCAGTGGCACGCTTCTGGTCTCGGGTCCGCCCGAAGTCTTCCCCCAGATCGATGAGATCATCACCGCACTCGAGGCGGATGACGCCACCCCGCGCACCGGCCTGCGATTCTTCAGACTTCAGACCGCTCGCGCCTCCGAACTGGAACCNCTNGTCCGCGAGATTCTTTCCGCACGTCTTCGNGAGGAGATTCCNGGTGGTGANGCCCAGCTCGACGGCCTGCTCGAGGTCAGTTCCGATCGCAAGACCAACATGCTGATCATCCAGGCACCCGAATCGGTGATGCCGATCGCCGGCGAAGTGATCGAACAACTTGATTCCGGCAAGGGTGCCCTCGCCGATCCGGTCGTTCGAGTCCGGGCGCTGGACTTCGCCGATCCCGAGATCGTCGCCCAGGCTCTGCGGGAGACGCTGCCCACGGTCACCAGTCCGATCACGGGATCCCCGATCGAGATGCGATTCGTCGCCGCCCGAGGCTCCAATGCCCTGATCATGGTGGGGCTGACCGAGGATCTCGATCTGGTCGATGCCATGATCGAACCTCTCGATGCGACTCCGTCCACCGATGCGGTCGATGCACAGACCTTCGAATTGAAGCATGCGGAAGCACGTGAGATCGCACCCATCATCGAACGAATGCTCGTCGACCAGGTCAACAACGACCCACGAGTTCTGATCGAACGAATCAGACGAAGCCGTGGCCAGGTCGCCGGCGTGCCTCGGATCAAGGTCGACAGCGATCCTCGAACCAACAGTCTCGTGGTCAGTGGACCCAAGCAGATGGTCGTTCTCGCCCGGTCCCTGATCGAGAAGCTCGACCGTCCCGAAGATTCCGACGGGCGTGTCCAAAGCACCTTCACCCCGAAAAACGCTGATCCTGCTCGCCTCGTTCCCATGATCGAGCGGGTGGCGACGGCTGCGGGCATCGGCATCGGGCGACCGGAACTCGAACTCGTCGCCATTCCCGAAGCGGGCACAATTCTGATCTTCGGTTCACAGGGCGACGTCACGCAGGTCTCGCAACTCCTGACCGAGCTTGATGCACGTTCCGCGATGCCTTCGGTCGATCTCAAGATCGTTGAAGTGACGCACGCCGGTGGTGCCGCGATCGCATCGACGTTGCAGCGACTTCTTTCCGATCGAAGTCGATGGCCGGCCACGCTGCGCAACGCCATCGCGTCCGGAATCACGGTCGATGCTCCGACGGTCAGCCTCGAGAACGGCACCAACCGGCTGCTGGTGACGGCACCGGCCTCGCTCATGCCGGTCGCGGACGCTCTGATCGCCCAACTCGACCAGCCATCCGATCTCACTCAGAAGGAAGTTCGCGTGTATCCGCTGATGCAGGCCCAGGCCGTCGAGGTCGCGGGTGCGCTGACCTCGGCCATGGAAGCGCTCGGCGCCTTCACCGCCGGCAGAGAGATGATTTCGATCATCGCGGAGCCCTCGAGCAACTCGATCGTGGTCACGGGGTCACCCAACCGCCAGGTCGAGGTGGGCCAGTTGCTCACCGGATTCGAGTCCGGAATCAGCAGCGACGGCACGTCCGTTCGAACCATTCTCCTGAAGTACGCTCGCGCTGAGGTCGTCGCCCCCATGGTGTCGAAGTTGATCGTGAGTCAGAAGGCCCAGAGCGATGAACGCGTTCCTTCCTACATGCGTCGCTACATCGCCAGTCTGAACGAGGACTCGAAATCGACCGTGAAGGTGGAAGCCGATTCCCGGCTGAACGCCGTGGTGGTCGCCGGACCGGCATCGATGCTTGCCGTCGCCCAGAAGGCGATCGAGCAACTTGATGTCGATCCTGCATCCGATCAGTCCGCGCGCCGCAGCGTGCGCGTCATCACCATCGCAAACGCCGACGCAGACCAACTTGCCGAGAGCCTGCGTGCACTCTTCGCCGATGGTGAGGATGGGCAGCAGCCTCCCGTCATCGAGGTCGATCTCGCGAGCAACGCACTTCTGGTGCGTGCGACCACCGAACAGTTCGACGTGATCACCAAGGTGACTCGTGACGTCGATGACGCCACCATGACCGGGTCGCGTGAGATTCGCACGATCCCCATCGATGGCTCACGCGCCGACGCGGATGACGTGGCACGACTTCTGGAACGCATGCTCGAACGTGGTGATGACTCCGCGGACGATGTCGAGATCATTCCGCTCGAGGAGTTGTTGCGACGATACGGAACATCGACGACCCCGGCGAAGGCGGCCCCGGACTCCGAGTCCAGGTCGCATGCCGGTGCGTTGGGTGGACGTCACTCGTTGATCGCTGCCGTGTTGCTCGGCTCGCAGGAGACCCTCGAAGAGACCGGCGCTCGTGATTCAGACATCGTGATCGCGGTCGACCCCGAGACCAACAGCCTCATCGTGATGGGAAGCCCGCGCGCCGTGGAGCGCGTCCAGGCTCTGGCGAGCCAGGCGCAGGATGAACTGCCCGATGCGGGAACCACGGTTCGAACGATTCCCCTTCCTGAGGGGGTGTCGCCGACACAGCTTCGAAATCTGGTGTCACAGACGCTTCGTTCGGTTCGGCCTTCCGGAGGAAACGCCGGCGACCTCGCTCGTCGTGTGGGTGTGATCGCCGATGAAAACGGTCGAGCGCTCGTCATCACCGCCAGTGACGCCGACTTCGAGACCGTCGCGTCCCTGATCGCGGCGTACGCACGCCAGCCTGCCGCCGAGGAACTCACCCTGCGAAGTTATTCGTTGGAGAATGTCTCGTCACGTCGGGCGGCCGACGGACTCACGACGTTGCTCCGTCGTGGCAAGCGACCGGGAGTGGAGCCCGCGGTCCGGTTCACTCTGGACGGACGTGAGACCTCGTTCGACACTCGAGACGTCCACGTGATTTCCGATCTCGCCACCAATTCACTGATGGTGCTCGCGCCGGTCGAGGCGTTCGACTTCATCGACGATTATCTGAAGATGCTCGATCAGGAGACGAGCATCGCCTACAGCACGATCAAGACCTACGAGATCCGATTCGCGGAAGCCAACGAGTTGTCACGAACACTCGACAGGATCTTCAGTGCGAGGGTCCGCGGTCAGCGGAGCACCGGCACCAGGCTGATCGAACCCGAATTCGTGACCGATGCCCGCACCAACTCGTTGATCGTCACCGCTTCCGCGGAGCAATTCAAGGAAGTCGAGGAGCTTCTCGGCACGCTCGATCGGGAGACCGCTCTCGAGAAGGAACCGCTGACGGTGCTCGAACTCACCGTCGCCCGGCCCAGTTCGATCAGCCGTGTTCTGGATCGTGTGGTGATCGGCGATGATCAGTCGATTCGTGCCAGCACTCTGATCGTTCCCGATGACGAAGCCGGCGTGCTCGTGGTTCGCGCCACGACACCGGTTCTTTCGGAGATCAGGACTCTCCTCTCGGAACTCGACAGGGGTTCCGCCTCCGAGTTCCCGGTTCGTTCGATCGTGCTGGAGCGTGCCGATGCCGGCGTCGTGGCCAGAGTCATTCAGAGGTTCTATGACGACAGAGCACGGATCGCGTCCGGTGCCCGTGGTCGCAAACTCAAGCGCTCGGTCGCCGTGGTCGGTGATTCGGCCACCGCGACCCTGCTGATTTCCGCGACCGAGGGCGAATTCGACGAGGTGCGTGATCTTGTCTCCAGACTGGATTCGGTCGAAGCCACCAAGGGACTCGAGTTTCGTGTGTTTCCCCTCAAGCACGCACGCGCCTCCGAGGTCAACGCCATGCTTCAGGAGGTCTTCGAGCCCATCATGTGGATGCGACGTGAAGGCCGTGGATCCGATGATCAGGTCATGACGGCGGTGATCGAACAGATGAATGCCATTCTCGTCACTGGAAACGGTGAGATCTTCGACACCGTCGCCCAGGTCTTCGCCGCGGTCGATCAGCCCGCGACGCAGGGGACTCAGCAGGTGGTGCGGGTCTACACGCTTCTCTCCGGCGAGGTTCGGGTTGCGAGAGACATGGTCCGGGAGGCGCTCGGAGTGAACACGTCGTGGTGGAATCAGGAGAAGAGCGGCAATGCCGTGATCGAAGCCGACACCCGTTCCCGCGTGCTCATCGTCGCGGCCTCCGAAGATGATCAAGTGCTCGCGAAAGAGGTCGTTGAGACCTTGAATGCAGCGGTCTCCATTCCCGAACAGAGCGTCACCGTGCTCGCACTCGAGTATGCACCCGCCCGGGAAGTGGCCAGAACACTTGTGAACTTCCTGCGTCAGCAGGCGGAGTCGAGCGGCAGACCTCGGTCCACGGTCTCCATCTCATCGAGTGACTCGGCGAACACGCTTCTCGTGTCGGCGTCCAAGGACGAAACCGCGACCATCAAGGACCTCGTCTCGCGTATCGACATGCCTGATTCCGCCGGTGATCGCACCATCGAGATTCTTCCTCTCGGACGAGGTGAAGCGGTTGAGATCGCCCGACTCGTCACCCAGCAGTTCCCGCGGCGGTCTGGAACGCCCGGCGTCCTGGTGACCGCGGATGCCCGGACGAATTCATTGATCGTCAATGCACCGAAGGTGGAGTTCGCCCAGGTGCAGGCGCTGGTCGAGAAGCTCGACGGTCCCCCCATGCGTGAAGAGACCCTCATCAGAACCTTCGCACTGGACACCGCGGATGCCGATCAGGCCATGGACGTTCTCAAACAGGCCCTCGCGCTCGATGCCGAAGGACGGACCACCGGTGCCACCGTGAAGGTGGAGGGTTCCGATGACGCCGCGGTCGAGGTCATCGCCCGAATCGTCTCCGACACCCGTTCCAACTCNTTGGTGGTGGCGGCCACGAGCGAATCNTTCCCCGTGATCGAACAACTCATCGAACGGCTCGAAGGCGCGCCCTCGGTGGCTTCGGTCGAATACCGGATCATCCCACTGAAGCATGCCGAAGCCAGAGAGGTCACGCTCAATCTCGACATCGTCTTTCGTAATCGCGGAGGCCGCGACGTCGCGCCTTCGATCGACTGGACCCGGGACAACCAACTGGTGGTCGGTGCGACCCCGGAACAGTTCGAGATGATCGACACCATTCTCGATCAGCTCGACAAGCCGGGAGCCGTGGCACGTCTCACGGAATTCCTGCCGCTTGAATTCGCGGAAGCGGAGAAGGTCCAGAGTGCCTTGAGCTACTTCTACGGTCCTTTCGCCGTCGGTGTCGACGATCCGGCCAAGAAGAACGTCCAGATCGCAGCCGACCTCGCCACCAATTCATTGGTGATCAGCGCCGATGAGAACGAATGGCCCGGAATCAAGTCCCTCATCGAGAAGCTCGACAGCGAGCTCTACGATTCCTCGCTCCAGTTGACGGTTCTGGCATTGAACTATGCGGATGCACGCAGTGTCGCACGAGCGATCAACGCGGCGTTCCGCGGGCCGATCGAGCGAAAGTCGGAGCGCGAACAGGGGCGTCGGCAGAACGACCGCGGTGAACGCGGTGATCGCGATGAACCAACCGCTCCAACCATTCTGGTCGAAGCCGAGGAATGGGTGAGTGCCGCTCCCGAAGAACAGACCAATACCATCGTGGTCTCCGCCAGTCGAAAGAATCTGGACAAGATCAAGGGCATCATCGCGCAACTCGACGTCGCCGACTTCATGAAGCTCCCTCCGCCGCGTCTGATCCCGGTGATCAACGGATCACCGGCTCAGCTGGCCGCCAGTCTCCGGGAGCTCTACGCCGCAGGCGGCAATCGAGGTGGTGCCACCACCCGGATCATCGCCGATGATCCGAGCGGTACCATCATCGTTCGTGCCGATGAACAGGAATACGCACAGATTCTCACGCTTGCCGAAGCCCTCCAGCAGAAGGCCGATGCCCACGGGCTTTCGGTCCACGTCCTCGCGCTCGAGAATGCCGATGCTTCGAACATCGTCGGATCGATCCGATCCGCCTTCACGGCGCAGGCCCAGAGAACCCAGTCACCCCTCTCCCTCGAAGCGGACCTCGTCAGCAACTCGGTGGTGGTGGCCTGCACCGGTGCGATGTGGTCGGAGATCCAGGACACGATTCGACAGATGGATCGCATGCGCCCGTCCGGCGGACAGGGTGTCTTCATCATCGAACTTGAAAACGTTCCCGCGGTGGAAGTTCTCCGGGTGATCGAGTCGATCGGACTCGATGGGCCCGGCAGGGACGGCGCCGCGGGTCGTCTGGTCGTGGAACCGATCAGTGCCACCGCACTCGAAGGACGAAACGCACTCCTGATCGCGGCGAACCCCGCCGATCAGGAGACGCTCGTCTCGATCGCTCGTTCCCTGGATCAGACCACATCCGTGGATGGTGNGATCAGCCGCGTGGCACTGGTGGCCTTGAAGAACCTTCCCGCAAGCAACGTCGCGGAAACCCTTCGTTCGCTCTTCGATCCCAACGGTTCCGAAGCCGGGCATCCGATGGCGGAAGCGCTTCGAGAACAGGCCCGCAGACTCAAGCTGGTCGCACGTGATCTCGGATCCCCCGAAGCGGACATCGATCTGACCCAGCCGGTCAGATTGGTGCCCAACGANGANTCGAACCTCCTGATGGTCGTTTCCTCCGAAGGAAACGTACGGGCCGTCGAGCAACTTGCCGGATTGCTCGACCGGCTCCCATCAAGTGGAGCCGCGACGGTCAGACTCTTCCCGCTCGAGAACATCGGTGCGTCGGAATTCGTGCGCATCGTTCGCGAGCTCTATGCCGAAGGCGAGAGGTTGGGCGAAGTCCCCGGAGGTCTGGTCCGAGGCATTCCAGCGGGAGCGGTGGGGCAGGCGTTGATGGAGAACATGGCGATCACCACCGATGATCGAACCAATTCCGTGATCGCCGCCGGAAGCGAGGATGGCGTCGCCTTCATCGAAGTGCTCGTNAAGCGACTGGATTCCGAGATCGGACTCGGTTGGGTCGAGGCTCGAGTCCTTCCCCTCAGATTCGCCGACGCGGAAGACATCGCCGAANTGATCGAAGAAGTNNTGGTCGACGGTTCCACCGAACTGCCGGCCGCGGTGCCTCTTCAGAATCAAGCCGCGAGATTGCGCGTGGGCGATGGTTCCGGACGTCTTGAATCCGAGATCTTCGTCCCCATGTCGCGACTGGTGATCCGNCCGGACAAGGGAACCAATTCACTGTTGGTGGTCGGCACCCCGTCGAACCTCGGTGTNATCAAGGGCCTGCTGTCCATGCTCGACGTCGAAGCCGCGTTCCCCGGAGCGTTGGTACGGATCTATCCCGTCGAGAATGCCTCGGCAGCTCGACTTTCAGTGGTTCTGGAACAGCTTTTCGAATCGCAGATCAGAGCGGGCACGATGCGCGAGGATGACCGCGTCGAGATCATCCCCGACGAGCGGACCAATGCTCTCGTGGTGAGCACCACCAGTCGCAGCTTCGCGATCCTCGAACAGCTTCTCAAGACGCTCGACACCAGCATGCCACCCGATCTCCGCGAGATCCGGACCATCGAGCTGGTGAATGCGTCCGCGACGCGAATCGCCTCGATCGTGCAGAGAATGATGGATGCCCGGGTCGATCGTCTGCGCGAGGTCCAGCCCGAGACCGCCGAACTCGAACGTGTTCTCGTGTTGTCGGACGAACGAACCAACGCGCTCGTCGTCGCCGCCGGTGAAGACACCTTCGAAACGGTGAGTCGTCTCGCTCGGGATCTCGATGAAGCCCCCGACATGATGCACGGCGACATCGCGGTTCTGCCCGTCGAGACCGGTGCCGTCGATCGACTTTCGCAGGCGATCGAACGACTCATGGAACGTCGGTACGCCGAGCTTCCCGGAGACGTGGCCCGTGGTCGTCGACCCCTCGTCATTCCCGATGCCAGAACCAGCAGTCTGCTGGTGGCCGCCGATCCCGAGGATCTCTCCTCGATTCGTGGTCTGATCTCCCAGCTTGCCGAAGTGCCCACGAATCCCGCGGTCGGTCTGCATGTCCTGCCCATCGATCGAGGCGATGTCGATCAGTTCGCGGGACGACTGCAG
>NYVB01000072.1 GCA_002684315.1 Planctomycetaceae bacterium | reverse complement strand
TCATCCAGATTCCCTGCCACAACCGGCTGACCAGCGGGTTCCACCAACCAAGCCATCGGCGGCTGGTGGGCAGCAACTGGATCCGGACGATTGCCTGGACCCTTCGAGGAGCGGTCGCGGTGGTCATGGCGACCCTCTGGTTCTGATCCGTCCGACCGGAGTCGCACTCAGGGAACTTCGGGGCGAGGCTGCTGCGAATTCCTGATGCGAGTGGACTCGAGTTCATCAAGCGCCCGCAGATACAGAGTGCCGGCATCACCATCGTGAAGCCTGAGTCGCTCAACAATGGTTTCATGAACGGTGATCGCTTCAGAAAAGCGGGATCGATAGGCGAGAATGCTTGCATGCGAACGAAGTGCATCGATGGTGTCGGGATGCGCCTGCCCGAGAAATTCGGTCATCAGATCGATCACTTCTTCGTGAAGAGCATGAGAGCTGTCGAAATCACCGGCATGTGCGGTCATGGAAGCGACGTTGTACATGTTGGTCAGGGTGTGGTGGTGGGCGGTGCCGAGCACTTCCTTGCGCAAATCGGCTGCCTTGGTCGACAACTGAAGGCCCTCGGCCTGATCGCCGGAATCAAAGGTCACCTGGCCAAGGTTGTCCAGGGAGAGAAGTGTCGCGGGGTGACGCGCACCAAGCGTCCGAAGACGAATGGTGTATACCTCCTCAAACGCGGCTTTCGCCGCCTCCGCATCGCCAGCGGCCTCCATGAAGGCGGCGAGATTGTTTGCGGCAACCAGCGTGTCCGGATGTTCGGGCCCATTGACTTCTCGAGAAAGACCAAGCGCTTCCTGGTACAGCGGTTCGGCCTCGTCGGGAAGACCCATCTGATCAAGCAGGAAGGCATGGTTGCCGATGGCAGTGAGCGTTTCAACATGCGAATCGCCCAGACGCTGGCGGCTCTGCACCAGATTTTCCCCGGAGCGCCGACTGGCTGCCTCAAGATCTCCCAGTCCATGCAGAACAGCGACGATCGTATTGACGACAGCAACCCGGCGCGGACTTGAGGCAGGAAGATGTTCGTCGTAGAGCTCAAGCGCCCGTTCGAGATGGTCCATGGCTCGCGCGGGATCCGACAGTGACAGATAAGTGCTGCCGATGATCTCCTGGACTTCGGCTTCCACCAGAGGCATCGATTGGAACTGCTCATCGATGACGTCAGCGGCAGTGACAAGAACCTGCCTCATCAATGCATCATCCATTCCTTGCGCGATCGCAGGATCCACTGATGCAAGCATGTGAATCAGAAAATCCTTCGTGGCGCGAACCCGGGAGGCCTCGAGTGCCGCCTCATCGGCCCGCTGGTCCGCCAACTTGGCCTGCTCTGCGGCACGGTAGGCGAAGAGGCTGGTGCCGATCACGCCCAGCATGAGCGTCGAGATCAGAAGCAGGATCGCGATGGCGGGCCCCTTGTTTCGCGCAAGTGTCTTTCGCAGGCGATAGCGCACCGAGACCGGGCCGGCCATCAACGGAGCGCCGGAGAGATACCTCCTGACATCTTCGGCAAGCGCCTCGGCGGATCCGTAACGCTCTTCACGTTCCTTGCGCAACGCCTTGAGCGGAATCCATTCCAATTCCTTTCGCAATGTCTGTTGCAGGTCGACGATCTTGGTCTGTCGCAATTCAGCGATTCGAGAGGTGCGTCCCCCCACCTCGGTCGTGAGCTTGGTACTCGGTTTGGGCGGGTCCTCCTCGCGGATGATTCGTTGAATCTCCGCATAACCCGCCTTACGAAGCATCTCCGGATCAAAGGGCAGCTGACCCGAAAGCAGTTCGTAAAGCACGACTCCCAGTGCGTACACGTCGGTTCGCGTGTCGATGTCGCCCGGACTCATCTCCGCCTGCTCCGGAGACATGTACTCGGGAGTTCCGATCAATTCACCCTGCGCGGTGAATACCGTCTTCTGGGTCAGCGACTGCGAGGTCGCCTTTGCAATTCCGAAATCGATCACTTTGGGACAGGGTTCGTCACGACTGTCGATCGTCACCAGGATGTTTCCCGGCTTGATGTCGCGGTGGATGACACCCTTCTGATGCGCATGCTGAATCGCATCACAGACTCCGGCAAAGAGCGTGAGACGTGAACGCGTCTCCAACTTGTGCCGGTCGCAGTAGGTCGTGATCGGTTCACCCTTGACGTATTCCATGGCGAAATACGGACGACCCTCTGGTGTGGATCCCGCCTCGAAGACCTTCGCAATGCCGGGAGAATCCATCATTGCCAGGGCCTGGCGCTCCGCCTCGAAGCGAGCGATCACCGCCTTGGTGTCCATCCCCGGCTTGATGACCTTCAGCGCGACGCGACGGGTGACCGGTTCGGTTTGCTCCGCGAGGTAGACGATCCCGAAACCGCCCTCACCGAGCATCTGAATGATCTTGAACGAACCGATCGTGTCACCGGCACCCATGGTCAATCCGGGAGGAGTGGACCCGACTCGATTCTCTGCGGGCAGATCGATCGTGGGATCAGGATCCATCCCTGATTCATCGGACTTGTCGTCAGACGTGGCCATGTTTGAATGGTACCGGGTCCTGATGACCATGCACCACGGAATGAATGAGTTGAAGGACAAGCGGGGCCCATTTGCCAATCACCGCCGGGAGGGGGCAACGCCAACACGCCCGCGGCGGATGGCCGTGCCAGCCTGTGGATGGTGATTCGTCAGGAAGTCGTATGACCACCTTCATCGATCCGGCTGTCCTCAGGGAACAGGCGCACATGCTGGAGCCAGCAACCGGCGTTCGAATCCGCAATTGGATAAGCTAAAGCTCGCAATCACCATGACGTAGGAGACGTCATCCGGTCACCGCGTGCAGGAGTCAAGATCGATGAGCAAAGATGAAGTCAACATTGAGTCCGTCCTCGAGGAAGACCGAGTCTTCGACCCACCTGCAGACTTCGGTTCGCAGATTGGTGGCGCGATCATCTCATCGATGGAGGACTACCAGGCACGATGGACTCGATCCATCGAGGATCCGGAAGCGTACTGGGACGAGGTTGCACGAGAATTCGA
Organism: Planctomycetaceae bacterium; assembly: GCA_002684315.1. The sequence goes on along the minus strand of NYVB01000072.1, from coordinate 7,265 downwards.
CTGGTCGACTCCATACGACAAGGTGCTTGAGTGGGAATGCCCCGATGCGAAGTGGTTCGTAGATGGACGGACCAACATCACCGACAACTGCGTCGACCGGCAGGTTCGAAACGGACACGGCGCCGAGGTCGCGATCATCTGGGAGGGCGAGCCCGTCGGTGACGGTGGACCCGAGGTCATCAAGCTGACCTATGCGGACCTCCAGCGAGAGACCGCGAAGTTCGGCAATGTCCTCAGGTCACTCGGAGTCACGAAGGGTGACGTGGTCACGATCTACATGGGAATGGTGCCGGAAGTTGCGATTGCAATGCTCGCGTGCGCCCGAATAGGTGCCGCGCACTCGGTGATCTTCGGAGGCTTCAGCGCATCGGCGATCGTCGACCGGGTCAACGACGCCGACTCGAAGGTGATCCTGACCTGCGACGGATCATGGCGCCGTGGCTCGGTGGTTCCCTTGAAGGCCAATGTCGACGAAGCCTGCGAATCACTGCCGGGCGTCGAGAGCGTGGTGGTGGTGCGCCGCTGTGGCAATGAAGTCGAGGTGCACGAACCGCGCGACAAGGACTGGCATGAACTGGTCGCGGCCGCGAGCGATGACTGCCCCTGTGAACCGATGGATTCCGAAGCACTGCTCTTCCTGCTCTACACGTCCGGGTCGACTGGAAAACCCAAGGGGATCGTGCACACCACCGGTGGCTACATGGTCTACACCGCGCATACCGCACGCAACACGTTCAATCTGCGCCCCGGCGAACGACAGGTCTACTGGTGCACCGCGGACGTCGGATGGATCACCGGTCACAGTTACATCATCTACGGCTGTCTGCCCAATCGGGTCCCCACTCTGATGTACGAGGGTGCGCCGAACTTTCCCGCCGAGAATCGGTTCTGGGACATCTGTGAACGACACGAAGTGACGCAGTTCTACACGGCACCGACCGCGATCCGCGCGTTCATGAAATGGGGCGACCAACACGTCAGGAAGCATGACCTGTCGAAGCTCAAGGTCCTCGGCACGGTGGGCGAGCCGATCAATCCCGAAGCGTGGATGTGGTACCACCGGACCATCGGTGGCGAGCGCTGCCCGATCGTGGACACCTGGTGGCAGACCGAGACCGGTGGACACATGATCACGCCGCATCCCGCGGCCACCCCCACCGTCCCGGGGTCGTGCACGCTGCCGGCGATGGGGATCGACGCCGCGATCGTCGACGAAGCGGGAAATGAACTCCCCAATGGAACGGGCGGCCTTCTGGTCATCCGAAAACCCTGGCCCTCGATGCTTCGGGGCATTCACGGAGACCGGGCACGGTACCTCGAGACCTACTGGTCGAGGGTGGATGGGATGTACACCGCGGGAGACGGCGCTCGCCGTGATGAACGCGGATACTTCTGGATCATGGGTCGGATCGATGACGTGATCAACGTCTCGGGACACCGTCTCGGCACGATGGAAGTCGAGAGCGCACTGGTCGCCCATGAGTCCGTGGTCGAAGCCGCGGTCGTGGACGTGCCGCACGAGATCAAGGGATCCGGCATCGCCGCGTTCGTCACGCTCGGTTCCGGGGTGGCCGAGAACGAGGCGCTCGTCAAGGAACTTCGCGAACACGTCGGCCGTGAGATCGGGGCGATCGCGAAACCCGACATGATCCGGTTCACCCACGCTCTGCCCAAGACACGATCGGGAAAGATCATGCGTCGACTGCTGCGGGACATCGCAGCGGGCCGTGATTCGAATCAGGACACGACCACTCTCGAAGATGCCTCCATTCTGGAGAAGCTCCGGGGCACCGAGGAGTCATGATTCAGAGCGGGGACTTTTCGGTGCGAATCATCTGTTGCGCATGAAATCGGCCACATGCGCGAACCGCGCATCGAGAAAGGTCCTGACCTCGGAATCGAGTTCGCATTCATCCATGGCGGCCGCCATGCATGAGAGCCACTGATCCCGCTCGGTCTCACCTATCGCAAATGGAGCATGTCGCATTCTCAGTCTGGGGTGGCCATGCTTTTCGACGTAGTGCTGCGGCCCACCCAGCCAACCGCAGAGGAAGAGAAAGAACTTCTCTCGACTCTCGGTGAGATCCGGGGGATGGAGATCACGAAGAATCCGATAGTCCTCGTCACGATCCATGTGGTCGTAGAAGAGATCCGCGAGTCGACGGACGGGCTCCTCGCCGCCCATGACGATGAAGGGCGTGCGCTGTGGATCGAAGGTCATGATTCGACGGCTCCCTCGGATGTCTTCGGCTCGGAGGGAGTCGATTCATTCGAAAGCGTCGCCAGAACGACGCCGGCGACGATCAGACCGAAGGCGGTGATTCGCAGCAGTGAAGGCGCACGGACGGTGTACCCGACGAGGCCGAACGTGTCGGCGGTCAACGAACCGAACACCTGACCGGCCACGAAGAAGCAGACGAGCAGGCCCGCGCCCANNACGGGGGCGGCACTCAGCTGAACGACGACGATCCCGGCACCGATCGCACCTGCGAGGTAGGCCCACCACGGCGCACCGCGAAAGGAGGCCAGGGAGGGAAATCCACGCCAGAGCACGAACAACACCAGCATCAACAGACAGACGTTGACGAAACCGTTCATGAATCCAGCCTGGAATCGGTCGCCAAGCTGCGCACCCATGCGTGCGTTCATGCCGGCCTGAAACGGCTGCAAGGCCCCGAAGAGAAACACCAGGAACATGAGAATGAATTTCATGATCAGAGCCTACCTGATCGAAGCGGACCGTTCGATCAGACGGAGAAATATCTGGCTTCGGGATGATGGACGACGAGAGCACTGGTGGATTGCTCGGGATCGATCTGCCAGTTCTCGGTGAGTCGACATCCGATGCGAGCGGGGTCGAGCAATCTGAAGAGCTTTTCCTGATCGCTCATCTCGGGGCATGCCGGATACCCGAAGGAATACCGACTGCCACGGTATGTCTGGGTGAAGAGCTCACGAATGCGAGGAGAATCATCCCCCCCGATTCCCAGTTCGGCTCGCATGCGCTTGTGCCAGAGTTCCGCAAGTCCTTCAGCGCATTCCACGCCGAACCCATGCAGGAACAGATACTCCTGATATTCGTCGTCCTCGAAGAGTCGACGAGCCATCTCGCTGAGTCGGGAGCCCATGGTCACGCAGTGAAACCCGATGACGTCACGAAGACCGGACTCGACCGATTTGAAGAAATCACTGATGCAGAGGCGGTTCTTCTTCTGCTGCCGGGGAAAGGTGAACCGTTCGGCGACGGCGTCAGGCGACTCCGGATCGTAGACGAGCAGATCATCGCCGTCGGACTGACATTCGAACCATCCGTACACCACGGCGGGGCGAACGATGTCGGTTCCGGACAGATCGCTCGTCAATCGGCGCACGATCGGACGGATCTTCTCCTCGACCTGGAGGTCGTACTCATCCTGGGACATCGCACCCTTCTTGAACCCCCACTGCCCGCGGAAGAGCGCGGCTTCGTTGATGTACGGCACGATCTGATCAAGACCGACGGACTCCACCAGGCGAGTGCCGAGAAACGGTGCCTCGGGGACTTCGACCTGAGCAAGCGCGGTTCGCTCGAGCACCACGACGGGTGCGGCTTCATCGGCTTCGATGGTTCGGCTTCGCTCCCGCGAGCGTGAGACCTGTTGTTCGACCGCCTTGCGCTTGTCCAGTCGCTCGTCGATCTCATGATCAAGGGCCTCGGAATCACCGTGCAGGAGTTGATTGCAGACCCGNAGTCCCTCGAACGCATCCTTCCCGTAGAACAGTCTGCCATCGTAGAGAGACCGAAGATGGCTCTCGCAGTAGTACCGACTGAGCGCCGCACCACCGAGAATCACGACCGGCTGTTTTTCGAGTTCGTTCAACTCCTCGAGATTGTCCCCCATCACCATGACGCTCTTCACGAGAAGTCCTGACATGCCGATCACGTCGGCATCNGTCTCCCGCCAGGCCTTGATGATCTCCGAGATCGGCTGCTTGATTCCGATGTTGTGAACCGTCCACCCGTTGTTCGTCAGAATGATGTCGACGAGGTTCTTGCCGATGTCGTGTACGTCACCCTTGACGGTGGCGAGCACGATGGTGCCCTGGGTCTCGCCTTCCATGCGGTCCAGATGCGGNTCGAGGTGACCGACCGCACGTTTCATCACTTCGGCGGACTGGAGCACGAAGGGAAGCTGCATCTGACCACTTCCGAACAATTCACCGACGGTCTTCATGCCGTCGAGCAGGTGTTCATTGATGATCTCGAGAGGCGGAATGGTCTGCATCGCCTCATCGAGACGATCACCGAGTCCTTCCTTCTCTCCATCGATGATGTGCCATCGAAGCCATTCGGGAAGGGTTCGCTCCACCACTTCCTCGGTGACCACCATCTCGGCGGCCTCCTTGAAGAGTTCGATGAACACGGAGAGCGGATCATGATCGTCGGAACGACGGTCGTAGATGAGATCGAGCGCGGCGGCGACCTGCTCCTCGGGGATCCGAGCAAGCGGCACGATTCCTCCGGCGTGGACGATGGCGCTGGTGAGCCCCGCCTTCATCAGTTCATCGAGGAAGACCGAGTTCAGAACCTTTCGAGCCGCCGCCTTGAGACCGAAGGAGCAGTTCGAAAGGCCGCAGGTGATCTGGCATTCGGGCATGGTGCGCGAGATCTCGCGAACGGCATCGACGAGTTCGAGTCCGCTTCGTCGGTCACTGTCCATTCCGGTCGAGATCGGAAGCACCAGAGGGTCGAACATCACGTCCGCCGGAGCCATTCCATGCACCTCGACGGCACGCTGCAGACCACGACGTGCGATCTCGACTTTCCGTTCGCAGGTCCGAGCCATCGCGGAGTGCTCGTCTTCGTCGATCGATCCGATGACGATGCCGGCTCCGTAGCGACTGGCCATTCCACAGATCAGATCGAACTTCTCGTCGCCATCCTCGAAGTTGGCACTGTTGATGATGCACTTTCCGGGTGCACGTTTGAGCCCCGCCTCGAGCGTCTTCCANTGCGTGGAATCNAGCATCAGCGGCGCNTCGACGCTGCCGACGACCCGCTCCACGATCTGTTCCATGTCCGCGACGTTGTCGCGTCCGGCGTAATCGACGTTGATGTCGAGGACGTTCGCTCCACGGCGACACTGGTCGCGAGCAAGCGAGACGATGGCATCCCAGTCCTCGGATTCGAGCAACTGGCGGAACTTCTTGCTTCCGGAGGCGTTCATGCGCTCACCGACGATCAGAAAGGAATTCTCCTGCCGGTAGTCGACGTGGCCGTAGCCGCTCGAACAGCCGGGAACGGGAGCGACCTGCCGCGGCTTGGCTGGCAGGTCCTCCGATTCGATCTGATCGAGCAGCGATCGCAATTCAGCGATGTGATCGGTGGTGGTGCCACAACATCCTCCAAGGATGGAGACGCCTGATTCGCGGAGGTACTTGCGAAGCGCATCAGCCATCGGCTTCGGTCTGAGAGGAAAGCTCGGCTGTCCTTCATGGAGCACCGGANGACCTGCATTGGGTACGACAGAAATGTGCCGTTCCCAGTTTCGCGAGAAATGTTCGATGTGATCGGCCATCTCGACGGGACCGGTGGCGCAATTCAAACCGAGCGAGAGAATCGGAAACGGACGCAACGCTGTGACTGCAGCGGCAATTTCCGCGCCGAGCAACATGGTGCCGGTCGTTTCAATCGTGACACTCACCATGATGGGGATGTCTTCCGCCGTCAGACCCGACTCTTCGAGAGCCAGAAGGCAGGCACTGATCGCACATTTGACTTGGAGAAGGTCCTGAGCGGTTTCGATGAAGAAGGCATCGACGCCCCCCTCGATCAACCCTCGCGCCTGCTCAGCGTAGGAATCAAGCATCAGATCCCAGCTCACCTGACCAAGCGTGATGAGCTTGGTTCCCGGGCCCATGGAACCCAGGACGAATCGCGGTCGCGCCTCCGTGGTGTGGTTGTCGCAGGCCGCACGTGCCACCTGGGCGGCTTCGCGATTGATGGCCCGTGTCCATTCGATGAGTTCCTCATCGAATTCACCGAAGACCAGCTTGTTCGCGCCGAAGGTGTTGGTCTCGATGGCATCGGATCCGGCGATCAGAAANGCCTCATGAATGCTCTGAACCAACTCGGGCCGTGATCTGACCAGCAAATCAACGCAATTCTCGCGCCCGAGATAATCGTTCTCGATGTCGAGGTCGATCGTCTGAATGGTGGAGCCCATGGCACCATCAAGCAGGAGTGGACGATGTGAAAGGACGTCGCGAAGTGTGGATGTCATGTCTCCACGATATACGGCCACGAGGGGGNTATCAACCGTTCATCCGGATCGACGGATGAGTGGTTGCGCGTGTTATACTGCTTCGATTCCAGGAGANCACTACATGAAGACCTTACGAACTCTCGCCTGCCTCATGACCGCGGCGTGCCTGGTGGCACCCGCAGCAGCGACCCCGACGCTTTCTCAGACTGATGACTTCAATTCGGAGATCGCCTGCGCGACCTTTGAAAAGGCCTGGGAGATGATGCGAAATTCCGGTGCCCTCGAGGAGATCACTGACGCCGACTGGGACGAGATGTACGAGAAATATCAGGCACCCGCCTGTGATGCNGAAACCAATGCCGAGCTCAGAACGATTCTCGGTGAGATGATCACCTCGCTGGGAAAATCCCACTTCTCCTTGATTCCAAAGGAAGCCAGCGTGGAATACGCCCTGGGCTTCGATGACGAGGACGAAGCGGAGGACGCTTCCGAGGACGACGTGCCCGCAGACGGCATCGAGACCAGCATGGGCCCCGGAGATGGTCAGATAGGGATCGATACCAGACTGTTCAATGGATCCATCCATGTGGCGCGCGTGGCAGAGGGCTCCCCCGCCGAGCGGGCGGGTGTGAAGGCTGGCTGGCGTATCGGCAAGGTCAGAAACTTCGAGTTGACCATGGAAGAACGCTTGAAGGACCTCGACCCCTCGTCGATGGAAGGCTATCAGGCGAGTGGCATGGCTCAGGCCCTGGTGTCAGGCGACACCGGGACCGCGATCCCAATCACGTTCATAGATGAAGACGATCAGGAGCATGCGCTTCGCATCGTCTGCGCTCCCAGCGAAGGCGAGATGGTNAGATTTGGAAATCTGCCTCCCATGCCGGTCGCGACGGAATCGATGATNCTCGATGAGAAAGCCATNGAAATCATGGGGTTCGACGCACCNGAAGGTGTGAAGATCGGAGTCATCAGNTTCAACTGCTGGATGGTNCCGATCATGCAGCCCATCGCCAAGGCGGT
>NYVB01000071.1 GCA_002684315.1 Planctomycetaceae bacterium | reverse complement strand
TTCATCAAAGAGCGCTCTCTCGAGAAGATCTTCGAAATATCTGCCCGATAACAGGCAGGTTCTCGTGGAACAAACGAACCTTGGGTGGGTATAAGAGTACTGGATTCANGGGTCACGTCGTTGGATTCAAGTGGGAGGNCTCTCTCACCGATGCCACAGTTGACCCCACTTGCCCCATCGGACCAGCTCGAAGTGGTCCTCCACANCNCAGGGAGTTTTCGAATCACCATGTCTTCAAAGAACACCGCACTCTTGTCGCCCNGTCGTCCTTCATGGTTGCTCNCNTCAGTTCTTCTGGTCGGGCTTTCGGCTGTCGGTGTNCACGGGNTNGCNCAGGAACAGGATTCCAANNCANCAGTTCAAGCCNCCGTTGAATCGGCNCAGAGTCTTGAAGGNTGGAAATCAGGAGTCTGGGAGGCCGCCAAGACGGGTGACACGGAGGGNCTCGCTCAACGTCTGCAGGCCATTCCTCGCAGTGCCGATCCCGATGGTGCCTCCGAACTCCNNNAGTNGGTCGAGGCCTGGGAGTCACATCTGATCCAGGCGGAAGGTGACCGCACCGATGACCGAGCCGAAGCGTTCACTGAAATGANNGATCTTCTGGCGGAAGCCAAGCTGGTTGAAGCCCTCAACTCCGCGGTGAAGATTCAGACGCTGTCCGACGACTGGGCTCAGTTGCTGGCCGACGAGAAAATCGTGGAACTGCTCCGACTGTCCGAGGAAGAACTCGTCGAGGCGCAGAACGAGGGCGACTGGCTTCTCGCACAGGACCTCCTCTATCGACTCCGGACGCTCCACGAGGACACCGGCGAAGCGGATCTCTACAAGCGCTACGACAACGAACTCGATGCCGTCAATCGTCGAATCTCCCTGCTGGCTCAATACGCTCAGCGGACTCTGCATGACCTTCGTCGGCAGGAGATGGAACGCTACGCCCCCGAAACCGAATTTCCCGAATACAACGAGGCGTTCGCGGACGAGTGGAAGGAACGACTGAGAGACATCAATGATCGCATGCTCAAGCGTGCCCTGATCATGACCGCACGTGATCACATCGCAGGTGCCGGTTGGAAGCCTCTCCTCGAAGGCGGCCTCGAGGCTCTGCGAATCTTCGTCACCACCAAGGCGCTGACCGAGAACTTCACCGACCTGGGCACGGATGATCTGGTCGCGCGATTCGACGAATTCCTCGAGATCCACGAAAAGCGCATCAGCGACATGAGTGAAGATGACATCAACTCGGAAACCTGTCGGCGACTCATCGACGAGGTGTTGCTTGCCAACAACCGAACCGTCAAGGTGCCTTCGGAGGTCGTCATCCGGGAATTCGGGGACGGCGCCATGTACCGTCTCGAAAAGGACCACCAGGATGAGTATTCCCAGGTCATCTGGCCCGATGAGATCCGGCGCTTTCAGCAGCAGGTCAACGGTGCCTTCGTCGGTGTCGGCATTCTCATTCGTCATGACGACCGGCGCCAGGTCGTGATCGTGAATCCTCTCGAGGGTTCTCCCGCGGCACGCAGTGGCGTCAAGGCCGGCGACATCATCTTCGGTGTCGAAGGCAAGGGGACCGTCGGTTGGAGCCTCAACCGTGCGGTCGATGAAATCACCGGCCCTGTCGGTGAGGACGTGGTGCTGACCATCAAGCGTGAGGGCGTCGAGGATCCCTTTGATCTCGCGATCAAACGAGATCAGATCAAGATGCGTTCCGTCAACGGATGGTGGAAGAAGGACATCGATTCGGAGGGTGAGCCCACCTGGGACTGGTACATCGATGAGAAGGCTGGGATCGGATACGTCCGCCTCACATCCTTCAACGAAGACAGCTTCGATGACTTCCTCGCGGCGCTGGAGGAAATGCACGAGGTCCGCCCCATGAACGGGTTGATCCTCGACCTCCGCTACAACCCCGGGGGACTCCTCAGGTCCGCGGTGGAGTTCTCCAATCTCTTCGTCGAAGAAGGTGTGATCGTCTCCGGCGAGGATCGATCGCGAAAGACCGTCTGGGAACTTCCCGCGCAACCCGGAATGGCCGCGCTCAAGGGACTTCCCACCGTGATTCTGGTGAATCAGGGCTCCGCCAGTGCGAGTGAAATCGTCGCAGGCGCNCTCAAGGNTCATGACTCGGCGTTGATTCTCGGCGAGCGCAGCTTCGGCAAGGGCAGCGTGCAGACCGTGCACCAGCTCGCCATGCCGTTCTCACAGCAGGCCGCGGTCAAGCTGACCACCCAGTACTACGTTCTCCCACCAGTCGAAGGTGCCGATCGAGGTCGATTGGTCCACAAGAAGGCGGGCGCGACCGACTGGGGTGTGAATCCTCACCTGGTNNTCGCCATGAACCCCGAGCAGATCATGGATTCGGTCGAACTTCGTCAGAAGGCGGACTTGATCGAGGAATGGCTCGACGATGCCGAACGNGCNCCTCGNCCCGAGGTGGATGCNNTGATCACGGAAGGCAAGGANCCCCAGTTGGAACGTGCTCTGTTGATNCTNAAGGCNCAGACTCTCGCGGNNCGTTCCAAGCAGCANATCGCCTCGGAGCAAAAAGGGCTCTGATCATCGANTGGTGNNACGAAATGTGGGTTNATTCCCANACAACTGGNCCTAAAGGGGNAAAAGGAAGCGAATCAGCCGCGCTCTGAGTGTGTGAANCCGATACCCTATGATCGGNACNCAANCGCCTNAAAGCTTTTTTTGGTCACCCTTTAGGATTCAACACCCATGTCCGTTGTGAACACAGCGATTGGAACCGGTCATTTCGATGGCCTCTCAAAGAGTTCCAGCTCCGTTTCGAGAGCGCTTCCCTTCGAGAAGCACCTCGAATGGCTTCGAATGATGGTCCTCATCCGTGAGTTCGAAGTTCGAACCATGCAGGCCTATCAAGACCGCAAGATCGGCGGATTCTGTCACGTCTACATNGGTCAGGAGGCCGTTGCNGTNGGCTGCATCGCCGCCACCGAGCACGCCGATCCGNTCGTCACCGCCTANCGAGATCACGGGCATGCCCTGGCTCGNGGCATGGNCCCCAAATACTGCATGGCCGAGATGTTCGGACGCATNGGTGGGTGNGCCAAGGGCAAGGGCGGTTCGATGCACATGTTCGACCGTGACAACAATCTCTTCGGAGGTCATGGCATCGTGGGTGCTCAGACACCACTTGGAACCGGCCTCGCGTTCGGCACCAAATACATGGACGAGGTCATGAACAAGGGTAAGAATCGTCAGGTCACCCTGTGTTTCCTCGGTGACGGCGCCCTGAACCAGGGCGCACTGCACGAGGCGATGAACCTTGCAGGGCTCCTCGACGTCCCCGTGATCTACGTCGTTGAAAACAACGGATATTCAATGGGCACCAGCATCCAGCGTGGGACCACTATGGGCGACCAGATCGTCGCGAAGGCCGGAGCCTACGGAATCGCGGCTCGCCAGATCGACGGCATGGACGTGCTCAACGTCTACGACGGCATGAAAGAGGTCATCGACGAAGCGCGCGAAACCTCCCGACCCGCCTTCGTGGACATGCGGACCTATCGATTCAAGGGCCATTCGATGTCCGATCCTCGAAAGTATCGTTCGCGCGAGGAGGAAGAGGTCTACGAAACCGGCGACCCGATCGCTCAGCTTCGCGACCACATGATGGACTCGGGCGGACTCGACGAAGACTCCTTCAAGGCGATGGCCAAGGAAGTCAGAGGCGAGGTCAAGGAGTCGATCAAGTGGGCCGAGGCATCTCCACCTCCAAGNGTGGANGAGGAACTGTATCGCGACGTCTACGTGGAGGCCTGGGGGCCGTACACCGGNACNACGGAACCCGAGATCGTCCGTGACGCNGNNTCCGGCAAGGGAGAAGGCTGAACATCATGACNAGNATCATNGAATACAGAGACGCCCTCAANGAGGCGATGAGCGAAGAGATGCGACGAGATGAGCGCGTCTTCCTGCTNGGTGAAGAAGTCGCGGAATACGACGGNGCCTACAAGGTGAGCCGTGGNATGCTCNAGGAATTCGGTTCCCGNCGCATCGTCGACACACCCATCTCGGAAAGNGGATTTTCNGGAATGGCNATCGGTGCNGCCATGATCGGNCTTCGACCCATCGTCGAGTTCATGTCATGGTCCTTCAGCCTCGTGGCCGCCGACCCCATCCTGAACAACGCACCCAAGATGCTCTACATGTCAGGTGGCCAGTACGGTTGCCCGATCGTGTTCCGCGGAAATGACGGCGCAGGCGGTCAGTTGGGCTCCACCCACAGTTGGTGCGTGGAAGGTCTGTTCTCCAACGTGCCCGGTCTGAAAATGGCGATTCCTGCATTCCCCGCCGATGCGAAGGGTTTGCTCAAGTCCGCGATCAGAGATGATGATCCCGTGTTCTTCCTGGAATCCGAACGGCTTCTGGCCTTCTCCGATGAAGTTCCGGAAACCGAATATGTGATCCCATTCGGGCAGGCGCTCATCCGTCGACCCGGAACCGATTGCACTCTGGTGTCGTTCGGACGCCCGGTCCACTTCTGTCTTGAAGCCGCCGAGGAACTCGCCAAGGAGGGAATCTCCTGCGAAGTCATCGACGGGCGGACCATTCGCCCACTCGACATCGATACGATCGTTGCCAGTGTCAAGAAGACCAACTACTGCGTGGTCGTCGATCAGTCGTGGCCCTTCGGTTCACCGGGTTCGGAGATCGCATCCCAGGTCCATCAGCACTGTTTCGATGATCTGGACAATGCAGTCGCTCGAGTGCACAGCGCCGATGTCCCAACTCCGTACGCCACCGAACTCGAGCAGGCGTATCTTCCCAACACCCATCGGATCTGCGAAGCAGTCCGTGCAACCACCTACAACGCCTGAGTCGGCATTCGCCCGCTCACGCTGCAGGAGCTCAAGATCTGATGTCCATCGAAGTTACGATGCCCCGACTCTCGGACACCATGGAAGCTGGCACCATCATCCAATGGAACGTCGGTGTCGGCGATGAAGTCGCCTCCGGCGACGTCCTTGCCGATATCGAAACAGATAAAGCGACCATGGAAATGCAGGCATTCGACGATGGTGTCATCGCCGGCCTCCTCGTCGAGGCTGGGAAACAGGTTCCTGTCGGAACCACCATCGCGGTTCTCGCGGAAGATGGTGAAACGCCCGAAGACGCCATCGCAGATGCGGCATCCGAGCCCCCAGCTGCGGAGCCTGAAGCCGCACCTGCCGCTTCCAAGCCTGCCGCCGCTCCAGCAGCACCAACAGCCCCAGTGGCACCCGTTCCCGCTCCAGCCGCACCGAGCCCGCAGCCCATGGTCGCACCCATCTCCGCGGCTCCATCGGCACCTGCGCAGACGCCGGCCGGCGGACGCATCAAGGTGAGTCCCGTCGCTCGACGTATTGCTGAAGAGAACCACCTTTCGCTTTCCGAACTCACTGGATCCGGCCCCGGTGGGCGCATCATCAAGCGTGATGTCCTCGCCAGAATCGCCGCCGGTGTCCCTTCGGTTCAGTCTGGTTCCGCGCCGGTGGCAGCAGCGCCTGCACCCGGAACCGGGACTCTGGTCGCCGGAGAAGAGGATCTTTCCGGCATGCGCCAGACGATCGCTCGGCGCCTGGTCGAAAGCAAGACCACGATTCCGCACTATCAGGTTTCGATGAGTTTTGACATGGCCTCCATGACCGACGTCCGTTCACAGGTCAACGAACGTCTGGCAGCACAAGGTGCCAAGGCGTCCGTCAACGATTTCCTGATCAAGGCCTGCGCCCTCGCGATCAGAGATCACAAGTACTTCAACTCGAGTTTCGCTGGTGAACGACTCGTCATGCACGGGGCCATCAACATCGGGGTCGCGATCGCGCTACCAGAAGAACGCGGTGGAGGGCTCGTGGTCGCCACGATCCGTCATGCCGATCAACTCAGCGTTCGCGAGATCGCCGACAAGGTCAAGGAGCTTTCGCTGAAGGCTCGAACTCGCGGTCTCTCCGCGGAAGACATGTCGGAGTCGACGTTCACCATCTCGAATCTCGGAATGTTCGGGGTCGATCACTTCACCGCGATCATCAATCCTCCGAACAGTGCGATTCTTGCCTGTGGTGCCGCGATCGAGCAGCCCGTGGTGGAGAATGGTGAGGTCGTCCCAGGTCTTCGCATGACCGGAACGCTCAGTCTGGACCATCGTGTCATCGACGGTGCCATGGCAGCTCGATTCCTGCAGTCACTGAAGATGCTGGTGGAAAAGCCTGCGATGCTTCTTGTCTGAGTGTTTCAACAGCTTCCCGCGGAGTGCCCAACGATGCCCTCGATCAGCCGCTTGCTTGGTGTGGTCCTCACGTCACTCGTCTCCTTCTCGAACACGTTCGGGCAGGACGAGGCTCCCGCGAAGGTCGAGGGTTTCGGGCCCGGTCATCGATACGGACTTCAGTCGGCGCCCGAGGCCGCGGCGAATTCCATTCGAATCGGTTCCTACAACGTCTTGAACTACTTCGATGAGGTCGACGACCCGGCTCTCTCGGGCCGATGGGATGATGCCGATCTCGCCTCGCGACCAGGCCAGCTGGTGGCGCTTGCAAAAGCCATTCGTGAACTTGATGCTGATGTTCTCGCACTTCAAGAAGTGGAATCACGCGAAGCCTTGCTCCGTTTTCGTGACGAACATCTCTCCGACATGGGTTACGTCCATGTCGCCAGTCTGGATGCCGGGTACTACCGCGGAGTCGAACAGTCGATTCTGAGCCGCATACCGATCACCGACACGATGAACTGGCCAGCGTTGAGCACCGCCGACGTGATTCGCGAGGGTGAAGGCTTCCAGCCCGTACCTGAGCGCCCCGAACTCGCTTTTCAACGCTCTCCATTGATGGTCGATTTCAGGACGGATGAGGGCTACGAATTCACTCTTGTCGTGGTGCATCTCAAGAGCGGGGGACTCGCACATGCGTACCGTCGAGAGGCCGAAGGCCTCAAGCTGCTTGAAATCGTCGCCAGCAGAGTGGCGGACGAACCATCGCGAAATGTGATCGTTCTCGGTGATTTCAATGCCAAGTCCGAATACAAATCCATGCAGTTGCTCGTCGACGGAGGATTGACCGATGCCATGAAGCATCGAATCGATGACCCATCCGACGCGAAGTCCGCACGCTGGGTGACGCACGAGTCCGGTCGGATCATCGATTACATCCTCGTGAACGAAGGTGCTGGTCGAGAGGTCGTGCCTCGAAGCGGGTTCGTCCTGGGCACGTTCTACCCAGGTGATTCGAATCATTACGACTGGCGCACGGATGATGCCCCCGAGGCCCATGCTTCAGACCATTATCCGATCGCCATCGACATCATTCCCGAAGATGTCGAAGAGTCAACCGTGGTCGCTCCCGCCGAGTAGGCGGATCACCTCGTTGACGTCCTTGTCGCCTCTGCCCGAGACGTTGATGACGAGATTCTTCCCGACGTCCATCGCTTCAGCCAGCTTCATGGCACCCGCGATCGCGTGCGCGGTCTCGAGTGCAGGAATGATTCCTTCGCACCGGGAGAATTTCTGGAAGGCCTCCAGTGCGGTCGTGTCCTCGACGGAACTGTAGGTGACCCTTCCGGAATCCTTCCAGAATGCATGTTCGGGTCCGACCCCCGGGTAGTCGAGGCCGGCGGAGCATGAGTGGACCGGCATCGTCTGGCCCCAGTCGTCCTGCAGGACATACGAAAGCGAGCCATGAAGAACTCCTGGTTCGCCCTGTGCCAGCGGGGCCGCATGGTCACCGTCGGTCATGCCTCGACCTCCGGCTTCGATGCCGTGAAGCGAGACTTCGGTGTCCTCGATGAACGGATGGAAGATGCCTGCGGCGTTCGAGCCACCTCCGACGCACGCCACGACGGCGTCCGGAAGAGCTCCGAAGTTCGCAAGGCACTGCGCCCGACATTCCCGTCCCATCACGGATTGAAAATCACGAACGATCGTCGGAAACGGGTGGGGGCCGACGACAGAGCCGATGATGTAATGGGTTTCACCGACCGAACCCATCCAGTCCCGCATNGCCTCATTGGTGGCATCCTTGAGTGTTCGAGAGCCACTTTCAACCGCATGGACCGTCGCACCCAGCAGTTCCATCCTGAAGACGTTGAGGGCCTGTCTTCGGACGTCTTCAGAGCCCATGTAGATTTCACAGGAAAGTCCCAGGCGAGCGCATGCCGTCGCCGTGGCGACACCGTGCTGGCCCGCGCCGGTCTCCGCGATGATTCGTTTCTTGCCCATCCTTCGTGCCACGAGCGCCTGTCCGATGGTGTTGTTGATCTTGTGTGCACCGGTGTGCGCGAGATCTTCACGTTTCAGCCAGATCCTCGCGCCGCCGACGTGAGCGCTCAACGCCGGTGCGAGGTGGAACGGAGTCGCCCGTCCCACGAAGTCAACGAGCAAGCTTTCGAGTTCCGTCTCGAATGCCGGATCGGCTCTGGCCTCGAGATAGGCTTCGGCAAGTTCGTCCAGAGCGAAGATCAGGGTTTCGGGGACGTAGCGACCACCGAATCGACCGAATCTCCCGTCCCCGAGTTCTGAGTGAGCGTTTTTTTCAGTCATGGACGGCCTTCCTCTTGGTGGACTGAGTTTTTCTTCTTCTTCTTCACCAGTGCCAGTGGTCCGCTGAGTGCATACACGGTGAATCCGACTNCCAGCGTGATCTGCGGCCAGAGACTGGCGAAGACGAGTGGAATGATGATCTTGGCCAGCCAGGTGAAATCCTGTTTCGGTGCGAGATACCGATTCACGAAATGGGCGTAGGGCAGGCGCGAGATCATCGCAAGAGCGCACAGCAGTGTGACGAAGGGGATTCCCAGTGCGAACGTGTTCGCGAAAATGGCATGCGTCGTGCTGGTTTCCGACGTCGTGAAGAGAAGATGCTGTTGCAGCACGATGAGACTTGCGATCGCACCTGCGGCACCGGGTGTCGGCAGACCGCTGAACAGTCGGTGATCCTCCACTGATGCCGAGGGAGTCTCGACCATGAAACGTGCCAGCCTGAGGGCTGTGCAGCACAGGTAGACCGCAGCGATNCCCCAGATGATCTTNGAAAAGAAATCACCGGCTTCNGGNCCGATGATGCTGGCCTGACTCTCCTCNGGACCGTAGTAGTANTGNGAGACCAGTCTCAGCATCATCAATGCNGGTGCGACTCCGAAGGTCACGATGTCGGACAGNGAATCAAGCATCGCACCGACGTCGCTCATCGATTTCGTCAGACGNGCCACGGCNCCGTCGATNGAGTCGAAGAACATNCCNACGAAGACGAGNANNCCTGCGACGGTGAGCGTGCTCCAGTCGAAGATCGTCGTGGTCCCTATGGGCTTCGATGCGTAGTGAATCGCGGCGAAACCGCACACGAGGTTGGCAAGTGTGAACAGAGTCGGAATCGTCGAGACCGGTGGCAGTGCTCGCGACTTTCGGGGCCGCGGTGCATCTTCGTTCGCCTTTGTGTCGTCTTTTGTCTTCTGCTCGGTCATCCGTTGTCCTAATTTCGTGTCGGGGTGGTCTTCTCCCGAGGGAGCATGCCACTTGGAATTCTCGGTATCAACAGCAAGGCCGTGCGTTGGGACCGTCTTTCCGATGAAAGTGCCGGAGTCATGAACATGATATGCCCAAGGTGTTGAATCGGTCTCTTCGTTTCCTGCGTCGTCGCCTCCATGGCGGTCGTTTCGCCGGCCGATCTCTGTTCCTCGGCATCGGTTTGCGTGACATCCACGGCGGGAGCCTCAGTCACATCCTTCGAAATATCGTCTTTCCAGGCTGGAGAGAGCGGTGCAGTGCATGTGATCATGAGGATCTCTCCGGGAGCGAGTTCCGTCTGAACCGACGCCACATCGAGATACTTCGGAACGATTTTGTTGCTTCGAACCAATGAGGGGGTCTGTGGACGATCCGGGAGATGTCTGGGGACCAGCTCCACACGTGTCCTGACTCCTTCGATCGAGGGCTCGATCCATCCCCGTGCACAGATGGTCAATCTGCCTTCGTTGAAGAGGAGGAGGTCCTCCTGCAGCATCATCAGCTGATTCTTCGTCCGGTGTTCCAGCAGATCGCGCCACTCCATCATCTGGCCGCACCAGGTGTTCTGGGCGGCGCCGCTTTCCTCGAGAGTCGAGAGAACCTTGACAAGTTCCTCTTCCTTGAGAATCCGTATCAGGATCGATTCCGAGGCGAGTCTGCGACTGGCTTCATCCGACTGGATCGGCTGGCTGTTCTGGCGGATCAGCCCGTCGAGACCGTCCTGTTCC
>NYVB01000070.1 GCA_002684315.1 Planctomycetaceae bacterium | reverse complement strand
GTCCCACCCTGCTTCACTGTGTCAGCAGCTATCCCACGCCCATCGAAGCCTCCGCGCTCGGCGGCGTCCGCGCACTCGCCCGTGAATTCGAAATGACCGTCGGGTACAGCGACCACACCGTGTCGGTCCATACCGGTGGGTTGGCGGTGGCGGCAGGTGCTCAAGTTCTGGAAAAGCATCTCACCTGGAACACCGAGGCCGAAGGCCCTGATCATTCCGCTTCACTCGGACCGGAAGAGTTCAAGGAGTACGTGGAATTCGCACGACAGTCCGCGAGAATGCTGGGCGGTCCTGACAAGATTCCATCACCCCTCGAGCGTGACGTCATGGCGAGCTCGCGACAGTCCGTCGCGGTTCTGCGTGACGTCGCCGCCGATCAGGTNCTCGTCTGTGATGATCTCACGACCATGCGTCCCGGAACCGGTGTTCCGGCCGCAGCACTCTCGACATTCGTCGGGACCAGGACCCGCCGTGCCCTCGAAGCCGGGACACTCCTCGACCCGACCTTTCTGGAGAGACCGGAGGCGGCATCATGAACCATCGTCGAGTCCTCGTGGTGACCGGGAGTCGTGCTGAATTCGGACTGCTGTCCTCGACGCTGGACGCCCTTCATGCCCACTCCGCCATCGAGTGTTCGCTCGTGGTCGCCGGTTCACACCTGATCGGAACCGAGCCGACGATTCGGGAGGTCGAATCGAGGTACGCCGTCGACGGGTTGGTCGAGATGCAGGTCGATTCCGAGCCAAGAAGCCGAGGCTCGGACGGATTCTCACTTGCTCGAGGTGTCGAAGGGTTCACCACTCTGTTCACTCGTCACGAACCCGACATCGTGCTCATCCTTGGTGACCGAATCGAGATCTTCGCCGCGGCCAGCACGGCCTCCCTTCTCGGAATCAGAGTGGCTCACATTCATGGTGGTGATGTCGCCGTCGGCATCGCCGACGATTCCATGCGGCATGCGACCACCAAGCTCTCCCATCTCCATCTCGCCGCCACCCGACTCAGCGCCGACAGAATNCTCGCGATGGGGGAGCGCCCCGACTCGGTCTTCGTCGTGGGTTCACCCGCGATCGACGGACTTGATTCGATCCCAACAATGGACGAGGCGGCATGGGCCTCCCTGGGTTCGCCGGAGATCCTGGTGCAGATGCATCCCACCGGACAATCCGACGACATCGAACATGACCAGGCTCTGGCCCTCTTCGAATCACTTTCCGACGCTGGACGNCTGGTGGTNATGGCACCCAACATCGATCCAGGCAGTGACGGGATTCGTCGTGCCATCATCAAGAGCGGTCTTCCACTGATCGAACATCTTCGACGCACCGAATTCATCGCTCTGCTTCGTCGACTTCGACTCTTCGTCGGAAACAGCAGTGCCGGTCTTCTGGAATGTGCCGCACTGGGTGTGCCCGTCCTCGACATCGGTGATCGACAGGCGGGACGCGAGCGAGGCTTGAACGTGACTCATGTCGATGTCGTTACCGGACCAGAGTTCGATCAGGCATTGAATCAGGCCATTGGCGGTTCGAACGCCCTTGTCGATCGAAGATTCGGTTCGGGTGATACCGGTTGCAACATCGCGAACCTGCTNGCAGAGATCGCTTTCGAGCAGATACCGGTNCGGAAACGCTGGTATCCGTGATCCCAATCCGGGAACCCTCTTGAATCATCGAATGACACCTCAAGAACCCCGTTGGTCTGGTCGACATGGGTCATGTNGTTGAACATCCATCCGCCATGGACATTCCGGGGTACATCATGTGTGACGCTCATATCGATTCAAATGCCCACCAGGTCGCTCAGGAGATCGTTGGTGGGATCGCGCACATGTCGACGCTTCCCGAAGTGACGATGCAGATCATCGACATCATCGAGGATCCCAACAGTTCCGCGAAAGATCTGCATCACATCGTTTCCAGTGACCCTGCGCTTTCCAGCCGGATCCTCAAGGTCGTGAATTCCTCGTTTTACGGGATGCCACGACAGATCGCATCGATCAATCGTTCGATCTCACTGCTCGGCCTCAATGCCGTGAAGAATCTCGCGATCGCGGCAAGCCTCGGTCACATCTTTCGATTCGAAGGGACACTCCCTCACTTCGAAGTTCGAGATCTCTGGGAACACAGCATGAAGACCGCCGCCGCCTCCTGTCTGGTCGCACGTCACACCGGCTCCCAATCCACGGATGAGGCCTTCCTTGCCGGACTGCTGCACGACATCGGCTTTCTCGTGGAACTTCAGCATGACTCCGCACAATTCACTTCAATGATGGAACAGGTCAGCGTCGATGCGGATGGCACTCCCAAAGTCGACCTGCTTGAACTGGAACAAGCCACCTTCAGAACGAATCATCAGTCGATCGGGGCCGTCCTCTGTGAACAGTGGAAGTTTCCTCGGTCGCTCGTGTCAGCCACGGCACACCACCATGACCCTTCGGTTCTCAGTGGTGACGAGTCCCTCGTCCCCTGGTTCGTGCACGTGGGAGACCATCTGGTCGCCCATCTTCCCGGAGGATTCCGCCTGGACCTGATGCGCAACGCCGTCCACGAGAATGCACTGGAGGCACTTCGACTGGATGAGGAGGGTTTTCAGGCGATTTTCGATCAAATCAATGGTGTGTCCGGTGAGATCGCATTTTCCATGGCCGCCTGAGGTCCGTTCTCCTTGAAGTGCCTAACATGCTTCAATGTCCGGTTCTTTCCTAGTTGATTTCGGGAATCCGATTGCACTGTTCCCCTTGGTGGGCGTGGTGCTTTATCCCCACACCGTTCGTGATCTCCACATCTTCGAACCCCGTTATCGACAGATGATCGAGCATTCCGTCTCCCCCGCGATCGATGGAGATCTCGGCCAGTCGCTTCCAATCGCCATGTCCGTGCTCGAAAAAGGCGTGGTGTCCTGCGATTCCCTCGGCATGCCCCCGTTGCGCAGAGTCGCCTGCATCGGTCGTCTGCTCAAGGACCACAAGCTTCCCGATGGTCGCCACTTCATCCGCCTGCACGGCGTCTGTCGCGCCGAGATAAAACACGTCGAAGAACCTGAGGGTGATCGGCTCTATCGACGGGCTTTTCTGAAGCCCATCAACCAGGCTGCCACCAACATTCCCAAGCGCTGCAGAGAACGCCTTCACGATCTTCTTTCCGGAGAACGACTGGTTCGGATGCGACTTGCCGACGAGGTCCGTGGGTATGTCGAAAAAGACGACATCTCACTCGAGACCGTGGTCGAGATCGCCTCCTTCGTCCTCGTTCAGGATGAATCGATTCGCTACCGACTGCTTGCCGAGCGGGACCCCTCGCGCAGAGCCCTGATCCTCTTCGGTGAATTGGAACGTCTGGATCAACTCGTCGAACTCTGCGACCTTCAACAGTGGAAGGACTGGCCGAAGGGGCTCAGCTGGAATTGAAACGGGTCTGTTCGAATCGATCAGAAGCCCACTGGCTTCGTGCCCTCTGGAATTGGAATGCTCTCCTGACCTTTCGTCTTCACGGACGGCTTTGCATCCTCGAGTGCCGCGTTCCAGATCTCGATCTTGTCCCCATAGGGTGCCAGCACCGCAGTCGAATCCCCGACGATTCGGATCGATTTGATCCAATCACCCTTCTGCGTCGCGGTGGCCACGTCGATGCCATCCACGACCTCGCCGAACGAGGGATACTTCAGATTCCATTGTGATTGTTCGGTCTTCGTCACGAAGAAACGAGTGGGGTGGGGAATGACGTTCTCGACCATCTTGGGATCGTCCATGAGCGTCCATGCGATGAGGCCCGGTCGGTCGAAGAGGAGTTCCATGGCGAAATTGGGGACGATCGTGTAATTGGGGGTGCGGTACTTGGTGTTTGCAACACTGAAACTCGCAGGATTCGCGTTCGCGACTTCCGAGCCATGATAGAACCCGCTTTGCACGAGATTGACGAAGTTCGCCACCGCGACCGGTGTCAGATCCGGTCGAAGAAGGACCGTGAATTCACCGCGTTGGGTGCTGATGACCGCCTTCAGTTCGGTAGGGGTCTCTGGCGCGGTTCCCCGGCTGGAGTTGGTGTCGTCGCATCCTGTGGTGAACAGGAGTGACGCGGTGAAGAGGAGCGCTAGGAGGTGTCGAATGGTCATGTCCACAGGATACACGCCGGAAGAGTGGTCATCGTGAAAAGATCAGATCACCCCACCAGCTTCGCGCCATCGGCGGCATGAGTCTCGAATACCCCCGGAACGCGGTCGAATGCCGAGGCATAGGCCGGAATCAGCTTCGCCTTGAGGTCTTCGATCGCCTCAGGATGACACAGTGACACCACGCACCCTCCGAATCCTCCCCCCGTCATTCGTGAGCCGTAGACCCCGGATGTCTTCAAGCCGTCGGCGACATCCACGATGAGATCCAGTTCCGGGCAGGAGACTTCGAAGTCATCACGAAGCGAGCGGTGACTTTCGCCGAGGAGTTCGCCCGCCAGCGGCAGATCGCCGGCTTCGACCGCGTTCACGAAGCGTTCGACGCGATCGATTTCGGTGATCACATGTCGCGCTCGTGCGCGGATGTCGGCCGGGAGTGCGCGTTCATCGAATTCCGACCGGCGCACCTCGGACAGTGTCGTGACTCCAAGGTGACGTGCCGAGTCTTCGCAAGCCTGCCTGCGATCGGCGTACGATCCATCGGCCAGGGTATGTCTGACCCTGGTGTCGATGATCACGATTCGAAGACGTTTCGAATCCGGAAGCGGGATCTGGCGACATGTTCTTCGCGTGCAGTCGATCAGGCAGGCATGGTCCGATTTCGCGGCGGCACTGGCGAACATGTCCATGATTCCGCAGGGGGTGCCGGCGAAACGGTGTTCGGAGGCCATGGCCTCTTCGGCAAGCGTTCGTGGATCGGTCTGGCATCCGAGCAGTGCGCGTGCGGCAAGAAGCATCGCCACCTCCAGTGCCGCGCTCGAGGAAAGACCCGCCCCGATCGGTATGTCGCTCGCGATCGTGCAGTTCATCGGTGAGGCATCGAAGCCCTTTTCGAGAAGGATCGCCAGTGGACCCATGATGTAGTCCAGATGATTGTCCTCCGCGCCGTGACCGAGGGGTCGATACGTCCGAAGATCTTCGATGCGATGCGTTCGCCCGACATCAAGCGCATCGATGGTGATCGCCCGTCCACCACCCTTCGGTCTTCCGGCCGCCACGATGGTGGCATGGTCTATTGCGATCGGAAGCACTCGTCCTCCGTTGTAATCGATGTGTTCACCGATTAGATTGACTCTGCCGGGCGCGCGGACGATCAGTTCCGGCGCGGTCTGGTGAGTCGCCTCATAGGCACGAACCGCTTTTTCGATGGTCGCTTCATTCATGGCGATCACCAGACTATCGTGAACCCCGGACATCAGTGTCCTCCACTGCGAGTTTCCGCCATGCTTGTGATCTTCGACATCGACGGCACCCTCTGTCGGACTTCTCAGCTGGATGATGACTGCTGGCGTCTCGTCGCCCGGGAAGTTCTCGGCATCGCCTCCATGTCCACCGATTGGAACGAGTACCCGCACTCCACGGATGAATCGATCGCATCCGCGCTCCACGAACGTGTTCACGGCGTCGAGGCCGGTCGAGAGGACATCGACGTCCTGCGTGATCGTTTCGTCTCGATCCTTCAGGACGCGCAGGAAGCGTCACCTGATCTGATGAAGCAGACCCCGGGAGCCTCCGGAATCATCGCCCGGCTGCATTCCGAGGGGCACGGGGTCGCCATCGCGACCGGAGGATGGACACCTTCGGCTCGATTCAAGCTTCAGTCCTGCGGAATAGAACACGATTCGATTCCATCGGCCTTCGCCTGCGATGCGCACCCTCGAGCCGACATCATCGAGATCGCCAGAAAGCGTGCGATCGAACAAGGCGTTCATGCCGAGGATGACTCCTCGGTCGTCTATGTGGGTGATGGCCTGTGGGATCTCATCGCCGCGCGGCAGCTCGGCATCGGTTTCGTGGGTCTCGCCAGCGGACAGCGTGAGTTGCTTCTGCGTGAAGCCGGAGCGAATGATGTCTTCCCTGATTTTCTCGATGAGGCGCGATTTCTCGAGGCGTTGCGCGAAACCTCGGCTTGAGCCCGTCGCGCCGGTTGCTCTCGAGCCTCTCTCGTGGGATCCTGTACGGGTCGTCTTCCGGTCGAAAGCCGTTTCAAGGAGCTCCATCATGGGTTTTATACTGATTCCGATCATCGTCATCGTCGTCGTCGTGCTTTTCATCGCAGTCTGGTTCTTCGGGATGTACAACGGGCTCGTTCGCGCTCGAATCGGTTCCGAGACCGCATGGTCGGACATCGACGTCCAGCTCAAGCGACGGCATGATCTGATTCCCAATCTCGTCGAGACCGTGAAGGGCTACGCAGCCCACGAGAAGGAGACCCTGGAGAACGTGATCAAGGCGCGAAACGGTGCCGTCAGCGCCGATGGCGTCGGTGCGACCGGTCAGGCCGAAGGGATGTTGTCCTCCGCGCTTGGAAAACTCTTCGCACTGTCGGAATCCTACCCCGACCTCAAGGCGAATCAGAACTTCCTTCAACTCCAGGAGGAACTGACCAGCACCGAGAACAAGATCGGCTTCTCGCGCACCAACTACAACCGAATGACGGCCAACTACAACGAGAAATTGCAGACGATTCCCACGAACATCGTCGCCAACATGTTCAATTTCCAGCATCGGGATCTCTTCGAAGTCGAATCGGCTGAAGAGCGCGAGCCGACTCAGGTCAAGTTCTGATTCCCCGTCGTCCGCACCCAGCCTCTGTCTGCCGTTTGGATACCTCGTTTCATGCCGAAGCCACAGCCCCCAGTCGCCGCGCCGGAAGCCGTCGTTCATGAAGAACGTGAGCCACTGAAGGGCTTTTCGGGAAATCTCACCTACACCGATCTGATCGCTCGAAACAAGCGCAACAGTGCCTTGATCGTTCTGATCATGTTTCTTCTGATCACGCTTTTCGGAGCGTCGGTCGGGGCGATTCTCGCGGCGTGGGGAGGAAGCTCCCAGCAGACGTCGACGGGGATGAATGAATCGACGGGACTCCAACTCTCGACCGTCATCATGGGGCTCGTGGCCGGAAGTGTGGTCGGTTTCCTGCTTGCGATCATCGCGACGCTCTGGAGCTGGTTCGGAGGATCCAACGCGATTCTTCGGATGACCGGTTCCAGACAGCTGCAGAAGTCGGATGATCCTCAGCTGTTCAACGTGGTCGAGGAACTCGCCATCGCCGCCGGCATCCCGATGCCCGG
The DNA here is from genome assembly GCA_002684315.1 of Planctomycetaceae bacterium. Next base: position 1,211 of record NYVB01000070.1, on the reverse strand, counting down.
GGTGTATCTCATCGCCGATCCGGGCATGAATGCCTTCGCCACCGGACGCGACCCCGCCCACGGCGTCGTCGCGATCACCACCGGCTTGCGGGAGAACCTCACCCGGGACGAACTCGCCGGCGTGATGGCGCATGAGATCAGTCACATCCGTCACTACGACATCAGATTGGGCATGTTGATGGCGACCCTGGCCGGCATCATCATCTTCGCCGCCGACGCCGGCACTCGAGTGGCGTTCTACAGCGCGCTCTTCGGTGGTGGCCGCGGAAACCGCAGCAGTGGAAACAACGGTGGTGCCAATCCTCTTGCAATTCTGATCGTGGTCCTCGCGGTCATCTTCGCGATTCTGGCCCCGATCTGTGCGGTCATGGTCCGATTCGCGATGAGTCGTCAGCGGGAATATCTCGCTGATGCAGGTGCGGTCGAACTCACTCGCTACCCACAGGGGCTGGTCGGTGCACTCAGAAAGCTCGGCGCGCAGCGCCAGCCGCTCAAGCATGTCGGGCAGTCGACTGCTCCGCTGTTCATCGTGAATCCTCTGAAGAAAGCCGTCCGCGGCGGTCGTCATGACATCTCGACCAAGTTCTCGACGCACCCGCCGCTTTCCGACCGGATCGCACGTCTGCAGGCGCTCGAGCCCTGATCCGGCCCACATCGGTCACATTCCTCGGTTCTTCCTGAAAAAAAACGGGTCTGGTCCGCGGTTTCGGTTGTCGAATTCCATCCGGAACCGATGATAGGGTCATGGCACGAGACCGAGTCGTCACACCCGAGCAGCAGTCCGAAGATCGCGAGCCCGCACCCGTTCAGCACGAGGGCGGCCCTGCACTTCGCCCGGTGCGNATGACGGAGTACGTCGGGCAGCCCGATCTCGTCGAACGATTGTCGATCGCACTCGAGGCGGTCAGGCAGCGCAAGGACACGATGGAGCATGTGCTTCTTCACGGACCTCCGGGACTGGGCAAGACCACGCTCGCACACGTCATCGCCACCGAGATGGGGACGCGTCTCTACACCACGAGCGGGCCCGCTCTGTCGAAGGCGGGGGATCTCATCGGCACGCTCACGCGGATGTCCGAAGGGGATGTGCTCTTCATCGACGAGATCCACCGAATGCCCGCCGCCGTCGAGGAATACATCTATCCCGCGATGGAGGATTTCAAGGTCGACTTCACGGTCGACAGCGGCATGCACGCCAAGGTCATCACCGT
>NYVB01000069.1 GCA_002684315.1 Planctomycetaceae bacterium | reverse complement strand
GACGTTCTCGACACCTGGTTCAGTTCCGCACTCTGGCCGCTCTCCACGATGGGGTGGCCCAACGCCTCCGACCATGGCATGGAGGGTCTCCTCGAGACCTTCAACCCGACCAGCGTGCTGAGCACCGCTCGGGAGATCATCACGCTCTGGGTTTCCCGCATGGTGATGTTCAACCGATACTTCATGAACGGTCGACTTCCATTCAAGGACGTCTTCGTTCATGCGGTGATCCAGGACGGCCATGGTCAGAAGATGTCCAAGTCACTTGGAAACGGCGTCGATCCTCGGGACATCGTCCGGTCTCATGGTGCGGATGCCATGCGGTTCGTGTTGACGCAGATGTCCACCGACACTCAGGACGTCCGTCTCCCCGTCGACATGATCTGTCCTCACACCGGTGAGACCTTCACTCCGGAAATGATCCGCACGCCGGCCGGCCACATGGTGACCGCACCGGAGCAGAGCTGTCCGACTGATCCATCGAAGAAGATGGTGACCGTTTACGGAACCGTGTCCGGCAAGGCGGATGTCGATGAACACAGACCTCTGGCGGGAAACACATCCAGCAAGTTCGACATCGGCAGGAATTTCGCCAACAAGCTCTGGAACGCGACTCGTTTCGCTCTGGGATCGCTCTCTCGAGCCGATCAGACGCCCGCCGGCCCGAACGTCTCCATGGCCGACGCACCTCTCGTCGATCGCTGGATCATCGCCAGGCTGAATGGTGCCCTGCACTCGCTCGATGATTCCATGAACGCCTATCAGTTCAGTTCGATCGCCGATTCACTCTACGACTTCGCCTGGCGCGACTACTGCGACTGGTACCTCGAGTCGATCAAGCCGACCGTGCAGGGCGATGCGCGACAATGTCAGGTCCTGCTCAGCATGACCGACGCGCTGCTGCGGATCCTGCATCCCGTCATGCCCTTCGTGACCGAGACGCTCTGGCCCAACGTACGCGCCTGCGGTGAGCGAGGGGCTCAGGGCATCCTGCTTCCTGATTCCGAGGTGCTTGCCTCGGCCCGCTGGCCCCGCATCGATCAGTCCGTGATCGATCATGACGCCCTCGAGCAGTTCGCCCGGGTCCAGGATCTCGTCGGTTCGGTCAGAACGCTTCGTGGGGAACGCAATGTCACGATCAAGCGTCGACTCGTCATGTTCGCCTCCCCGCGCGTGGTCGAGCTCGCCACCGCCTCCGGCGGCGTGATCGAGACCTTGTGCGGCCTCGAACGAATCGCGCCGTTGTCCGAAGCCGTCTCCGAAGAATCCGTCGTGATCACCTTCGAAGGCGAGGAAGTCCTGCTGGGTGGTCTCATCGATTCGGGTGATCTCGACAAGGAACGTGCCCGTCTCTCCAAGCTGTGCGAGCAGAAGCGCAAGCAGATCTCCGGTTTCGAGGGCCGACTCGGCAACGAGGCCTACGTTCAGAAGGCCAAGCCGGAACTCGTCGCGGAAACTCGGCACATGCTGGAGTCTTCACGAGCCGAACTGGAAGCCGCCGAGGCGGCACTGTCGAGACTTGGTTAATTCCGCGACCACTTCACCCTCGGGAGGCTAGACTGTCCTCGTGCACCATTCGACCATGAACTTCAGACCGTCTGCCTCAGCCCTCTGTGGTCTGAGCCTGATGGTCGTTCTCATGGCCTGCGGTTCGTGCAATCAGGACGCCCTGGTCAAGCGCTCCCAGATGGACGCCTCCAGGTCATCGGGTGAGCGAACCTCTCTCAAGTCATCCGCCGGAGCCGTCGCCGGCTATCCGCCGCTGGTGCTGTCGATCGAGCCCTGGGATCCCCCGGTCGACGTCGGTCCCGAAGGCCAGCTGGTCACCACCCCGCATTATCTCCTTCATTCGACGCTGGAAGACGGCTGGCTCTCCGAGAAGATTCCCGCGTTCCTCGAGACCGCACTTCTTCACTACCGAACCGCGATCACCGATCTTCCCGTTCCCAATGAACCCTTGAAAACCTATGTCCTTGGCGAACGTCGGCAATGGCAGGCGTTCACTCGGATGATTCTTCCCGGAGAATCGGGATTGTATCTCTCCCTCGGAAAGGGCGGGTACACGACCGAGGGGCTTGCCGTTCTCTACGACATCGGGCGCTGGGACACGCTGTGCATCACCGCGCATGAGGGATGGCATCAGTACTGTCAGAACAACTTCAAGGAGCTTCTTCCGGCATGGATCGATGAGGGCATCGCCACCTACATGGAAGGGTGTCGATTCGACCGATCATCGGATGTCGCGACGTTTCTGCCCTGGAGAAACTTCGAGCGCTTCAACGAGCTTCGAAACTGTTATCGCCGTGGAATGATGTATCCCTTGTTCGATCTCATCTCACGATCGCCCCAGTACTTTCTCGAACAGGGACAGGAGCATCTCCTTTCCTATTACGCCCAGGTCTGGGTCCTGACCCAGTACCTGATGGAAGGTGAGGGAGGGCGCTATCGCCCCGGTCTCGAACGCATGCTTCAAGATGCGCAGAATGGCACGCTCGGCAGGACCCTTCTCGAGTCCCCGCGTCTCGAGGAGATTCCCCGGCGCCGACGNACTTCACGAGCCATGCGNGGNCTCGCGGTCGCCATGGTCTACTTCGANACCACCATCGAGGANCTGGAAACCGGGTACCGNGACTTCATCGAACTNGTCGTCGCCCGNGGNAGTGGCAGCAGCATCTGGCGAGGNCGTTCCCCNGTGCCGNAACCCGAGAAGCCGGAACCTGCGAAGCCTGACACGAGCNGTCAGGACTAGGNCCCGTCNTCGACNNTCGNCGCNGACGNCAGCGANTCGATCANANCGGCCGTNCTCTCACAGATCNCACCCATCANGGANAGNNNCNCTNTGATCGCGGNCGCGACTCGNCCNGCNTANTCCTCATGNAGANTCCCCGGGCCNGAATTGCTCCCGANGTACACCATCACNTCGAGTGGNGTGTCGTCNNCCGAGCNGACCACCAGTCGNCGTTCCTTCNCNTAGAGNCCNTTTTCGANGTCTTCATAGATGTCGAGGGCGTCGATGTCGGAGGNTTGNAGNNTCCAGAGAAGACCNGGNGTNCTNCAGCCNGCTTCGTGNGTGANGGTCAGCCAGCCTTCACGCATNGNGGTCGGNCTGTGNTCGTGNAGCAGNGCGGTNCCGGTGCAGACCGCGGTCGGACATCGTCNTNGCATGGCGNGGACATCNATGTTCGCGCCNTAGGCGAAGTANGCGGTGGTCATGATTTCATCTCGAAGACTCTNTCGAGAAAATCGACCTGNCNTGCCTTGGCATCGGCACTGNATNTTCCGAANCCNGAATGTTCNTAAGGGTGCTCCGGTCGGCTTCGTGTAGACATGAAATTCNACGTCATCNGGNGTNTCNTACCGTTCNCGNATCGCTTCGATGAAGAANCGNTGTCCGTCCACATCGACCCATTCATCGAGAAGATTGTGAAGCGCCAGCAGGGGTGTCGGNCGCCAGTGGTCGAGGTGTCCGATCGGGTCGAGCCTTCGGCTGCGCTCCGGGTCCGCGAAGATGCTTGACGCCCGGTATTCAAGATTTCCCGTGGTGGCTTCCACGCAGATCGCCTTGTAAGGATGCGTCCGGCAGCACCGTGCCAGAGCCACCATTCCACCGGCACTGATCCCGCCGATCGAGATCCTCTGCTCATCGATTTCAGGCATACCGGCAAGTTCTTCGGTGATCGGGTCCAGCTCTTCGACCATCTGCTCGACGATCGCGAGGACCGATTCCGGTTTCTGGCCTTCCTCCTCGAATCGTTCGCCATGACCCGGAAGGTCAAGCGAGCAGGACGCGATTCCCGATCGAAACAGGCGCAGGTACCGTCCCGTATCGAGGGTCTTGTCCGCGGTTCGGCCGTGCATCCAGATCAGAAGTGGTGCCGGTCGTTCGTCAGGTTCGGGCAGCACCAGCAATGCCGGGACGTTTCGTCCCAGTCTCATGAACCGACCGTGCTGATCGAGCGTTGAATGGAGTTTTCCCGGCTCTGGCATGCCGTCATGGTATGCCGCAAGCATCTCACGGGGGAACCGCGTAGGATCTCTTCATGCTGAAAATATTGGGTGGTGAATTCCGCCGTAGACAACTTGGCGAACCTCCGGACCGCGTTCGTTCGCGACCCATGCCCGCACGGGTCAAGGAATCGATCTTCAATCTTCTTCGAGGATGGTTCGAGGATGCTCGTGTCCTCGATCTCTTCGCCGGCATAGGCACCCTCGGACTCGAGGCGGTCAGCCGTGGTGCCGCGGACGTGGTCATGGTCGAGCGNGACAAGGAGATCCACTCGATCCTCGAGTGGAACATCCGCGAACTCGGGTGCGATGATCGTTGCCGCGCGGTCAAGGCCGATGCGCTCGGTCCATCCGCTCTGGCTCAAGCTCCCCGGCCGGTCGATGTGGTCTTCATGGATCCTCCTTACGCAATCATGGCGGAAGGCAAGATGGTCCAGGCCGTCCTCACACAATTGGAACGTCTCGAACCCGTGATGGCCGACAAGTCATGGCTCGTGCTTCGAACTCCGATGGCACTCTCCGAGCAACAGAGAACGCTGGCTGGTTACAGCGGTCCCGAACTCCATGAATACGGCGNGGACATGTTCGTCTATCTCTACTATCTGGACCGAACGATGATTGATGCCCAAGACGAAGGGACATCCGATGATTCCTGAGCTCCTTTTGTGCCTGCTGGCTCTGGTTCACGCACCGACCGACACGCTCCCGAGCGTTGAAATACCCGAACGCATCGCCGCGTCTCTGGACAGCGGAAGCCGATTGCTGGTCGAGGTGCAGGAAGGCAGCGGGGGTGCCGAATGGCCTTATGAAGGTGTCTACCGTGTCCGTGCGATTCCAAGCGATCCCAAGGCTCTGGTCAAAGGCCGTGTCTCCATTCCCATCGGGTATCGCGTCGGAGGAACCGGCATCTGCGCCCAGGCGATGTTTCAGGCACCTGACTACGCGACCCATCCCGATCGCGTGGAAGCGGTCGGCAAGGCGATCGACTTCGTCTGCCTTTCGATCGAAGATCCGCGCATGTCACCCGAGGACTATCAAGGCGGGTACGACGTTCGAGGATGGGGCTACATCTACGGCCTGCGGATGCTTCTGGCCGCACACAAAGGCGATGTCGTCTCCGAGTCCCGGACGAAAAAGGTGAGCGACACCATCGAGTGGTTCATCGCGGCACTCGACACGATCGAGATTCCTCGAATCGGTGGTTGGAATTACGCCAGGCAGGGCGGAGCGGATCAGGCGTCTCCCACATCTCCATTCATGACCGCCCCGGCACTCATCGCATTGTTCGATGCACGTGCGCAGGGGTTCGATGTCGACCCCTCGATGGTTGATCGTGCGCTCACCGGCCTGAAACGCTGCGTGGCTCCCGACGGGTACGTCTCGTACTCCGGTTCCCGGCAGACCGCGGACAACCCGGGTCAGATTCCCGGGGCGATCGGGCGGATGGTCTCCGCTGAAAGTGCCTTGTTTCTCGCCGGGCGTTCCGATCAGAAACGTCTTTCCAAAGCCGTTGATGACTTCTTCGAGCACTGGCAGGAACTGGAGAAGAGACGACGTAAGAACGGCACGCACGATCCACCCTACGGTGTGGCGCCGTATTACTTCTTCTACGGATTCAACTACTGCGCCGAGGCCATCGAACTTCTACCCGAGACCGCACGCGAATCCGCGCGCAAGCGGCTCCGGGAGATCCTGTTTCAGGTTCGAGAGACCGATGGATCCTGGAACGATCGTGTCTTCAAGCGAAGTCGTGCGTTCGGAACGGCGATGACCATGAACGCCCTTCAAAAGCAGTGGCTTCCCGCACCAGTCGCCTGGCCGGGCACTCGCCCGACCGCTACACCAGCCGGCGAACCAGATCCAGATCCAGCTGTGTCGTCACCTTGATGTTGCAGGGATCACCTTCGACNACCACNACCGGTTCCCCGAGCTTCTCCACCAGCATGGCGTCATCGGTCGCCCCCACGAGATCACTCTGGGCGTAGGCGCGCTCGAGGAGTGCCTTTTCAAACACCTGAGGTGTCTGGATCGCGACCACGCCTTCCCGTGGGACGGTCTCGAGCACCGTTCTCGCCAGCGGGACACCGGTGTCGGTGTCCGGCGCACCCAGGATGGCGTCAGCGATGCCCGCGTCCATGGTGGCCTTGACGGTTTCGTCACCCAGTCGCTTCAGCGTGCTTGAAATCGCGACCCCCGGAATCACTGCCGGGTGCACTCGGGCGGCATCGAGTATCCGGGTCAGAAGTTCCTGTGTGACCAGGGGGCGCGCCGCGTCATGGACGGCCACGTGGGTGGTGTCCTCAGGAATCACCGCAAGTGCATTTCGCACGCTTTCCCAACGCTCGGTTCGACCACCTTCGATGATGGTGGCTCCGTGAAAACTCAATTGAGGNCCGAATCGATCCTTGAAACCCGANACATCCTCNGGCGGTGCGGCCACGATGAGGCTGGTGGTCTCGTCTCTCTTCACGAACGCCTCGACGGCACGAAGCAGCAGGCGTCTGCCTCCCAGGTCCTGGGAAAGCTTGTCTCCATGGCCGAATCGAGTGGAGTTGCCTGCGGCTGGAATGATGACTGCGAGTTTCATGGGAGTCAGCCTACCTGCGTCGTCGACCTGTGTCAGCAGGTGGGGGCCGCTTCGGCACGTCGAGCCTGCCAGATGCTCTTTTTACGATTTTCGACTCTGCGCGCGTCTCAAGTCCGGAATCCACGTCGTGAACGACCGTGACGCATTAGGATGCCGCCATGAGTGAACTGANCTATCGAGCCACGACCATCGTTTCCGTCCGAAGAGATCAAAGTGTCGCCCTTGCAGGNGATGGCCAGGTCACCCTTGGTGACACCGTTGCCAAGGGCAATGCCGTGAAGGTCCGGCATCTGGAGCAGTACGGTTTCGAACGGCGTGGCGTGCTGGTCGGCTTTGCNGGTGCGGCTGCAGACGCCTTCGCTCTGATGGATCACTTCGAGACGCATTTGAANGCATCTCCGACGAACCTTCGACGAGCTTCCATCGAACTGGCTCGTCTCTGGCGCACCGACCGGGCGCTTCGAAAGCTCGAGTCGATGATGATCGTGTCCGATCTCGAGGTCACCTTGATGGTCTCGGGGCAGGGCGACGTGATCGAACCTGCCGACGGCGTCTGCGCGATCGGCTCCGGTGGTTCCTACGCATTGTCCGCGGCGCGTGCGCTTCTGGCACATTCCGATCTGGACGCGGAAGCCATCTGCAAGGAGTCGATGACGGTCGCTGCAGGAATCTGCATCTACACCAACGATTCGATCACCACGCTCACCATTCCGTGAGATGCGGTCGAGCGTTTTCCGGCTTCATGACTCCGAACGTTTGCGTTGTCCGCTCTTGTGAAAATCACGTCTTTCCCGTGCATAGTCCTCGGGCGTGGAATCCAGTGCGGGCTCCTCGCCATCCTTCCACTGCGTCCACATCGACTCGAGGTAGGGCACGCACCATTGGCATCCGGTTCCAGCACCCAGACATTCTGAAAGCTTGCTGGGGACCGCTGGTTCCTCTCGTTTCATGAAATTCACGAGCTTGCGCTGGCTCACATGAAAACACAGACAGACGTCGTCATCAGGGTTCATCGTTTGAGTCACCTTTCCGGTCTGTTTCAACCGTTTTTGAAGTCTCTTCGAATCGTGGGGTCACCGCGGAAAGTCGAAAGTCGAATCGGACCTCAATCCAATCATTGAGCACCACGTGCTCCGTGCGGTCGAAGACCACTTCGGTCTTGAGCGCATCGTCGCCAGCGACGTCCGGTGTCAGGTGAAGCCCTGGTTCGACGAATCCCTTGAGAGTCAATCCTTTGAACCCGGTTTTTACCTTCCAGCCCTCGAGTCTTCTTTCAAAGCGACTGGGAACGATCACGTCGAGCGTCTTCGAATCGAGCTCGCCATCAGCTCGCATGACCTGGAATTCGTACCGAGTGTCACCATCCGGTCTCTTCGTGCTCTTGATGATCTCGACCTTCCAGGTCACGGGCTTTCTGAACGAACGAGTGGTCTTCTCCATCCAGTTTCTCAAGACCCGGTCGGCTTCATCTCTCGCTCTGATGTTCGGTGAATCGATGCCGAGAACGAATGATGGATCACGCAGAAGATCGTCCTGAAAGTCCTCCTGCATCATTCGCATGATCATCTCCGGAGAGTCAAGCGACTGTTCATTCCTGGCTGTTCGAATCGAAACCGGCGGCACCGCTGTCTCACCGAGGGCGAGTTCTGAACCCTCGCCATCCGCCATCGATCCCGTCAACCGGGTCTCGAGGCTTTCGATTCTGGCGAGCAGAGCCCGGACCTGCGCTTCAAGTTCGGTGATTCTGGCACGCATCTCGTCGGACTCAGCCACTGTTTCGGCGACCGGGCGTGTTGGGAGGGATGATTCCTGTGCGCTCGCGGGCAGAGCGGCGACCATGGATAAGCTCACCACAAGGCAGGCCGCGATGGTCCGGTTTCGTCGTCCGGTGTGATCGATTCGCTGCATCCGAAAGTCCCTGTCGGGGTTGAAATGAGCGTCGAGATGCCCTGTGCTCTCGTTTCCACATTGATTGTAGGAACAAAAGCGTGATGGCCTCATCTGACGATATGATGAAACAGTCACATGTTCACCATCTGATCATGTCCGGAGGGACCAACCATGGCCGGTAAGAACGGTTCAACATCATCCGCTGTCGAGGACACCGCTCGGACCACGGTGCCTTCCGATGTCCTGCGCCTGATCAAGGGTGTCCGCAGACGGCTCTGGGTCACCCGGTTGCTTGCGGGTCTTCATGACTCGCTCTTCGTGGTGGTGGTGGTTCTGCTCGTCTATGCTCTGGCCGACAAGGCATTTCCGTCCGTGCCACGCGGTTTTCCCTTCCTGACCTGGTTCTCGCTGGGACTGGCGGTCTTCTGGCTGGGGGGGGCGCTGGTGCTTTCCCGATTCGGCAGACTCTCGGATGGTGCGATCGCGGCGCTGATCGATGAACGTCTTGAANTGAAGGACCGTTTCACCACCGCGATCCACTGCGCGCACCGTGACGATCCGTTCGCCCGCGCAGCCCTTGAAGAAGCCGTCTCCGCGGTGTCACAAGACGGCGCACGTCAGGCCGTCTACCGCCGGTTCACCCCGCGCATGCCAACCGGTAGCTTTCTGATACCGGTGTTGGGGTTGCTCGTCATGATCATCTATGTCGCCGTCCCCTACGGTGATCTTCTGAAGAGTGAGAATACGATCGATGATTCTCGGGCCCTCGAGGAACGCTTCGACAACGAACAGACCGTTCAGGCGGTTCTCGAGACCATCAAGGAGAATGAAGCCCTCTCGGATGAGATGGCAGCCCTTGGTCAGTCGCTCGAACTTGAAGATGCGCTCGCCGGAAAATCCGAATCACCCGAGGCGCAGCGTCGAGAAGCGCTGCGACGAATCTCCGATCTCGAGCGCCAGCTCGATGACCTCGTGAATGGTGAACAGGGCAAATCGATGGAGTCGTTCAAGCGTTCCATGGAGTCACTTTCTCCCTCGCCGGACGGAAAGACCAAGCCATTGATCGATGCGCTGAAGTCTTCTGATTTCGGTGAAGCGATGAAGGAACTCGAGAAACTCCAGGCCAAGGCGAACGATCCATCACTCACCGATGAACAACGCGAAAAACTGGCATCCGATCTCGAGGACCTCGCCAAGCAGCTTGCCGAGGCGGCGGAAGATCGTGAAGCACTCGAGGAGGCGCTGCAGCGTGCGGGAATGGATCCAGCACTCGCAGGGGATGCTCAGGCGCTCGAGCAGGCCATGAAGCAGGCTTCAGGCCTCAACCAGCAACAGATGCAGCAGCTCAAGCAGATGATGAATGCTCAGAAGTCATCAGCACAGCAGTGTCAGAACATGAGTCAATCCCTCGACAAGATGGCCCAGGAATGCAAGAACGGTGGACAGGGTCAGCAGGGCATGGACGGTGCACAGCAGATGCTCTCGCAGGCCGAGATGACTCAGCAGATGCTCCAGGCCGCCAAGTCCGCCAAGAGTCAGTGTGAGGGAGGCAATGGTGGAAAACCCGGAGCCGGCATGGCGGGAATCCTTCCNAGTCAGANCAAGCCGATGCCAANGAAATCCGGCCCGGCCGGCNCTGGATTCGGACCTCAGGGAAATGGCGGANCGGGAGAGGCGCCTCTTGAAGAGACCCGTTTTTCNACCAANTANCAGAAGGAAAACGTCGCCGTTCGTGANGGTGGTGACGTGATCTCACGCCAACTCGTCGAATCGAAGCANCCTCTGGTCGGTGAGTCCTCCGTGGAACTNAAGCAGATCGCCGANCGAATCGTNCGNAGTTGGGAGGAGGGNGTNCAGGATGAGCCNGTCCCGTCGCACCTNCGCGATGTCCACAAGCACTATTTCGGTGAGCTGAAGAAGCGNATCGATGCGAAACGNCGCGAGGCGCCGGCAACGGAGGAGCCCACGACGGCATCACCTGCNCCGGCNNCCGCCGAGGCNCCNGCNGAAACGACATCGGAATCCACTNCCACGCCAGAGGCATCGGAAACATCCAAATCGGAGTAAGNGATGCGTGACGCACCACGAGTGGCGCCATTGCTCGTCGTATTCGGACTTCTGTTCACAGTNTGCTTGCAGGGATGCACCANGNCCCCCTCGGATGAGGAAGTGGTCATCTACGTCTCCGCTGATGAGACCATTGCCCGGCCGATTCTTGACGCCTTCGAGGCCTCGACCGGAGTGCGTGTGCGTCCCGTCTTCGATACTGAGGCCACCAAGACCACCGGACTCGTGTCCCGTCTGTTGACCGAACGTGAGCGCCCGCGGGCCGATCTGTTCTGGTCGAGCGAATGTTTTCGGATGATCGAACTTGATCAGCAAGGAGTGCTCTCGCCNCTGGCGGGTGCTCCCTTCGATTCCTGGATGTCGAACCGTCAGGGTCAATGGCGTGGCGAAGACGGAACATGGTTCGGATTCGCACCCAGAGCCCGGGTTCTCGTCTATGTCCCGGAACGAATCTCGAAGGACTCACTTCCCACTTCCTGGGAGGACCTGGCAAGCGAATCCTGGAACGGTCGCGTGGCCATGGCCGATCCCCGATTCGGAACGACCAGTGGTCACATGGGAGTCCTGCGAACGATCTGGGGCGCCACACGGTTCGATCAATGGGTCGACGGACTTGCCAGGAATCGAACCGCGCTGCTGACCACGGGAAACTCCGGCGTGGTTCGAAGCGTCGTCTCGGGTGAGTATCTGCTGGGGATGACCGATACCGATGATGTCTGGGCGGCACGACGGCAGGGCGATCCNGTCGAACAGAGTCAACTCCGTCATTTTTCCGAGGATCGTACGGGAGGGGGGACTCTTCTCATTCCCAACACGGTGGGGNTGGTTCGTGGCGGACCCAATCCGGATGGTGCCCGTCGCCTCGCTGAGTGGCTTCTTTCGGTCGAGGTTGAAGAGCGTCTTGCCGCATCCGACTCTCGAAACATTCCCTTGCGTCGTGAGCCGGGGGAGCTGATGGTCGCGGATCCTCTTGTCGTCGACCTCGTCGAGGCGACGAACGAGTTGCCGGAAGCGGTCGATCGAGTTCATGGATCCCTGCGCCTCCCAGAAGACGAGTGACCATGCTTCGNACCACCGCCATCGTGTCATCACTTCTGAGCGCTTTGCTCCTCATCACGGCGCTGGTCCCCGGTTGGCTTCTGGTCACCGTGATCATCGAGCTCTTCACCGACGATTCCATGCAGCGTCCCATCCTTGAAACGCAGGTCATCCGTGACACCCTCGTCTGGACTGCGTTGGTGATGTTCGGTGCGGTCATTCCCGGGATCCCCGCGGGCGTGCTGCTCGGCCGACTTCTTCTCACTCGATTCGGTGGTCTGGCCGCGGCGGCAACTGTGCTTTCGCTGTGCCTGCCCGGCTATGCGATCTTCTGGTTCTGGTGGCAGGGATTCGGACCCGATGGTTTCGCCGGTTCCTGGTTTCTGACGCGCGGGCTCTCGGTCGAACTCAGAGAAGGCCTGCTTCTCCTGGCCTTGATCGCATGGACCTGGCCGCTTGTCGCCTGGCCCGTCGCTCTGGCGACGATGCGCCGGTCATCCTGCGCGGCTCATGCCGCCCTTGACGGGATGAATTNTCTCACCCGGGCATGTGTTTTTCTGCGCGCCACCGGCCTGCAGATCATCATCGGCATGCTGCTCGTCGGATTCATGGTCTCCACCGCGACGATCTCCTTCGATCTGGCTCAGGTACGGACCTTCGGCTTCGAACTTCGTGCCTTCGATGCGCTTGGATATCCAGCATCCGCCCTCATGCGATTCGCGATGCCGGTGATCATTCTGGCATTGGTCGGAGCGGCGACCGGTGTTCTCTTCTTTTTCAGAACGACTGCGAGGCGGTCATCCGTCGACGTTCGAGGTGGTGCCGTGCGTGCGACTGGAGTGGGATCGTTCCTTCTTCTGGGCGCTCCGGCAGTCCTTGTTCTCTTGATGCCGATCCTGTCCGCCGGACTTGCCTCGGGTGATCTTGATTTCTCTGTCTTCAGTCGACTGCACGGCACGGCGGCTTTGCGCTCGTTCTCGAACGCTCTGGTCGCCGCGACGATGTGCACCGTTCTTGGTGGGATCGTCTTTGTGTCGATCAGTTGCGGTCGGCCGATGATTCGAACGGTCGCCTGTCTGCTGGGGGNGTCTTGGATCGCCTGCTGCCTTCTTCCCGGGACGGTGGTCGCCGCCGCCGTCACTCGCATGTTCAATGGTCCCTCTCTGGGGCCGATTCTGTACGACACTGGCTGGGCGTTGTCTTTCGGACATCTTGCGGCAGCGGGGGGGATCTCGGTTCTGATCGCACTCTTGATGTGTCTTCTGGAATCCAGATCGATGACGATGATGCGAGCGCTCGATGTCTTTCGTCTCGACTCCTGCCGCCCCCGGTTGGTGGTGGTGGCGGTGCTCGCGTTTCTTTCGACGATGGTCTTCACGCTCGGGGATCTGATTCTCGGCGCACGTCTGGCCCCGCCCGGTCTGGAAGGTGTCGGCGGGAGTCTTCTGAACGCGATGCACTACCAACGACCAGACACCGTGGTGGTGGTCCTTGGAATCCTCGTCGGTCTGGCAGGTCTTCTCGCGATCGCCTGTGGTCTGCTTCTTCCCAGGCGTTTTCAGGGCATGCTCGGAATGTTCCTGCTGATCACCCTGGTTTCACTGCCTCTTTCCGGCTGTGACTCGAAAACCGACTCCTCCCTCGAAGTCACGGATGGTTCCGATGCCGTACCCAGCACTCTGGTCGTCGGTGCTCCCGGACGCGCTCCCGGGTTGTTCGAGACTCCCCGTGGCATCGCTCTCGATCCCGAAAGGAAAGTCTTCTACGTGGTCGACAAGACGGCCCGAATCCAGCGATTCGGATTCGACGGNCGTTTTCAGCACGAGTGGCCCATGCCTGAATCCGAGGTCGGAAAGCCCGTCGGTCTGAGCGTTGCTCCTGATGGCAGGGTGTTCGTCGCCGACACGCACTATCACCGCATCGTGGTCTTCGATTCTGAGGGAACTGAACTCGAACGCTTCGGTTCATTCGGCACCGGACCCGGTGAGTTCGTCTACCCGACGGACATCGCCTTCGCCGGCGATGGCACCATGTTCGTCGCCGAATACGGAACCAACGATCGAATCCAGGTGTTTTCCCGGGATGGAGCCTGGCTGCGNACCATCGGCTCCAATGGACGTGGCGACGGCGCGCTGGCCCGTCCTCAATCGATCGCGCTCTCGCTGGATGAAACNGAGTTGTACGTCTCGGATTCGTGCAACCACAGGATTTCGGTGTTCTCCGTCGATGGGACCTGGCGTCGTCATCTCGGACAAGCGGGCCGTGAGGTGGGTGCGTTCAACTATCCCTACGGACTTCATGTTCTTGCGGATGGCTCCCTGCTGGTCAGCGAATACGGCGGTGACCGCATTCAGCGCATCGACCCTGAAGATGGACGTTCTCTGGGCTGCTGGGGAGGCACGGGCTTCGTCAAAGGACGACTTCACATGCCTTGGGGGGTCGGCGCCGCGGACGGTCGACTCTT
Source organism: Planctomycetaceae bacterium (assembly GCA_002684315.1). The sequence goes on along the minus strand of NYVB01000069.1, from coordinate 17,015 downwards.
TGTCCTTGATTCAGGAAATTCCCGGGTTCAAATAGGGGAGTGGATGCCGGGACCCTCTCTTTCCGAGACAGCCCCCGGACCTTTCATCGACTAGACTTGTCATACCTCAGAAGTCTGAACGAGCCCGCCCACGAAAGCGAACGATGTTCGATCAATTTCCCATCCAATTCGAAGAACCGGGCTGGCTGATTCTCCTGATTCTGCTGGTTCCCATCTGGTTGATCGCCTACACCCTCGGTCGGGGCTTGTCCCGTTCCCGGCGTTGGGTCTCCTCTTCGATTCGAACCACCGTCATCGTTCTGCTTGCCATGTCGCTGGCTCGTCCCTCATGGGTCGAGCAGAGCGAGTCGGTCACCGTCACGGTCGTCTCCGATGCAAGTCGCTCGATTCCGGTGGCCGAGAAACTGCGTGCGTCCGGCCTGGTGCAGGCTCTTCTTCGAGGGCCCGGAAAACTGCCCGATGATCGTGTCGCCGGTGTCACGCTCGGAGCGACCGCACAGCCGGTGGCTCATCCGCACAGCGAGTCGATCATCGATCTCGACGTCTTCGATGGAGATCGAAAGGCCACCGATCTCGCCGCAGGTCTCGAGCAGGCACTTTCTCTTCTGCCATCCGACACTGCGAATCGACTGGTTCTGATCTCGGACGGAAACCAGACTCGAGGAAACGTCCTCGAAGTCGCCGACATCGCGCGTGCGAACGGCATTCCCATCGACGTCATTCCGATCAGGTACGAATTCGAGAATGAAGTCCTCATCGATTCCTTGAAGGTGCCGACCCGCGCTCGACTCGGTCAGACCATCGACTTGAAGGTCTTTCTCCGATCGCAGCAAGCGACCTCCGGCACTCTGGCCATTCTCGAGAACGACGTTTCGCTCGTGCTTGATCCCGGTAGTGGCGCCAAGCTGGTCGACATCGAGCTGCCCGCCGGTCCGACCGTCCTCAGTTTTCCGATCAGTCTTGAAACCGGAGGCGCTCATCGATACGAGGCGATCTTCACACCGGACGAGAGTGGCAAGGACGGTCTGCTCGAGAACAATCGTGGCACCGGAATCACCTTCGTGTCCGGTGAGGGGCGGATTCTTCTCGTCGAGGGAGCACCCGATGAAGCGGCGGCATTCACGCGCGCCATGAAACAGGCTGGCATCGAGACCGTCGTGAGGTCTCCGGATTCTCTCGGGGCCGGTCTGGCCTTTCTGAATGGGTTCGATGCCGTCGTTCTGGCGGACGTTCCTCGCTGGTCCATCTCGAACGAGATCGATTCAGCGCTGCGTGCCTACGTCCATGATCTGGGTGGCGGACTTCTGATGATCGGTGGGGTGAACTCATTCGGTGCCGGGGGTTGGATCGACTCGAAGACCGCTCAGGTGCTTCCGCTTCGACTGGATCCTCCCGAGGAACGACAGATGGTGCGAGGTGCTCTGGCCCTCATCATGCATTCGACCGAACTTCCACGGGCCAACTACTGGAGCCAGCAGACGGCCATCGCCGCCATCGAGGCTCTGACCAGTCTTGATTATGCCGGAATCATCACATTCAATTACGGCACGCTGGGACCCAGCATCAATGGCTCCTCCTGGGCGTTCCCGATGCAGGTCGTCGGCAACAAGCAGAGTGCGATCGCGGCCGCGAAGTCGATGTCGGTGGGCGACATGCCTGATTTCCAGTCCTCGTTCCAACTCGCGTTCGACGGTCTGAAGAATGTTCCCGCAGGACAGAAGCACGTCATCGTCATCAGCGATGGGGATCCGTCACAGCCCTCGCAAACTCTGATCGATTCCTACGCGAATGCCGGCATCACGGTGACCACGATCATGTTCGCCGGTCACGGCACGGCTCTGCACCGACAGACCATGCGGGCGATCGCGTCCTACACGGGCGGTCGCTTCTACAACGAACCAAGTCCGAAGGAACTCCCGAAGATCTTCAACAAGGAGGCCGCAGTCGTCTCACGATCGTTGATCAATGAGGGTTCATTCCAGCCCGTCGTGAAATTTTCGGTCGCAGGTCCGACCAAGACAATCGAATCAGTGCCCGTTGTCCGTGGGTTCATTCTGACGGTGCCTCGTGAGGGCGGATTGGCTCAGGTTCCGATCACAGTCCCGACCAGCAAGGGCGAGGATCCCTTGTACGCGTATTGGAATCACGGACTCGGCAAGTCGATCGCATTCACCAGCGATCTCTCCGGACGGTGGGGCTCGGCTTGGACCGAATGGTCGGGATTTCAGCGGTTCTGGGAGCAATCCGTCCGCTGGATGATGCGACCCGGCTCACCCTCGAACGTTCTGGTTCGAACCAGAGTCGAGGGGGATCGGGCGGTCGTTGAGATGGACGCCTCCGGAGAAGACAGCGGTTTCGTGAACTTCCTCAAGACGGAAGCCAAGGTGCTGCTTCCAAACAGCACGGTCGAGGCACTCGAGCTCGAGCAGATCGGACCCGGTCGGTACCGAGGCGAGTACGCACTTGAAACCGCCGGTTCGTATCTGGTGAACATCGCATTTCCCACGGTCGGCTCAGACGGCGAGGCGGTCACTCAGAACGTGCAGGGTGCCGTCTCGGTTCCGTACGCGAAGGAATTCCAGATCATTCGCGACAACGCCGCACTCTTGAGGACCATCGCCGATCGAACGGGCGGGCGGATCATCGAACTTGACGATCCCGCCGATTCGATCGATCTCTTCGAGAAGATCGATCTCGAGATTCCACTGGCATCCAAGCGGGTGTGGGATCTTCTGGCGATCATCGCGGCATCGATCTTCCTGTTGGACGTCGCGGTGCGTCGATTGACCTTCGACACGCGCGCGGCGCGCTCCGCCGCCTCTCGTGCGGTGGCTGGAGCCAATTCGCCGTCCGGAGAGTCCGTCGTGGCCTGGAAACGAGCACGTTCCCGAAGTCGTCGTGGTTCCTCCGAGACGACGAGTGAGCCATCCGATCGCGAAGGCACCCAACCGCCGATCCCAGTCACGGATTTCGACGTGGATGAGCAACGAAAGGGGGGCACGGCCGTTCGAGATGCCCAGCCTGATCGTGATGATGTGCCGGATTCCGCGGAGGAAGCCTCGACCGAGGACCGTCTGGCACGTCTGAAGCGTGCTCGCCGAAGAGCGCGTGGCGAGGAGGATGCATGAGTCAGGATCTCGAGCAGACCCTCCTCTGTGACGATCCGGTGGCCGCATGTGCGGCCTTTCGGGTTCTCCATGGCCGACTCCGAAGTGAGATAGGTCGGGTTCTCGTCGGCCAGGATGCCGTGGTCGAACAGATGCTGATCGCACTGTTCGCCGACGGGCATGTTCTGCTCGAGGGTGTTCCCGGTCTGGGAAAGACCTTGCTGATCCGAACGCTCGGCGACGCGCTTGATCTCGAATTCAAACGAATCCAGTTCACGCCTGATCTGATGCCCGCCGACATCACTGGAACCAGCGTGGTGATGGAGGATCCCGTCACCGGGCACCGCACGATCGCTTTTCGAAAAGGCCCGGTCTTCGGACAGCTGCTTCTCGCCGATGAGATCAATCGTGCCTCTCCCAAAAGTCAGGCGGCTCTGCTCGAGGCGATGCAGGAACGTGCGGTCACGGCTGGTGGAGAGACCCATCCGCTTCAGAGCCCGTTCTTCGTCATGGCGACGCAGAATCCCATCGAACAGGATGGCACCTATCCACTTCCCGAGGCGCAGCTGGATCGTTTCCTTCTCAAGACGGTCGTGCCATACGCCCTTCGAGACGAACTCAACGAGATTCTCCGCCGAACCACCACGGGGCAGCAGCCCGCAGCTCGAAAGATCATGGACGGATCGGTGATCCTCTCCGCGCAGACACTCGCTCGCAAAGTCGTGGTGGCACCGCTGGTCAAGGATTACATCGTTCGTCTCGTGCTGGCCAGCCAACCCGGAAGCGGGCATTGTCCCGAAGACATCGAGCGCCTGATCGCGATCGGCGCCTCGCCCCGCGCCGCTCAGGCATTGATNCTCTGCGCCAAGGTTCTCGCCATGATCGATGGCCGATACCACGCCTCGATCGAGGATGTCGTGGCAATCGCCATCCCGGTGTTGCGTCATCGAATCACCAGGACCTTCGAGGCTGAAACCGACAATCGTCAGGTCGAGGAGATCATCCGGCATCTCATCTCGTCGGTGCCGGTCGATCCCGGGCGCACCGAACCCGTTCGGATGATCCCGTCTCTGATGATCGGAAGGAAGGGCGGCCATGAGTGAATTCTCCTCCGATGGTGTGAAGATCGTTCGTCCTCGAAGGGTCGACGACCTCATCGATTCGCGTTTGATGGCAAGACTCGAACGTCTTGACATGGTGAGTCGAAAGATCTTCTCCGGGCGTGTCCAGGGTGAACGTCGCTCACGGCGGCGAGGCATGAGTGTCGAGTTCGCCGACTTCAGGCCCTATGTCGCGGGAGACGACCTGCGTTTCGTCGACTGGAACATCTACGGTCGTCTGGATCGACTCTTCATGAAGATCTTTCTCGAGGAGGAGGATCTCTCCCTGATGGTGGCGATCGACACCAGTGCATCGATGGATTGGGGCTCACCCAACAAGTTCGAGTACGCACGACGACTGGCGATGGCGCTGGGATACATCGGACTGGTGAATCACAATCGAGTCTCTCTCTGCGCCTTCGGTGAAACCGGAGGGTTGCAACGTCTCTCCGACATGCGTGGCCGGCGGAGGACCCGAGAGATGGGATCATGGCTTCTGGGTCTCGAACCAGGGGGTGCCGGGACATTCGACGAGGCGATGAAGACCCTCGCACATTCCCGTTCCGGTCGAGGCGTGATGATCGTCCTCTCCGATTTCATGTTCAAGGAAGGCTATGAGAACGGGTTGCGCGCCGTCGCGGGCCGCGGTTTCGACGTCTTCGCCGCTCAGCTGCTCTCACCTGAGGAATTGGATCCCGGTGCCCGAGGGCTTCAGGGTGATGTCCGACTGGTGGACATCGAGGATGAGCAGGAGACCGAAATCACCGTCAGCCAGAAACTTTTGAAGACCTACAAGGACGCGTTGAATCAACACTGCGGGACGCTTCGCGACTATTGCGTCCGTCGCGACATCACGCACATGCTCGTCGACAGCAGCACGGATCTCGATGTCCTGCTCATGGAATATTTCCGTCGCAGGGGGCTTCTTCGATGACATGGCTGACTCCTCTGACGGGTGCGATACTCGCCCTGGTGCTGGTGCCACCCCTGATCGCGCTTTATTTTCTGAAGCTGCGTCGTACCGAGCGTTCGATTCCAAGCACGCTCCTCTGGAGCCGCTCGGTCGAGGACCTGCGTGCCAATGCGCCGTTTCAAAGGCTCCGTTTCAATCTTCTGCTCCTGCTGCAGCTTCTGATCCTTCTGCTCCTCGCACTGTCACTCGCTCAGCCCCAGTTCGAAGGCGAGGGTTCCAGAACCGGCCGGACCGTGATCGCGATCGACAATTCCGCCTCGATGAACGCGACCGACGCAGTGGGGGAGCGTTCCCGTCTCGAAGCCGCGAAGGATGCCGCGATCGCACGCATCGAGAAGCTTCATGGCGGCGGATTGTTCTCGAGCGGATCCGAGATGATCATGGTCCTCTCCTTTGCCGATGGCGCTGAGGTCAGAACACCCTTCACCGATTCGAAGAACCAGGCCATCCAGGCGGTTCGTGGCATCACTGCTTCCGACGAGTCGACGAAACTCGGCGATGCTCTCGATCTGTCCCGAGCCTTCGCGATGTCGGTCGATCCCGAATCGCTCGGTTCGGAGGGAACCCAGCAGGACTCCGCGGTGTTCGAGCTCTTCTCCGACGGGCGAATCAAGGATCTCGATGATCTCGCGCTGGGCCAGTCCGAATTCGTCCGGTACACCGTCTTTGGAACTCAATCGCCCGACAATCTCGCCATCACACAGCTGGCCGCTGAACGACCCTGGAATCAACCTGATTCCATGCAGGTCTTCGTGGTCATCGAAAACAGCGGACCGGTCGAAGTGCCGGTCGACGTCGAACTGAGAGTGGATGGTCGTCCCCGATCGGTGACGCCAGAGCCCTTGATCATTCCTCCGGCCGCGCCAGATCCCGAAACCGGTCGACTCGAACCCGGCCGCGAACGGATCTCCTTCATCCCTTTCGATCAACCTCGTGAGGCCATCATCGAAGTGGCACTCCTGCACCGTGACGTGCTTGCCTCCGATGATGCTGCACGCCTGACGGTGCCCGCACCACGCAATCTTCGAGTGGCGCTGGTCGGCTCCGGTGACGTCTTCGTGCTGCAAAGCCTGCTCGAGGGCATGCCCCTGGCTTCCCTTGAACTGTTCTCACCCGAGTCCTACCTCGCCGCGCTCGAGAACACGTCCCAGCAATGGGATGTCGTGGTGATGGTCAATTGGTCCCCGGAGTCCTTCGTCCCCGGGAGGTATCTGATCTTCGGATCGGTGGATGGCCTTCCCGAACTGATTCCGTTCGGCGAGTCGGAGAAGTCCTTCGTTCGTTCCGCACGTGATGAACATCCGATCTTCCGTTTCGTCACTCTTGATGATCTCTTCATCTGGAAGATGCCCAAAGTGCAACCCGGATCGGATGTGACCGTGCTCGCCGAATCCACGGACGGTCCGGTGATCGCAGAGATCAACCGACGTGGTGTCGATCTTCTGTGGGTCGCCTTCGATCCATTGAATTCAACCTGGTGGCATCAGCGTGGGTTTGCCAATTTCATTCCCAACGCTCTGGATCATCTCGCCACTTCGGGCGGGCTGCGCACCGACAAGGGGCTGCTTCCCGGAGAAGTCATTTCGTTGCTGATCCCCGCGGGTTCGACGGATCCGAAGATCATGCTTCCGGATGAGACCGAGGTGGTTCCCATGCTCGATCAGGATGGGCTCTTGAGCTGGGGCCCGGTCAGTCGTGCCGGTTTGCACACGGTGAGCTGGCTCGAGCCGGGAGGTCGGGAGGGTCGGACGGCCGTCGCGGTCAACCTTCTCAATGCCCGTGAAAGCACGATCGGCGCTCGTGAGGTCATCGATTTCAGCGTCAACGAGGTTCAGGGCGTCCGTTCAAGTGGACGTCGATTCGTCTCACTCTGGCCATGGCTGCTGGGCATCGGGCTGCTGCTTCTCATGATCGAATGGTACGTGTACCACCGACGTATCGGAGTCTGAGCCGCGCTCGGCTCAGGACAATGAGGCTCGAGTCTCGTCGTCCAGTCCCAGATACTCGTGCATGTGCTGGTCGTAGGTGTCCTGGTCCTGCTCACGTGAGAGATCCAGTCGAAGTTCGTTGATGACCTTCGTTCCCTGTCCGATCCACTCGGTCCAGGTCTCCTGTGCGATGTTCTCGCCGATCCATGCCCCGATGGGGCCTCGGAAGGGGGGATGCTCCATCTTGTTGCCGGGTCGTCCCGTTCGCGTGCAGACGAAGGTGCCGCTCGCTCTCAGGCGTTCGGCGGCTTCATCGGCATCCTTGCTCAGCTCGGGCACCTTCCGGCCGATCGAAAGAAGGGCTTCCTCGATCGCCTTTCGGGGCATCAAATCACCCTTCGAGGCCGCCACTTCATGACCCTTTTCAAGAATCTCGACCGCCTTGTCCTCCCAGCCGGCTGCGATCATCGACTGACCGCACAACTGCCATGCCTTGGACATTTCGGGGTTGATTCGAATGCACTCCTCGAATGACTTCGCGGCTTCCGCATGTCTGCTGGCTTGAACGTAGGCGTTTCCAAGCGAAAAATGTGCCATCTCGTTGTCTGAATCGGCCTCAGCCATGTGCTCGAATCGTTCGATTCTCTGGGCGAGTTCCGCAGCTGCGTCTGTCATCGGGGTCTCCTTGCTTTCGATAAGACATGATAACGAGTCCAATCCCTGCGTACACGCGACCTCCGCGGTACCCTTCGGACATGAAGGTCTCCTCCTCCACCTTGAACCTGTCGCTCGCCGGCTGTGATTTGACGAGCCCGATCATCCTGGCTGCCGGGACTTGCGGCTATCTCGATGAGATGGCGGTGGCGCTGGACCTCTCGAGAATCGGCGGGGTCACCACCAAGTCGATCACACCGCTCGCTCGGGACGGTAATGCCCCGATGCGCGTTCTCGACGTCAAGGGGGGCATGGTCAATGCCGTGGGACTCGCCAACATGGGGGTCGAGCGATTCGTCGCATCGAAGCGTGATGCGATCGATGCTCTGCCCACCAACGTGCTGGGTTCGATCGCAGGCTTCTGCGTGGATGACTACGTGACCGTCGCGAGCGCTTTCGAGACGATTGAAGGTCTGCCCATCGTGGAGATGAACGTCTCCTGCCCGAATTGCGACAACGGGCGCCTGGCAAGCTCGAGTCCGGAAAGCCTTCGTGAACACGTGGCCGAAGTTCGAGCCGTTCTCAAGACCACCAAGCTCTTCGTGAAGCTGCCTCCCAGCACCGACGCTCTGGTCGCGCTCTCAGCCGCGGCGATCGATGCGGGTGCCGATGGGCTCACTCTGACCAACACGCTCGAGGTCATGAGCATCGATGTTCGATCGCGCCGAAGCCGACTGGGCAGACCTCGCAAGGGAATGAGCGGTCCCGGCATTCATCCGTTGGCCGTGCGGTTGGTCAATGACGTCTCACGTCAGGTCGCACGTGATGCGGGCATTCCAATCATCGGTCTTGGTGGCGTTCTCGATTGGCGCGATGCCGCGGAGATGATTCTCGCGGGGGCGTCCGCGGTGGGCGTCGGAACCGGTCTGTTCGTCGATCCTTCATGTCCGCGTCGCATCAACAAGGGACTGGCTCGCTGGGTACGGTCTCAAGGGTGTTCGTCGATCAGTGAACTCGTGGGTGCTTTCGAGGAGTGATGTCACATGGATGATGCAGGTCGAGAAGAATTCGATGCCGTGGTCGAGACTCAGGTCGCCGAGCTTCCCTACACGGTCCAACTGCTTCTGCAGGAGACACCTCTGGTGGTCGAGGATCATCCATCCGAGGCTCTGCTCGAGGAACTCGGGCTGTCCGCGGAACAGGCCGACGAGCTCTGTGGCGTCTATTGCGGATTTGGAATGCTGGAGCGCTCGGTCGAGGATTCGTTCACCGAGCCTGAGAAGATCACGATCTTCCGACGCGGAATCCTCTTGCTGGCCGAATCCCAGGTCGACGACGAACACCCTCTCGAAGCACTGCTTGAGAAGGAGATCAGAATCACGATCCTGCACGAGATCGGTCATCACTTCGGTCTTGACGAGGATGACCTCGAGGCCATCGGCTACGCCTGAGCGTCCGAGCGCCCGAGGATGATCCGATGGACGGCGCTTACTTGGCCAGTTCTGATTTCAGGCTGTCCTCGATGAAGAGGATTCTTTCACAACCGACGCATTGCACGATCTCTTCTGCGTTGTTCGTGAGAAGCACGACCGCGTTGAATGGAAGTTCCATGTTGCAGGCTCCGCAGACGTATTCGCGATGCCTCCGGTTGACTTCCCTGATCTCGGTGAGGGTCTCACCGTCATTCATGTCCGCAACTCGGTCGAACGTCTGAAGCGCCTTCTCCGGGAGGACCGCGGCCGCTACTGCGCGTTCCTTTTCGAGTTCGGTCAGACGCTCCGCGACATCTTCGGTTCTCTGATTGAGATCCGTTTCCGCCTTGCTTCTGAGTGTGACTCGTTCAGTCTGACGTGTTTCAAGTTCGTTCAGCGCCAGCTGGTCGGCTTCGAGGATCTCCATGGTCTCGAGAATCTCGGTTTCGAGTTCTCCGACCTTCTCCTTGAGNGACTTCATCTCGTCCTGAACGGCCGAGTACTGCTTGCTGGTGGTGCAGGAGTTGAGTTCGTCCCGAAGCTTGTCGATCCGAGCCTGAATCGTATCTCGCTCGACCTCAAGGTTTCCGTTTCCGGCTTCCTTGTGCCGCACCTTCAGTTCCATCTCTGAATGTTCGGTGGTGAGTTGCTCAAGTTGTCTGATCTGAACGTTCAGATATCGTTGAGCGTTTTCGACTCTGGTACGAAGTCCTCGTACCTGGCTGTCTACTCGGTAAAGCGTCAGAAGCTGGTCAGTAAGACCCATCGGGACCTCCAATTGATAGTCCTCAAGTCTAGCACACTCCCTGATGGGTTTGCGCCTGTTTCAAACTGATTACCAGATAGATCTGTCCTCGGCCTCGGGAAGTGCGGGCTTCCGACCGGACTCAGCCCAACATCAACCATGCGATCGGTCCGACCAGCAGCAGGCTGTCCAATGTGTCGACCAGTCCTCCCAGACCCGGCAGGAGCGAACCGGAGTCCTTGATTCCGGCGTCTCGCTTGAGGGCACTCGCACTCAAATCACCCACAAGGCCGATCAGGGCGCAGACCACACCGAAAATGAGTCCCGTCATCAGCGGAATCCCCTCGGTTGATTCACTGAAGCCCGGACTCGCCCAGGCCAGAAGAGCGCCACAAGTCGCTGAAAACAGAATTCCACCCGCCAGGCCTTCCCAGGTCTTCTTAGGGCTCAGCCATGGAATCATTCGCCGCCGACCGATCGAGCACCCCACCGTATACGCGCCGATGTCCGCCATCTTGACTGTGAGAATCGCACCCACGAGCACCCACGCTGTTTCCTCGCGCCGAAGCATGAGCCAGAATCCGAGAAGCACCCCGGCCGTGAAGGTCACGAACAGCGAACCCATCACATCGGTGATCAGTCCCTTGGTTCGTCTGCCCGATGCTCCGAAGATGAATGCCAGAGTGAAGACCACGCTCAGAATCAACAGAACCGTGTCGCCTGAATCCTGACACAACCACATGCAGCCCGAGATCAGGATCGAACCCAGGCAGGTCAGCCAACCAAGAGGAGCGCTTCCGAGGCGGTTGAGAATCACGCCAAGTTCAAGTGCGAGCAGTGGTGCCACCAGCCCGCAGGTGATGAGTCCCAGCAGCAGTCCGCGTGGCAGCGTGCCATTTGGAGCGGTCATTCGATGATCAAGAAATGCGATCAACAGGATGGAGGCGATCAGAAGAGATCCCGTGATGAGTCGATGCTTGAGCAAGAGTCTCTCCGGTCGGCAATCAGTAGGTGGGTATCGAATCGTCGATCTGCTGGGACCAGCGGTCGATTCCGCCGGCCATGGACCATGCGTTCTCGAATCCCGCTTCTCTCAAAATGGCGACGAAGTTCAACGAGCGAACTCCGTGGTGGCAGTAGACGATCACTTCGTCGTCCTCATAGGGAGCCAGCTTCTCGAGTTGGCTTGAGAGTTCCTGCAAGGGGACATGTTCGTTCCAAGGCAGGCTTGCGATCTCGAGCTCATCCGGGCGTCGGCAGTCGATCAGGATGAAGTCCTCGCCAGCCGCGAGTTTTTGTGCGACATCACGAGGGCGTCGTTCCCAGTCCTCATTGATCGGTCGTTCATCTGCATCGGTCATGGTCTTTGTTTCCCGTCTGTGCTGTCGGAATCGAGCCACGTGCTTCGAACATCGTGGGTGGCATCATCGGAGGGTGGCATGATCTCCAGCTCGCGCGGGCTGGTCATGATCGACCAGGGTGGGGTGACGATCATCCTGATCGGCAGCAGGACGAGGTCGATTCCCGCGCCAAGTGGTGCGAGCAGGCCATTCATGAGCTCATCACTTCGAGCATTGCCCGTCTTGAACACGGTTTCGATGGTCGGCTGCCCGTCCACCGAGTGCGAAGTGTTCCAGAACGTCTGGGATGATCCGTAGCTTGGGTGGTGTTGCACCTGTGACGGATCGATCACGATGGTGTGCGTGGTCCAGGTGCTGCGGTCGAACGGAACGACTTCTCCCAGGGCCTGCGTTGAAACGGCTCTCTCCGTCTCCACAGCATCACTCGAAACCGCAGGAAGAGGGTTTTCACCCAGAAGTCCGTCGGTACCGTTGAGTGGGGGGCTGCAGCTCGTCATGATGCCGGCGCAGCCGGTGACTGCGAGCAGGGAGGCCAGGGACTTCACTCGGGGTTCGGAGGTCATGGGTTTCATTCTACCCTCAGTTGCGTCCGGGGCGTGCCGCACTTCCTTGATGCACCCGGATACACTGAAAGATCGTCACCTTACAAGTTGCCTGTGCCCCTTTTTCAAATGGGGGCGGAAACGGGGCCCCCCGATGCGACGCACTTCAGATTCCTCTTCAAGACGACCATCATCACAGCCTTGGTTTCTCACCGTTCTGTGTGGTGCGATGCTCGCGCCCGCGGGGTGCGATTCGATGCAGTCGATGCTTGAACTCCCAGAGGAACCGCCGGCCTATCCCTCGCAGGACTCGATCCTGAGTGATGATCATCATGGCGGAACCCACCACTGCAGTCTCGTCTCCGGCCGTCTCTGGTATCAGACATTCGACAACCAGTTGCTGGTGCTCGACGTCGTCGATGGTGGTGACATCGTTTCTCTGACTCCGTTCGAACACGGTGATGCCGGTGCTCTGGTGGACATGGTCATTCAAGATCAGCTGATGTATCTCATCGCCGATGGTGATGCTCTGATCGAACTGGACCTTGAAAATCAGAGGTTGCCTCGAGTGCGTCGGACCATTCCTGCATCCGCGCTCGGCATCCGTCCTCAGCATGTCTCCATCGTCGACGGTGCCGTCTGGGTGTCCGGCGTGGGTGGGGTGGTCCGAATGGACGAACGTGGAACGGCCGGCAAGGTCTATCGCGGTGACGATCCCGACGTCGTCTGTGGCAAGGTGGTCTCGACTCTGGAAGGGCCTGTGGTCTGCAGCGGTCGACGCATTCACAGGGTGAAGGATTGGGACTATCTCGGTTCAGCGTCGATGCTCGAGCCTCTTCCTGTGATTTCCGGACTGACCAATGGATTTCTCTTCGTCCTGCAAAGCTCCGCCGGTGCGAGTGTCGGCGTGATGGGTCCCGATCTGCGACAGATTTCAGATTTCGCCGTTCGTGGTCAGGTGCGCGCGATCCGTTTCGCGGACAGCAGACTCTGGGCGATCGGTGAAGGCGAGATCGGTTCGGCGGAGGTTCTCAAGGATGGCATGCTTGGACCGACCGAGTGGATCCCCATCAAGGGTGCGCGCGATCTCGACATGGCCGGCCCGAACTATCTGGTCGTGGGAGGGTCATTCGGTCGTTCGATCTATCGGATCAAGGCCGATGCCTCCGGAACGGGTGACACCTTTCTGGCCGTCACGCGTGAGCCTGGCCGACTCGATGCCGCCGTGGATGACGGTCGTCGTGTCCTGACCGGCTCACCGGAGGGTGCCTGGATCTACACGATCGGTGACGACATCGAGATCGTGGATCTGCCAATCACCCGCAACACGGTTCCGGTCGACTTCGCCCCAGCGAATTGGGGAGATGTGCGCATCTCGGACGACGGAAAATCGTTGGAGATCCACGTCGATGATGTGGATCATCCATGGGTCGCCCCCGGTGGTGGCCTCATCAACACCATCGCGGTCATGGGGCGTCGTGTCTGGGTCGGTCACGAAGGTGGAATTTCACTCATTCGAATCAACGGTCCCAAGGACAACGGAGAACGTGCGTACTTCAAGCTTCCTCCGCCGCCGCGCATCGAGGATGCCGGCCAGCTTCGCATTTCGACCGGCGTGACACATCTGTTGCCGGTTCGAGTGGGTGACGAAGTGGTCTGGATCAGCCCGTTCGGCGGTATCGGTGTCGCCAAGGCCGTCCGCACCAGACTCGATGGATGGGAATCACCCTGAACATGGCCGAGGTTCATGCGTCGGCGTTTGAACAATGACGCCGGCAGATCGCGTCTTCCCCGCAGAGTGCACCTCTGGCCTTGCAGACCCGCCTGCCGTGGAAGATGCAAAGATGACTCAGGATGCACCAGCTGGGTCGTGGGAAGAGTGCCATCAGATCACGTTCGACCTTGACCGGATCTTCATGGTCGGTGAGGCCGAATCTTCGTGAGATCCGACCGACATGCGTGTCGACGACCACTCCATTGTTGATTCCGAAGGCATTACCGAGGACGACGTTCGCGGTCTTGCGGGCGACGCCTCTGAGCGCCAGCAGTTCCTCCATGGTCCGTGGAACTTCGCCTTCATGATGCTCATGCAGATGACACATGGTCGCATGGACCGACTTCGCCTTGTTTCGCCAGAAGTTCAGAGTCTTCACGTACGGTTCCACGTCCTCGGGACCGACCTCGAGGTAGTCCGCGGGGGTGGGAAAGCGTTTGAAGAGTGCCGGGGTGGCCTTGTTCACTCCGACATCCGTCGCTTGTGCGGAGAGAATCGTCGCCACGAGCAGTTCCTGTGACGTGGTGAAATCCAGCTCACAACGAACATCCGGATAGCGTTTCCTCAAGGCGGCCAGAATCCGACTCGCGCGTGAGATCTCATCAGGAGTCTTCTCCGGAAGGTCGAATCCACGCTTGCTTCGTGGGCCGCCCACCGGGACGACATGACCTTCACCGGTCATGAACGTGCCACCGTTTTCTCGAGGTTTCGACGCGGTCCACCGGCGAAGCCCGCCACCGCTCCGATCAGCAGGCACCACCGAAGACCGAAGAGCCGTTCCGCGGTCTTGTGATCGACATCGAAGGATGCCATCGCCACATCCGCGGCGGCACGATCATCGGCTTCCGCGGCCACGCGATAGGTCTGAATGTCATCAGCCATCCGGGGGCCCATGACGCCGTTGTGCCAGAATGTCAGAAGAAGGGCTCCAACCAGCAGGATCATTCCGGACCAGGCCGGAACGCCTTGGTAGAGACGCATGGGGCGCAGTGTGAGGAGTCCCAGGCATGTCACCAGAGGGGCCAGCACCCATTGCGCGATGTCGGTGATCAGAAAAACACGCCCGGTCACGAAACCGGCGACGATTCTGCCCATGCCCTCCCGGTCATCGGAGAAATAGGCGGAGAATCGTTCGATCCGAGCGCCTTCCTCGATGAGTACGGGAAAGGCACTCATGCCTGCGATTCCAGGTGCGGTCACCATTGCGAGCCAGATCGTGAGTCCAAGCCAGAAAAGAATGTTGATGAGTATGCGCATGTGAAGAGTCTACGCACTCCCGGATGCTCGTACACTTCCCCATGTGAATGAACCCTCAGTGACAATCTCCGCGCTGCATCCCAACCCCCTGATGGGCCTTCGTGTTGCGGCCCGTCTCGGGTTTCGAGCGGTGACTCTTTCGGCAGCTCAGATGGGAACCCGGCCGCGCGAGCTTGATCGCTCCGAACGTCGCGGGTTGATGGCCGAACTCAAGAGACTTGAATTGCACTGTGATTCGATCGATCTGTTCATTCCTCCCGAGCATTTCACGTCTTCGGACACGATGGAGCGCGCGATTCACGCGGTTCAGGATGGACTTGATCTCGGATCCGATCTCGGGGCGAATGTCCTGTTTCTCCGTCTGCCACATGAATCACTCGAGAACCCTCCTCTGGAGGCCACTCAGGCTCTCATGGACCTGGCCAATTCGAGTCGAGTTCGACTCGCCGACATCGGTCTGGGAGGGCGGTCGTTGACCGCCCTTGAAGCGGGCGCACCGATCTCGATCGGCATAGGAATCGACACGGCTTCCTGGCTCGCCGACGGCCGTGATCCGTTGGAAGGTCTCATCCTTCATGGTGGGCTGGTCGGTGGAGTGCGTCTGGTGGGACTTGATGAAACGGGCTCGCGGGTCTCTCCCAGCCTGCCGGCTCGAATCGACATTCAAGCATGGCGACAGGCATTCGACATCAACGCACACGGTGCTTCGCTCCTGATCGACGCGCGAGGCTGGCGGGAGCCCATCGAGGGTGTCGCACAGGCTCTTCACGCCTGGAGAGCGTGAGCCGGCGACGAAGGTCGCGCCTCCCGGTATCCTCGTGGCATGAGCATCATCGGACATGGCATCGATCTGGTTGACGTCGAACGCATCGAAGACATGCTCGATCGTCATGGAGCACGATTTCTCGACCGCTGTTTCACCGTTCGCGAGCAAGCGTATTGCGAGTCAGGCGGTGTGCAGCGGGCGCAGCGATATGCCGCCCGATTCGCCGCGAAGGAAGCCGTCTTCAAGGCGATCGGTACAGGATTGGGAGAGGGGATGACCTGGACCCAGATCGAAGTGGTCAGGGACGATTCAGGCCAACCCATGATCGAAATCCGTGACGAAGTCGCTCGTGAGGCCTCGCAACTCGGCATCAGCTCTTGGCTTGTGAGTCTGACTCATCTCTCCACTCATGCCTCTGCAAGTGTGATCGGCATCGCCTGAAGAGTCTGTTTATCCACGAGAATCCGCATTCCTCGTGGACATCTCTTCCGGGTGTTAGCATTCAGGTCACATGAGGCGCGGATCCAAACCAACTTTGTACGAACTGATGAGCACGGGCGAGTCTCAACCTCAGTCGCCCACTCCTAAGCCTGAAGCGAACCCACGAACCTTGCGTGTTCCAGTGGGCTTTCTCTTCGTGGTCGGTGGTGTCCTGATTCTTCTTCTCGCGACCGTCTATGGCATCGGTTTCAACCGTGGCGAGCATGCCGGACGACAGCTTCGCGCACAAGATCAGCAGGATGTTCTTCAAAGACAGTCTCGAATGAATGCCGTCAGCGAAGTGGTAGAACCTGGTGGTGCCTTGGCTCCGGTGTCGAGTTTCGAGCCGCCACCCGACCAGCGCGCATCGACCGTCGACTCCGTGACGGATCCCGTTCCCGTTCCCGTTCCCGCTTCCACGCCCGGTCGCGTTACGGCTTCCGAGACTCCGGTGCGGAATCTTGATGATTCCCGGAAGATCGGCCTGAACTATTACGTGATCGATCACCCCAGCCAGCAGAAGGTCGATCAGTTGATCACCTTCTGCCTCGACAACGGACTTCAGGCTCGTCGAACCACGACCCTCGGAGGAGGGGCGAAGGTGTACGTCCTGCCTGGATTCGAACCCGGTGGAAGTCGCGAACCTGAAATTCTTCGACTTCTGGATCGGATTCGCGAGGTCGGAATCCTCTGGAAACGGCTTGCACCGCGTCAGAACTCGGATTTTTCCACTCGATATGCCGAGAAGTACAAGGGACCAGCCTGAAATGGTTGAAGTTGACCGCTGACCGTGGCATACTGTGGAACTCCCCACTAGACACCCTTCGGGAAACAGGTACACCATGAGCCTTCACAG
>NYVB01000011.1 GCA_002684315.1 Planctomycetaceae bacterium | reverse complement strand
CGAGGATCCAACCAGTCATGCATGTCCTTCCGAAGGATCGTGTCCGCCGGCGGCGAACACTCGTCCCAGACCGACGGCATCGAGAAGGCGATCCTCCTCGGCGTGCATCAGTCGAAATTCTTCCACATCATGATCATCATGGCCACTCACGTGCAGAAGGCCGTGGAGTGCGTAGAGAACCAGCTCACGAAGACGGTCGTGTCCGTACTCCCCCGCTCTTCGTTCCGCCTCGTCCAGACAGACCGCGATGTCGACATCGATCGGCTCCTCGGGCGCTGACATCGGGAACGTCAGGACATCGGTGGTCGATTCGTCGTTCATCCAACGACCGTGCAGAAGCGTCATCTTTCGGTCATCGACGACCTCGATCGCACACCGTAGACAGGGACGACCGAGTCGTTCCACGAGTCTGCCGAGTGCATCCACGATGAGTTCGACCTCGTCCTCGTCAAGAAGACCGGCCGGGTCGAGAACTTCGATGATGTCGGAAGCAACCTCGGAGTCGGCGTGANGCCGTCGAGGTTGCCCGGGTTCGGCAGGCTCGGGCTCGGAGGGATCTCCTCCGGAGCACTGATGAGCGTCGTTCATGTCGTTGGGTGGCATCATGGGTGGATCTCAAGCATAGACGGAAACGAGGCCTCGGCAACCTGCGGGTGCAAGGATCATGCGTAAGGCGGTCCGTCCATCCGATAAGAGCGTCAACTGGTCATTGAAACCGGGATCATGTGCGGCTTGATGCGAGCTTCGAATTCACCGCGATACTTGTTCACGATGGTTCGAACGGCCCAGTTGTTGCCATCGGCGAGCCCGCAGATGGTCGTTCCGGGGGTGAGACCCATCGACCCGGCGATCTCGAGCACGAGATCCAGATCCTTGGTGGTGCCAGCGCCGTTCTCGATTCGGAGCAACAGCTTCAACATCCAGTCGGCGCCTTCGCGACAGGGCGTGCACTGACCGCAGGATTCGTTCTTGAAGAACCGCGCGATGTTGCGAGCCACGGCGACCATGTCGGTGTCTTCATCGAAGACGGTCGGACAAGCCGTTCCCAGACCCAGGACGTCGTACTTGGGACCGATGTCGAAATCCATCTCGGCGTCGAACTGATCGGGCCCGAGAATGCCCATCGAGACACCACCCGCGATCGCGCCCTTGAAGCGCTTTCCGGATCGCATGCCCTGGCAATACTTGTCGCTTTCGATGAGTTCCCGCAACGGAATACCGAGGTCACACTCGTAGACACCGGGTCGATTCACGTGCCCGGAGACTCCCATCAGCTTCGTGCCGTACGAAGGCGAACCGCCGATGGTGCTTTCGATGCCGTGGTTCTTCCACCACTCGGCCCCGTGCTCGATGATCGGAACCACGCACGCGAGGGTCTCGACGTTGTTGACGATCGTGGGACGTCCGAAGACACCCTTCACCGCGGGGAATGGCGGCTTGATGCGTGGCCAGCCACGCTTGCCTTCGACCGCTTCGAGCAGCCCGGTCTCCTCGCCGCAGATGTAGGCACCGGCGGAACGGTGGAGGTGACACTCGACGACGTGATCGACGGCTCCGTTCAGAAGGCCCTTGCCCCCGAAGACGCCGTTTTCGTAGGCTTCCTTGATCGCCTGCTCCATCACCTTCGCCTGGTGATGGTACTCACCGCGAATGAAGAAGTAGGCGACGTCGATTTCACAGGCCCAGCACGCGATGGCGATGCCTTCGAGCACCAGGTGGGGATCGTAATCGACCAGCAGCCGGTCCTTGAAGGTCCCGGGTTCCGCTTCATCGCAGTTGATGCAGAGATAGCGCTTGCCGCCATCGGGCTCGGGAAGAAACGACCATTTCAGTCCTGCAGGGAAGCCCGCGCCGCCGCGTCCGCGAAGAATGCAATCCTTGACGAGGGAGACGACGTCGGCACGTTCCATGCCGATCGATTTTCGAAGCGCTTCGTAGCCACCGGTCTTCACGAACTCGTCGTAATGAACCACGTGCCGGTCCTTCGGATCGGCATACGGGAAGGTCGGGATTCGCTTCGTGAGGACGGGTTCGTTCATCATGAGGTCGGTGTTTCCGTTTCGGAGGCGGGTGTCTGCTGGCGAGCACTGGGTCGGGCATCCGCGGCATCACGGAACTCGACTTCTTCAATGGTGGTTCGACGAAGGACGACGCCATCCTGCGTGGTCTCCTCGACGGTACGCCGGACTTCGGCGGTGCGGTCTTCCGAAGGGTCCGCCTTCACACCTTCCACGATGTGACCGACGAACTCGCCGACGCTTCGGGCGATGCTCTTCTTGTCGGAGGAACCACTCACGAGATCGGCGACCTTCCATGCTGGGTGGTTCCCTGAGCGCGAACGATGTCGCGGACACGTTCCCGGTCGAGTTGCTCGATCGGAATGTCCTTGACCTGGTCGAGGACGGTTTCCAGCTGATCCATCGTGAGGTTCTCGAGCAATTCATCGTTGAAGAGCGCGACGGGTGCGGTGTCACAGGAACCGAGACATTCCAGCGGCAGCAGGGTGAAGCGCCCTTCGTCATCGGTTTCATGGGGTTCGAGATCGAGCTTGGTTCGAATGCGGTCCTCGAGGGCCGCGTGACCGCAGACTTCGCAGGCGATCGACTGACAGATCCCGATCACGCACCGGCCGACGGGCTCGGTGTGGAACTCCTCGTAGAAGGAGACCGTGTCCAGCACCTCGGCGGGCGGAATCTCCAGGAAGGCCGCGACCTCCACCATCGCCTGATACGGGATGCACCGGTAGTGATGCTGCAGATCGTGGAGGATCGGCATCAACCCGCCATGCTTGGTCGCGTACTTGGGCAGCACCAGCTTGGTCCAGGTCTGTTTCATCGCATCGGTGCACCAGGGCCCCTGATGCTTGAGGTCTTCGTGCGCGAGCCCGTCGAGTGAGGCGGGTTCGGTCGTTGAGGATGGCTTGGCTTTCCAGGACATGAGTATGCTCGGAGGGGGTTCAGCGATCGAGTTCGGCGGCGATGATGTTGAGGGAACCGAGGATGGCGGGAACGTCCGCCACCTGATGGCCTTCGGTCAACTTGGCGAAGACCTGATAGTTGATGAAGCATGGCGGACGGGTCGCGGCACGCCAGGCGCATCGCCCACCGTCGGAGACNACATAGAAGCCCAGTTCGCCATTGGGGCTTTCGATGCTGTCGTAGACCTCGCCGATCGGCGTGTCCCAACCACGGTTGTTCATCTTGAGTTCGAAGAGCTGGATGACGCCTTCGATCGAGCCGTAGACATCGCCGCTCTGGGGGACGGTCGCCTTGGCGTCATCGACCACGTTCAGCGGACCGGAAGGAATCCGGTCGATGAGCTGCTCGATGATCTTGATCGACTGCTTGATCTCCTCGACGCGAACCAGATATCGACTGAAACAGTCGCCATCGGAGGAGACGGGCACGCTGAACTTCACGGCCTCGGCGCCTTCGCCGTCCCAGTTGTCCGCGTAGCAGAGATACGGCTGATCCTTGCGGACATCACGACGCACACCGGCGGCGCGTGCGTTTGGTCCGGTCATGCTCCAGGCGATCGCATCGGTCGCGTTGATGGTGCCCACGCCCTTGAGGCGGTCCATGAAGATGCGGTTTCGATTGAGCAGGGTCTCGAGGTCCTTGATCGCACGGGGAAGTCGTTCGTGCATCAGGCTCTTCACCATCCGCTTGAACACCTCTTCATCAGGCAGGTCGCGCCAGGCGCCACCCACTCGGGTCCAGTCGGGGTGGTAGCGCTGTCCCGAAACGTATTCGAGGATGTCGTAGATGAATTCGCGTTCGTTGAACCCGTAGAGGAAACCGGTGAAGGCTCCNAGGTCGAGTGCGGCGGCCCCGGCACACAGCAGGTGGTTCTGGATGCGGCCGATCTCACACATGATGGTGCGAAGAACCTTCGCGCGGGGCGTGAGTTCGATGCCGAACAGACGTTCGACGGCATGGTGCCACGCGATGTCGTTGCAGATGGGACTGACATAATCCATGCGACTGACGGTGCAGACGTACTGGTTGTAGTCATGGTGCTCGCCCAGCTTCTCGAACCCGGAGTGCAGGTATCCGATGTGCGGCGTGCAGCGAGCCACGCGTTCACCATCAAGCTCCAGCACGAGGCGCAGCGTGGTGTGGGTGGCGGGATGCTGGGGGCCGAAATTGAGGATCCAGCGATCCGGACTCTTCACGTGATCCTTGAGGTATTCGGTTGACTCGACATCGAGGTCGAAGCCTGAATCGGGCTCGAGGGTATAGGGCATGGGAGGCGGTCCTTGGCACCCCTGCGATGAGGGGTCCGGGTTCTCTACAAAGTACGTTCACCAGTATAGGGGGTCAGGAGGTGCTTCAGGTGCTCTTAATCCGCTCAGACACGGAAGATCGCACCCATCTTCTTGCCCATGAGAAGCGAGCTTCCGATCAGGGTGGCCGCCAGGAGCATCATCGCCCAGACACCCATCGCGCTGGCGAGGTACTGGCCGTCACCAAGACGCTGATAAAGCACGTAGATTGCCTTGGTGATCGGGTAATCAGCCTCACGCTGAGCCAGAATCAGACTGTCTGAGACCTCGAGCATGGCGAAGCTGAAGGCGAGCAGACCACCGGCCAGAAGGTTGGCCGCGATCAGCGGGAAGACGATCTTGTGGGTTCGACGCCACCAGCCGGCACCAAGGTTGGCGGCAGCTTCNTCGAGTTCNACCGGGGTCTGTTCCAGACCNGCCACCGCGGAGCGGACCACGTANGGAAGCCGNCGGACNGCGTAGGCCACGATCAGAAGCGGAATGGGATTGGGGGTCGATCCGAGGATGTTCGCCCAGGCATGCAGCGGCCCGTCNTTCAGCCAGACAAAGAAGTTGGTCTCACCCAGCCCGATCGCCGAGAGTGGTGTCCCCAGCCAGCCGGGCATCGAGCCGGAAAACGGCCAGCGNAGAGACATCGCGACGTAGCCGAANGCCATCACAAGNCCNGGNACGGCAAGNGGNANCATNACGAGNGCATCGAGNAGCCAGCGCCCNCGCAGCTTGGTGCGAACCAGCAGACGGGCGATCACCACGCCGAAGATGATGTCGACGACCATGGCCACCGAAGCCAGGATCAGACTGGTTCGAATCGAACCGANGGCGAGCGGATGCCCGAGCGCCTGTTCGAAATGCTCTCCGGTGAACGCCCGCGGCAGAATGCTTTGATACCACTGCCCTTCCACGGTCAGGCTGGTCAGGATGACGCTGATGTGCGGAAGCGACGCGACCAGAATCACGGAAAGGATCGAGCCGATCGCAAGTGCCCCCACCCAACCGGTGAGCCGATGGGACGTGGCGGCCCGCGAGGCCTTGCTGTACATCGCGTAGCCACGGCCACCGAAGACCGAGCGCCCCAGCAGATAGAAGAGCGCGACCGAGATGAGCATCACCGCCGTCAGCGCATAGGGCCGACTGGACGCTTCCATCTCCTGGATGCCGTGGAAGATCTGAACCGGCGTCACGGTCTCGAACTCGAACATCAAGGGCGTGCCGAGTTCGGTGAAACTCCAGATGAAGACGATGGTCGAGCCGGCGAAGATNCCGGANCGGATCAAGGGCAGCGTGACCTTCATCATGCGGCGGAACGGACCGGCTCCGACGTTCCGCGCGGCCTCGTCCAATGCCGGATCGAGGTTGGCAAGCGAGGCCACGATGTTCAGATAGATGATCGGGTACAGATGGAGCGACTCGATGAGGACGATGCCCCAGAACCCCCCATCACCGAGAAAATCGATCGGATCGGCGATCAGGCCGATGTCGAGCAGGAACATGTTGAGCGAGCCGTAGCGGCCCAGCAGATGTTCCATGCCGATCGCCCCCACGAAGGGCGGAATGATCAAGGGCACCAGCAGNAACGCNGANAGCAGCCCCTTCATGAAGAAGTCGTATCGAGCCACCAACCAGGCCATGGGGGCCGCGATGAAGATCGACAGGATCGTGGTGCAGGTCGCGATCGCGAACGCGTTCATCAGCCCCAGGCGCAGCAAGGGGTCTCGGAAGACATCGAGCACGTGGTAGAGGGTGAAGCCGCCGTCGGAGACCAGTGGGTCCAGAAGGAACGCGCCGCGCACCGTCAGCCAGATCGGCCAAATGAGGACCACCGCCAGTATTGCCAATACCAGGGTGAAGAGAAAGCGATCGAGTCCTCGGGTCCGTTCCATCGAACAGGAAGTGTAACGGCACCCGCCCCACCCTTGCAGGGTTCAGAAGAGGAGTTCAGCTTGAGTTTGCGGGAAACATTCCCTCGAGACAGGACCGCAGGGACTCAGGGGCTGCCCCCGGCTTTGAGACAAGCCGGGGGAGCGCACCTGAAATCGTCCACTCAGGAACATGGCCCCCACATGGCCAGGAGCTCACCAAGGTCCGCTCCACTGACGACACCATCGCCATTGAGATCCGTCTGGCATCCCGAGCAAATACCCCAGGAGGCCAGCAGAAATCCGAAATCGGCACCATCGACACGCCCGTCGTCATTGAAGTCTGCGGCACACTGCACCGGGCAGTCAGCACTCACGGTGTTACCGCCGAGATCCTCCCACGAACCATCGATCTGATCGGGAGCGTTTCCACAGACCACTGTTTCAAGCAACGTCGGCACGCTCGATTTGTTTTTGATCCCGCCACCAGTTTCGCCCGCGACATTCATCGAGATACGACTGCGGATGAATTTGGTGTTGGTGCCGTCATTATGGACTCCACCACCATCGAAGGTCGCCTGATTGTTCTCAATGACACAGTCCTCGAATGAAGGCGCTTCGACACCGTGACCTTTGAGGTTGGCGACTCCACCGCCGAAATCAGCTTGATTCTCCATGAAAATGCAGTCTCGGTAGATCGGTTTGGATTCCTCTTCGTTCATGACCCCACCACCCGCAAAGATTGCGGTATTTCCAATGAATGTGCATCGCTCGATGATCGGCGCGCTTCGTAGAACATTCAGAAGGCCCCCACCGACGTCCGCTGAAGAGTTGCCGATGAAATGACAGTTCACGATGGTCGGGCTGGATTTGAAATTCGACATCCCTCCACCGTAACCATCGGAACCATACCCATTCGTGATCACCAGATTCTCGAATCTGGTGTCGGGCCCTTCAGAGCTCCAGCATTCGACGACTCGAATGAGGTTGGATCCATCGATGACGGTCTTGGGGTTTCCGTTCGAATCGACCGACCCGACCAAGGTGATCTTCTTGCCGCGGGTCACAAGTGTTGCTGAAGGCGTGTAGGTTCCGGCAGCAATCTGAATGACGTCATCATCACTGGCCGAATCGATCGCGCTCTGGATATCTGTGAAAGAGCACGGACCACTGGTGCAGACTGTCAGAGTCTCAGCGTTCAGAGCGGATGCGATGAGCAAGGCGACACCTGACGCGAGTGTTCGTGAGCCTCGAGTTGATTGAAGAAATCGTGAATCTGGCAGAGTGAATGACATGTGGTGTCCTTTATATGTTGTTGTAGGAGGTACTCGAATCTCTGCTTCAAGAGGTCACCTTGGGCCCGGATCCGCATGATGCGCCGAAGAAGCACGACACATCAAAACGTCCAGGATGTGGGATGAGCTCATCGACAGCAGAGACAGCTGCGGTCGTGAACGAATCATGAATTTTCGGGATTGGGAAGCTCTAGACTTCAGCCTGTGCTGGAGAGCGAAGGCATGAAGTTCATCCTAGAAACCGGCGACTTGATCTGAAATCTCCTGTGAAGCGCCCCGTAGAAAAGTGATGAGGGCGAACCGACACCACCATTTCAAAGTACGAGAAACTTTGAATGACTCAAATCAAAAGTTTGGANATTAGAACAAATGGGTCCACTGATCGGAACGCCCCCGACAGGTGGAACAGAGCATGTTCACGCAGACCTGCATGATGAGGCCGGAGGAGTTCGAGGGATCAGATGACCTGGGGACTCGTTCAGCTCCAGTTCGAGAGAAGCTGGGTCAGATCCGCGCCGCCGACGGTGCCGTCGCCGTCGAGATCGAGAGCGGGATCATCGGAGCCCCAGGCGGAGAGAAGCATCGCGAGGTCCTGTCCGTCGACCTGGAAATCTCCGTTGACATCGCCGAGAGGACCTTGATCCGATTCGATGAAGAGCCAGGCCAGTCCGCCGTAGGTGGTCTGAGTTGAATTCATGCGATCCATGCGGATGGCATATTCACCGGGGGCGAGACCTCTGATCGAAATCAGTTCGATGTTGTCGACCTGACTGTTGCTCTGGTGGTTGCCGGACTCATACGTCCCTGATCCGACACCGTCCACGATCGACTCCGCCACACCATCCACGATCTTGACGAGCTCGAGATCGATGTCCATCAATGAATGGGACGTGAAGGTCGTGGTGTTCGGCACCCGAGGCCAGGTCAGCGCGATGCTGACTTCTTCAAGGGGCACCGCCGTCGAAAAGCGCCACCACTTCGTCTGGCCGGGGTTCGCTCTGGCGTAGTCGAATCCGGTGAGGGAGATCACGGGTGCCTCCTCGAGGGTGAGGCGTCCGGTCTGCCGGTGGCCGGTGAGGATCTGGTGGCTGCGATCGACGTTCATGAGACCCGCACCCTGTGTCATGTCGATCGGGCGAGCCGTGCTGCCAGCGACCGGATTGTTCGTCCAGTCCCCGTCGCGAGACGCCCCCGCAAGCAGAACGGCCTTCATGATGGGCGCTCTGGGCGCGAGCGGATCAGCCGAAAGAACAGAGTCGCTCTGGATGGTGTCATAGAGCAGTGCAGCTGCCGCGGAAGCCACGCCGGTCGAAAAGCTGGTGAATGCCCCTGGGGCGATGATGTCGGGCTTCATGCGCCCCGGACCATCGAAATCGGATGGTGTGTCGGCCGTTGCATGTGTTCCGCTGGTGGTTCCGACCGTGAGCGAGTTGAACGCGTAAGCCAGGAGCCGGGAGTCGGTGCCCGCATCGTTGGCGCGCCCGTTCATTCCCAGGATGTTGTCGCGCAGGATCACGTGGTCGTAGCGATTGAGAACCTGAACATCTTCGGATTCCGCCAACTGACCGATCCAGCTGTGGTTCATGACCTTGATCGAAGCATCAGCCGGACTCAAAGGCGCGGAACTTCCCTGCCCGGTTCGCAGAAGTCCGGAGAACAGAAAGCTGCCGGCTTTGTAGACGAAGATGTCGGCGACGTCGGGCGCGATGCTCCAACTGGATCCGCACATCCATTTGGCGACGGTCGTGGCGTGATCGCTCACGTTGGTGGACCCTGCGGGATAGGTGAAGGACTTGCCAATGAAATCGGGGAGACTGGTATCGGGCCCCCCATCCGATTCGCACTGGAGTATGCCGATGCCGGCACCTGTCGGAACCTGACCGGCACCCAGTCGATCGGTGAGTGCGGTCAAACCCACGAGCTCATGGACTTCCGCCACGGTTTCAGCCTGTGACTGTGAGATCTGGATGGACATGCCACACAACACAGCCGTGGCGGACAACATGAACTGAGGTCTGATGGGCATGTCTGGTGATCCTGAGCGAGGATTCATTCAAACTCCAACACACACCATGTGTGCTTCGAGATACGAACATGTAGATAGTTTAAAGCTATGGCCGGAATTCGGAACGGGCCAGAAAAAAATTCGAAGCAGGCTGATATGGAGCCCGAAAAACCCGCACAAAAGGCTGCATTCCGCCTCAGGGCGTGTCCACGGGCTCCGTGCGCACCGGATCGACGGCATGGCGATTGGTCACGCGAATCTCGACCCGTCGATTAGGAGCATCTTCAATCGAGTTCGAG
>NYVB01000068.1 GCA_002684315.1 Planctomycetaceae bacterium | reverse complement strand
GGTTGGAAGCATCATGTGCAGGATGAAGCCAAGGCAACATCCAGTCGCGATCTTTCTCTTCGACATGTCGGTTCTCCTCTGGCGATATCCTGACAAATTCAATGATAGCAAGTGTTTGCATGCTCTCCAAAGCGTCATGGATCACTCCTTTGAACCTCATGACCCCAGTTTGTAAGATCCGTGCATGAACACTTCGTCACAACACGGTTTCATCTTTTTCAGAGTCATGCTTCTGCTGTTTCCACTTTCACTTGCGGCGTGCAATCCGTTTCTCGTGAATTACTCGGGTGAGAAGTTGCCCAAGGTGAAGACCGTTCAAGTGGTGATGACGGCACCCGACCCTGATTCGGTGCGTTGGATCGGACGCTCCGATTTCACTTCGACTCGAGAATTGAAGGACGCTCAGGCGATCTCCGCCGCCAAGCAGGTGGGGGCCGACATCGTCGAGTGGAGTGACAAGGATGCCGGCACCAAACTCGAATGGACGAGTGCGCCCGTGTCCTACAACGCCTGGACCGGCAACGTCGCTTCGATCCCGCTTCCCGTGGTGCGCAGCCAGTTTCGTTACCAGGCTCGGTTCTACCGTTCCAAGTCACTGGGTGATCCGGGTGATGTGAACTGGCAGAAGAACGTCCCGCCCGGCAGTGTTCCGCCCGTCGATGAGAATTCCAAGGAAGACGACGACACGAAGAGCGCGAGCTAGGCCGTGATGGTGGCCGCCACTGCCTGATTCGAATCCATCAGTCTTCCTGGATGATCGGTCGTCGGTCGAACGCCTTCGGGTCGTATCGGCCGGTGTAGTCCGGACCCGGCAACGTGTGATGCAGTCCGGCACCAGTCATGATCGTCATCTCTCCGACGTAGAGCCGGCCTCCTGATTCGAGGAAGTCGACTCGCGCCATCGGAAGACCATGGGCCAGTCGTGTCGCCAGCTCGAGGCATTCTTCATATCGCTCGGGAAGTGGATATGGTCCCGGCGGAAGGTCTCGCAGCATGACCAGCCTGCCTCGTTGATCGAAGCCTGCGTACCTGGCGGCATCGAATGACGAGTGGATGCCGCCCAGTGGTCTGCCCTCATCCATGAAGACCTTGATCTCGGCCAGATCCCCACCGGGACCGCCCAGCCAGGGTTCGACCAGAAGTCGACCCGTGAGTCCCCGGTAGAGACTTTCGTTCCAGATCTTCGAGTAATCGGAGCGGCGCCACCGTTCGAGTCTTCGTCCGATCCTCTTCCAGTTCATGCGATCACGGTCTTCGACCAGCACGTTCCAGTGCGAACCATGAGTTGCCTTGATCACGAATGATTTCGGCAGAGTGCTGCGATCGATCTCCGAGAAACGGTCGTACAGCCCGATGATCGGGATGAGATGCTCTTCTCCAACTCGATCTCGAATGAATTTTCGCACTTCATATTTGTCTCCGAGGTGGTTGATCGATGAGAGATCGCCATGAAGCACCATCCATGCGAGCTTGTCAAAGCCGTCCCGAGGATCCTCGAGGTTCGGAAGTCTGCCATGCATGAGCTTGAATTGACGAAGGTACCGCGACCTTGGGGTCCGTATCCGCCGTTGAATCGCAGTGTAGATCTGGGCAGGGGAGTGCATGACGTTCTCGATCTCCTTGCGACGTGGTCGTCTTCAGCATGCTCCAAGTAGGATATGACATCGATCGCAGAGCTTCGAGATGAAATCACGTTCTTTTCGCTGGACTGGGTTTATGTTCCAGCAGGCCGTTTTTTTTCAGTCTGGTGAATTCCTGAATGTTTCATGACGAACGCCAGACCGACCGCGCACAAGTCGCCATGGACTCCTGTCCACGGATTCGATCAAGGATTCCTGACGAGGACCTTCACATCCTTGTGTACTGCCGACTTCTTCTATAATTCGTCCACATTGATGACTTTCACGGCAGTCGCTCTTTTGATGGGACCCATGTCTTGAAGATTTCGCAGTACATCGTCGAGGCCCTGCGTGATCAGGGTGTCGGGCATTTTTTCATCGACCTTGGTGGTCTCAACGACGCGTTCATGCAACCCATGACCGAGACCGAGGGCATCACCACGGTGGTCGCCGCGTTCGAAGGTGGGGCGGCCTACATGGCCGACGGCTACGCACGTGCCTCCCACGGACTCGGCGTCTGTTTCGGAATCGGTGGTCCCGGTGTCCTGAACATGGTCACCGCACTCGCTTCGGCGGGTCTCGACCGCAGTTCATTGCTCGCGATCAGTGGTGAAGTGGCGCGAAGCTGGGAGGGGATGGGTGGCTTCCAGGACGCCTCCGCCGGCGGCGTCGATGACATCGAGGTCCTCGAGCGTGTCACCGGTCTTTCGATGTCCTGCTCCTCAAGCGCGGTGGTCCCGCACCACCTGCGCAATGCGATCACGCATGCCACCACCCAGCGGAGTCCGGTTCATCTTTCGATTCCGGTCGATGTTCAGAGGGCCGAAACCGATCATGACTGGGTGCCGGTCCCCGAGTCACTGCATTCCGCACGCATCATCGACGAGCACGCACTGGCCAACGTCGTGTCGCTGCTTGATGAACCTGACAATCAGAACATCGTGATCCTCGCGGGTCCCGGCGTGCTCCACTCGAACGGCGTCGATGCCCTGCGTCGCTTCGCAGAACGCTTCGACATCCCGGTGGCGACGACGCTTTCCGGCAAGGGGCTCCTGTCTGATGATCATCCGTTGTCGCTCGGTGTCTTCGGTTACGGCGGCTCGCGCTGGGCGATCGATTCGATTCTTTCCGATGACGTCGACATCCTGCTGGTCCTCGGATCGAATCTCTCCCAGCGTGACACCATGCAGTGGGATCCCGGGATGTTGCCCTCCAAGGCGTTGATTCACGTGGACGCGGATCCGTTGCTGATCGGGCGGACCTGGGCGGGCGAGGTGCCTCTGGTCAGTCATCCCGGTGAGGCACTCGAGCATCTGGCGGAGATGAAGGACGTCACGGCGCTCGAAGCCGGTGCGGGTGCGCGACGGGACTTTCTCGAATCGATCAAAGCCGCCGGGCCGCGCAACTACGAACCTCAGGACACCACGAGTGACGCGATCCCCATGCATCCCGCCCGGGTCATCCATGAATTGCGCGAGTCCTATCCGGATGAAGGCGTGCTCTGCGTCGATTCCGGTGCACACCGTGCCTGGTGCGCCGAGTACTGGTCGATACGTCGCCCCGACACCCACTATTCACTCACCAACTTCGGTCCCATGGGAGGGGCGATCCCGCTGGCGATCGGTGCCAAGTTCGCCCGTCCCGATCGACCGATGATGGTGGTGACCGGTGATGGCTGCATGCTGATGCACGGGATGGAGATCCACACCGCGGCTCGCGAAAAGCTTCCGATGGTGATCGCGGTCATGAACAACCATTCCTACGGAAACATCTATTACCGTGCCTCGAAGGTCGGACCTGAGGCGATCTCGCTCACCGACATTCCCGGCATCGACTGGGTCACCTTCGCCAAGTCGATGGGTGCCGAGGGGGAACGCGTCGATCATCCGGATCAGATCCCGGATGCCATGTCCCGGGCACTCGCACACGATGGTCCCTACCTGCTCGATCTGCACGTCGACAAGACCTATCCCACGCCCGTCGGACCATGGCGAGAGCGCATCAAGCATTGGGAGGACAACGACTGATGGCCACGCTTCCCGATCCCATTCCCGGCCTCGATGCCTCCGGCAGGGCACTCTTCGACCACATGGCCGATGCCCGCTCGCACGCCGAGGGCCGAGCGCATCTTGGTGAGGTCTATGCCCGAATGTTCAACAATCCCGGCGTGACCAAGGTGGTGGGGGATCTGGGAGAGCATCTTCGTTTTCACGGAGTTCTTCCGGACGACGTGCGGGAACTCGTCATTCTGAGATTNGCCGCGCGAAATCACTTCGGCTACATCTGGTCGCATCACCAGCATCCCGCCTCTCTCGCCGGAATCGACGAGGCGACGATCGGTGCCCTCACGGTCGGGGAAGTTCCNNACGGGCTGTGCGATGCTTCATGCGCGGCCCTCCAGATCGTCGATCAAGTCGTCGCCAAGACATCGATCTCNGATGAATGCCAGGCCAGATTCGTCGCCGTGCACGGCGAGGCTGGTGTGGTCGAGCTCGTGGCGTTGTGCGGACTCTACGGTCTGATGGCGATGATGACGACCTCCTTCGAGATCCCCATCGAAACGGGTTTCCCAGACCCGCCATTCCAATCCCCCTCTCGCTGAAATGAAAGAGGGTCTCAAACGGCGGAGTACCGTTTGAAACCCTCCGGTTTCGCGTCCGTCGACGTGCTCGTCACGGGCTGGTGATCGTGAACTTTCCGGTCTTCAGGTCCTGCACTCCGGCGATGACCTTGAGTTCGCCCTTGGCGACCGCCTCGGCCAGCATGGGTGAACGAGCGAGGAGCTGGGTCACGCCCTTGTTCGCGTTGCAGATCACCGCCTCATGTTCGTAGGCGGCGACGTCATCGGGGTCCGCGTCGAGGGTGCAGGGCACGATGATCTGATCGATCAGCATCGGCAAAGATCCTGGAAGCTCTTCGGTCTTGTTGCGCATCTTGATCGCCGTCTCGACCGCACCGCATCGGCGATGTCCCATCACCACGATGAGTTTNGTGCCAAGCACGCCCACCGTGTATTCGAAGCTTGCGATGTTTTCCGGTGTGATGATGTTTCCCGCGACCGCGGTCACGAAGAGGGCACCGAGCGGCTGATCNAAATAGATCTCCGGCGAGACCCGGGCGTCCGAACAGCGAAGGATTCCTGCGATCGGTTCATGCGTCGTGAGCAGCGCCGGTCGGTTTTCGGGTCGATTTTCCGAGGTGGCCATGCCCTTGATGTATCGTGCATTTCCCTCAAGCAGTGTCGTGAGAGATGTCTGCGGAGTCGCTCGTGGATCCTGCGTGGTCGGATTTTCCGCGGATGCGAAGGCAAGCGCCACACCCGAGATGACGGCAAGTGCTGCGACTGCTACGANTGTCTGAGAGTGTCTTCTGGGCATCGATGCTGACCTTTTCTTTCGAGAGTTGGTGAAGCGCGTGTGACACGCGTCGTGTCCATCTCTTGATCGGCATACGGATGNGTTCAGTCGTATATTTCATGATCCCAGTCCAGGTGAGCCTTCTGAANCGCACTTGAAGGCATCAGCACTCGCANGACACTGACGGTCGAAANCGGATCATTTTCGAAGNCCATCTCGTTGGTGTCGCCAGCGACGCCAGCGAGAGCGAAGGCGATCCCATCGATGGGCATGCCGCCACCTGTCGACATCCGAATAATCGGGGCGCAGGAACTTCCCGTCGGTTCCACGATCACGATGGAAGTTCGGGACCGGATGATGATCTTCCATCCGCATGTGAAAACCTGGCATGAGGGTCCCGCCTGGGGAGGTGTGATCCAAGTTGGGTTCGAACATCGTGAATACGATTTCTGGAACAATGAAAGCATGTGTCTTCAGGACGCTCGCGGCGGTGAATCAAGGCCTGGCACCCTCTCATCCACTCATGCTTCGAANCACAAGCAGCCCGATCTCGAGGTAGGCGTTTCCCCAGGCTTCGTCTCTCAGAAAAGTCGTCGGTCGGGAGGTCTTTCCGATGAANGGTCGCAGAACCCAGGACAGTTGAATGGCGACGAACACGAATTGAAAGATCCAGATCTTGATCAGGCGGGAATGCATCGGATTCGAAGCCACCAATGGTCTGTAGAAACGACCCATCATGACCCATCCATACCAGGCGCAGCAGGCGAAGATCGAGATGTTGAACACTCTCGCCGAGGTGTAGCTGCTTCCTGACGCGTACCAGACGACCGTCAGTGGAGCGAGGGCTGCCAGAAAGATCGTCATCACGGTCTGGGTCGCCATGATCGCCCGCATGGAGGCACGGAAATCATCGTGCGTTCCCAGAAGTGCGTTGAGGACGTAGAAGCTCGGGATCGTCAGCCCCAGCGACAGCAGCAGCAATATTGGAAACTTCACCGCGCTGAAGATCATCTGCAATGGACGAATGCCACCAAATGAGCCGACGGCAGCTCCGAACAGTCCTCCGAACAGACAGATCACGATCAGGAGAATGATGGTGAAGTGTCGATATCGTCCGTTCGAGACATCCATGCGTGCATGCAGGAGGTCGTCGATCGTGTTCCAGATGATTCGTGGGCATTCACGCACCGAATGTTTTTCCGATCGAGCGAACGACGTTGATGAAGAAGTTGCTCTCGGGAGCACGAAACCAGCTGAATTCCTCGCCTGCTCTGCCGATGAATGGTCGCATCAGCCAGCTCATCTGCATGCCCACCAGCGCGAAGGCGAGTATCCATGTCCCGAAGATCATCCTGGGCACGTACTGCTTGAGCTCCCTGGTGATGTCCTCCAAGGTCTCCTGCGAGATCTCTTGCGATGTGATCTTCGTCGTCTCCCTTCTTTTNAGATCCTTGAGCGTTCTTCGCATGAAGAACAGACCGAGGATCCCTCCCAGCATGCATGCGGCGACCGTCAGAAGCTTGATGAAGTAATAATTCGGAGTGCTCAATGAAAAGAACATGATGATTGGAACCAATGAACACATCACCACCAGCGTCACCGTCATCATGGACATCAGAAGGCGCAGGACGGTATCGATCTTGAGATGGGATCCGGCCAGTGCATTGAAGACGTAGAGCGATGGCATCGTCACGAAGAGTGTCGTCAGGAAGAGAAGNGGAATCTTCAGGCCGCTCGAGATCGACTGCATCAGTGCCCATCCGTTTGATTCTTCATCGATGAAGAGGGTTCTGAGGGCTGAATACGATCCGATCCCAAGTCCGCTNAGTCCGCCGAGAATCAGGATCAGCAGCGCAAGATCTCGAATGGCGAGTCCGATGCCCGTGTTTTTCCCCGTTTCGGAGTGCGTGATCTCTCCGTGCAGAATTCGATCAATCGTCTTCGTCAGGTGGGCGAACATGCGTCATCTCTCCGGTTTTTCTGTACAAGCTGGCGGTGTCATCGATCACCGCGTGACCGAGTCCTGATGGCCNCATGAGGTCACCCATACACCGTGCGCAGTCGAGGCTCGGGGTCCTTTGCNGAATGCCGGAAATCTTTGNATGAACTGAGTCTCNGTTCGCTCAGGAGCCTGAACCGGACTGAAGATCCGACGCACGTTNCACACGANTTCGGAGGTCCTGGGTTCGCTGGTCGCTGGCCTCCAACGAGTTCTGGGAGGCGAAAAGAGCCTCTTCGAACCGAGTCTTCGCCTCTTTGTGTTCTCCAAGCGACTCATGCAGNTCGCCCATCAATCTCAGCAGTTCGATGGTGCGGTTCGCGCTGGTTCCGAGCACCGACTTGTGCCCTGGCAGTGATTCGAGGCAGAGTTCAAGCGCCTTTCGAGGCTGTCCCATTTTCGCCCGGACCTGGGCGGTCATTTCAATCAGGCGGATGGTTCTGCGGTCCTCCAGACCGAAGGATGCTCGATGTTCGGGAAGGATCTCAAGGCATTGTNCGAGTGCCCGAGGGTANTCACCGATGCGTTCGTACACCCGGCCGGTCTGATAGATCAGTTCGAGGCGCTTGNTCAGACCCTGCGTGGTTTCAATCTGATTTCGAGCGATTGCGATCTGCGCTCGCGAGCGGTCCTTTTCGCCCGCTGTCCAGTAGAGCGACGCAATCGAGAGGCGAATGATGATCTGGTCGTCGGGAAGNTCGGAGAACGCATCNTCCAGTCTTCNAATGCCCTCATCGCACANCANTCGGAGAGAGTCGTTCGTGAACTCCCTTGAATTCTCCGTCGTGTCCGGGGTGTCCCACCAGAAGAGTCTCGTGAAGAAACTTCGAACGTCTTCCGCGCGTTCGAACTCCTGTCGGGCCTCGTTTCTTTCACGTTCNGTTCTTTCTCGCGCCTGATCCGCCTCCAGCGCGAAGTAGGTCGTGCCGACGATTCCGGCCACCAGGGTGANCATCACCACGGCGACGACGCTCACCGGGATTCGATGCCGTCGCACGAATTTCTTCACCTGATAGCTTCGGGATTCCGGAACGGCTCGAAGCGGGGCTCCTGAGAGGAAACGTCCGACATCATCCGCAAGGGCCTGGCAGGATTCATAGCGTTCGGATCGTTGCTTGCGAAGTGCCTTCATCGGTATCCAGTCGAGCTCCCGACGAAGCATCGAGTGCATCTCTCCGATGCGCATGTCGAAGGATCCGGAGATTCGAGCGGCATCCGTGGGCGTCAACTTCATGATTCGATCGCTTGGCCGTGGGGGGGAGTCCTCTCGAATGACCCTTTGAATCTCGGTGATGTCCGCGGATCGAAAGACCTCCGGATCGAACGGCCCGCTGTCGGTGAGCAACTCATACAGCAGCGCGCCCAGTCCATAGACGTCGCTTCGGGTGTCGATGTCGTTCGCCCCGATTCTCGCTTGTTCAGGCGACATGTACTGAGGTGTGCCGATCAGCACGCCCTCCTGGGTCTGAATCGTCTTGTCGGTCAGAGGCATGTCGGTCGCCTTGGCGATCCCGAAATCGATCACCTTGGGATTCGGACGTCCCGAGTCATCGACCGACACCAGGACGTTTCCGGGCTTGATGTCCCGGTGGATGATCCCTTTCTGGTGTGCATGCTGGAGCGCTTCGCAGACTCTGATGAACAGCTGCAATCGCCTGGTGATGTTCAATCTCTCTCTTCTGCAGTAGTCGGTGATCGCTTCGCCCTTGACGTACTCCATCACGAAGAACGGTCTGCCCTCGTCGGTTGCTCCCGCCTCGTAGACACGTGCGATACCCGGGTCGTCCATCATCGCCAACGCCTGGCGTTCCGCCTCGAAACGGGCGATGACGCTTCTGGTGTCCATCCCCAACTTGATGATCTTGAGTGCGACCTTGCGATGAACCGGAGTGGTCTGCTCCGCCAGGTAGACTTCGCCGAAGCCACCGATTCCGATCTGCTCGACGATCCTGAACGCACCGATCATCGCGCCGGGTTGAAGATTCATGGAATCAATCGAATCGTTCGGTGATCTGGCTTCGTCATCCTCGGTGCTGGTCGATGATTCGTCGCTGTTCTCCGCGTGGGCCGCGAGGAGTTCCTTCAATTCCTGAGCGAGTGATTCGTCCTTTTCGCAGCTCCGATCGATGAACTCGTTTCGAGCATGCTGCGGAAGGTCCATCGACTCCATGAACAGCCTTTGGAGTCTGTCCTTCCGCCCGGATTCCGGTGGCTCCGAAGGGTGCCTGTTCGAATCGTTCATGAGAATCTCCGGGTCGAGACATTCAAGGTTGCACGGACCATACGGCCCTGGTTGGAAGCACCCCGCATGTTTTTCGACTCGATTTCAACAACTCAATCAGAATCCATTCGAAAACGACAGAACCCGAGAAATCTCATGCAATCGTTCGCTGTAGCAAAGATGAAAGCCCACGAGTGCACTTGACTGCTCAGATGGGTGCCACTGGCGGCCATGCTTCACGAGTTCAGTCGCCCCCGCCCCAATCGGAGAGGAGCACTGTGAGATCGGCACCTCCCACGATGCCATCCCCATTCAAGTCGGCAAGCCTGGTGGAGGTTCCCCAGAGTGAAAGAATCAGAGTGAGGTCCGCCCCGTCGACCACACCATCTCCGTCGAGGTCCGATGGTCCGCAGTCCTTGCAGTCGGGTGTGCCATCACCATCTGAATCGACGTCGGAGATTCCACACCCACACGGACCTGGTTCCGTCTTGAGTGGATCGTCCGGGCAGGCGTCCAGACAGTCGGAGACCCCGTCCGAGTCCCCATCGCGGCCCTGGGTCATCCAGACCGTGTTGGGTGCACCGTGATTCGCAAACCATGCATCAAGGGTGCCATCACCATCGAAGTCGCCCAGGCCGCAGCTTCTCGTGTCGGCTTCGCCGAATGTCTGATCGTCCTGATCGAAGTTCGCACCGCCCTGGTTGATCCAGAGTGTGTTCGCGCCATCGTTGGCGATCAAGGCATCGAGATCACCATCACAATCGAGGTCTCCCAAAGCGACCGAGTAGCTGTCGCTGTTTCCGAGATCCTGTTTCGAGTTCGTGAAGTGTGCGCTGCCATCGTTGATCCACACGGTGTTGGATTGACCGCTTCTGTTCGCGATGAATGCGTCGAGGTCATCATCACCATCAAGATCCCCCAGGGCGACCGACCAGCTCTGGTTGTTTCCCAGTTCCTGTTCCGATTTTTCGAAGGTGCCGGTGCCGTCATTCATCCAGACTGCATTGGGCTGGTTCGCTCTATTCGCAACCCATGCGTCGAGGTGGCCGTCCCCGTCGAGGTCACCCAATGCAACGGACCAGCTGTTGCTGCTG
This sequence comes from Planctomycetaceae bacterium, assembly GCA_002684315.1. The sequence continues at coordinate 2,972 of NYVB01000068.1, read as the reverse complement.
CCGAGTTCCTGCCCTGAATTCGTGAAGAGCCCACTGCCGTCGTTGGTCCAGACGGTGTTGAAACTCATGTCAGAAATGGGGCTCGCGTTGGCGATCATGGCATCGAGGTCGCCATCACCGTCGAGATCACCGAATGCGACTGATCGTGCGGTGCTGTCTCCCAGCGTCTGGCCGGAGTTCGTCAAGGTTCCGCTGCCGTCGTTCAACCAGATTTTGGTCCCGTAGTTGCCTGTGATCGCTGCATCAAGGCTCCCATCCGCATCAACATCTTCCAGCACGACGGAAAAATTAAAGTCGCGTCCGCCGATGCCCTGTTCGGTACTGGTGAAGAAACCCTTTCCATCATTCATCCAGACGATGTCCTTGCCACTCAAGTTCGCAACCGCTGCATCGAGGGACCCGTCATCGTTCAGATCGCCAAGGGCCACCGACCAGCTGAGGTTCTGTCCGAGAGTCTGACCGGAATCGATCAGCTCGATCGGATGCGAGCACACCGTGGGCGAGAATGCCACCACGAAAAAACAGAGTACATAGCCATTGAACATCATGATTCTCCCTGCTCGGTTGTGTCCACCGTAGTGCGATGACTGGTGGACACCCAGCACTTTATCTTTCTTGCCACGTGCTCCCAAGGTGACTCTCGCTCTTTTTTTCTGGAAAAACATCTTGGCAAGGGACTCTCCTCCGCACTCTGACAGACAAAGCTTCGGGCCTGCCACTACGGGATTCTGCCACATTCCGGGCAGTTCGCCTCAGTGGTCGAGGCGAGAACGTGGCCACACTGCAGGCAGTACCGGGTCGTGCTTCTTCGCATGGCCTCCACTTGATACCACAGGAGAACGACACCGAACACCCACGCCAGAGTGATCAGTCCCATGGTGTACATCACGACCTGGGCGGTCATCGTCCATCCTGTCACATCAACGAAGGCGTTCGACGATATCTTTAAACTCAAGATCACGTACTCCGTCAGGAGCACAGAAAACGGCATGAGTCCCATTCCCCAGAGAAGACGTCGGCCGTGCCGGGTGAAGCCAAGAATGACGTGCAGCGCCCCGATCTGTCCGCTTGCGCCCCGCACCACGATGGACCCCAGCCAGAGGGTCATGATCGTTCCGGCGATGAGTGTGAGGACGACCGCACTCACGAGTGCGGCAGGATCGAGTAAACCTCCCACGGCCTGCAGCGGGACAAGCACCAGGATAAATCCGGCGCATCCATAAAAGAAAGGCTGCGAACTTGGTGGGAATCGTTCGTCGTATCGCCACATCATCGTGTGGCCCCCAGAACAGTGAGCGGGGTGCGTGCTTCGTCGGGGTCATCGAAGGATTTTCCGCACTCCGAACAACGTTCGGACTCATTGTTTCCGATCGGGTATCCGCACGACCGACACCGTCCCCGGGCATTTCGCCGGTAGCTCCGCACCACGAAGAACGTGCTGGCGAACAATGCCAGTGCGCTCAGCGGTCCAAGGACAGTGGCGGCGGCAATCGCGAGCCATGAGTTGATCTGACCGAATGAGGACTCGAACCAGAATGAGATGCTGAGCTCGGACACGCACCTGGCCAGTGTGAAGCCGGCGTAGAGGCAGATCGAGGCACCGAAACCGAACAGAACCTGTCCGCTGCTGGTGACCAGGAGCCAGCGAATCCACCGCTTTTCGATGAACATGATGAGCAACGGGAACTGGGTCAGAAACGCGAGACCAAGAAGAAGCAGGGGGAGGAGGTACATCAGTTCACTCCCCGGCCCCGCCAGGCACCCCAGGAGAACCGACACCATGAACGCCGCAGAGTTGACACGCATGATCATTTTCAGGGTGACCGTTCCCTCGTACGGTGGCGTGACAAAGGAGTCCTCGAGTTCCTCGAGGCCTTGCCGGGCGATTTGAACACGTCTGGAGCCGCTCATTGGCTGGATCTCGTCCCCACGCTGCCGCACTCCAGGCAGCGGTCCTGTTCAGGCTCGTCAGTGAGACGATTGCCACAGTCCAGGCACCACGTGGTGCCGGTCCTGCGAATGACCGCGAGCCGTATGATCAGGACCACCGAAGCGCACACCACGAGAGCGGTCATCGGCATAAGGAAAAAAACCACGCTTTCGTGGGATGCCCCTTTGAGTGTCGTGGGAATCTGCGCGGGCCATCGTGCCCAGCTCAGTATCGAGAGCGCAAAGGATCCGCCCAGCCCGATGAAGAACGGAAGGAACAGCAGCAGATCGAAGTACTGTCGATAGGAATCTGTGCGTGTGCGTCCGGGTGGCCAGTGCCCCAACCTGAGTCGCAGGACCTTTCCCCAGGATTCAGTCGGCGAACACGCGAAGCCTGCGTAGCAGAGACACCAGGATGCGAGTGCGAGGAGTGATGCGATCGCAAGCCAGAAAGTCAGCCACGGTATGTTCAGGCCCTCCGCGACCACTGCAAGAAAGCAGAACACGAATGGTGTCAGACAAAGCAGCATCATTGGATTCAGGTACGGACAGAAACGAAGTCGTGTGTTTCGGGATCTCACGCCATCATCGAAAGCGGCTTCAACCGCGTTCCTTTCGTTCATCGCCCCCAAGCTCGCTCGGGATTCCGTGATGTTCGGTGGTTGTCTCGCCATGATTCCGCGAACTGACCGCCCTTGGTCTTCTGCCGCCGCCCCCGGCGTCTGTCTGGTGTCGTGCGTTTCTTTCAATCTACCGGGTTTCGGAGCAGCTTCAACGGAATCGTTCTGAAAACACCCAGACTGTCGTCTGCCTGTGACTGCGCTGCTCCTGAGTGGTGGCGGTCGGGTCTTTGGACAAGCGGAGCAACACGACACCACCCCGCGCTGATGCACGGGGTGGTGGTTGGATTCTGTTGCTTGTGTGTGGCTCGGCGACTCACTCGCCGCAGGGCAGCCCCCAGGCCGCGAGTACCGTTGCCAGGTCCTGACCGTCGACCACGCCGTCGCCGTTGAGGTCGGCGGGGCAGGTGGTCGTGCAGTCGT
>NYVB01000067.1 GCA_002684315.1 Planctomycetaceae bacterium | reverse complement strand
AGACCGACGACCGAATGATCTTCGGTCCCACCGCCGCCGGCGCACGACTTGAAGCCGACAAGGGATACGCCAAGACCTTGATGCGTTCCGCCGCGGTCCCCACCGCCGACGGCAGAGTGTTCGACAACCACGAGATCGCACGGACGTACATCCAACAGCGCGGTGGCAGTTGCGTGGTCAAGGCCGCCGGCCTTGCCGCGGGCAAGGGTGTCGTGGTCTGCAAGACACCCGAGGAAGCACTCGCTGCGGTCGATCACATCATGGAAGATCGCGCCTACGGAGAAGCGGGCGCAAGCGTCGTGATCGAAGAACGGCTCGAAGGCCAGGAACTCAGCGTGCTCGCCCTCGTCGATGGACGCACCATCTCCGTGCTCGACCCCTGCCAGGACCACAAGCAGGTGGGCGAAGGCGATGTGGGTCCGAACACCGGAGGCATGGGCGCCTACTGCCCCACTCCGCTTTCACGTCGTGAACTCATGGCCGATGTCCACCGCGACATTCTGGTTCCCACCGTCGACGCCCTGCGACGAGACGGCGTGGAGTTCCGCGGCGTGCTCTACGCGGGCCTGATGCTCACGCCCTCCGGGCCCAAGGTGCTTGAATTCAATGTCCGATTCGGTGATCCCGAATGTCAGCCGTTGATGAGTCGGTTCAAGGGCGATCTGGTCGAAGTCCTCTGGCGAACCGCCGCAGGGTCGCTGGGCGAGGCCGACTTCGATTTCGACGACCGCACGGCGTGCACCGTGGTGCTGTGTTCGGAAGGCTACCCCGGAAGCTACGCGAAAGGCAGGGTCATCAAGGGCATCGCTCGGGCGGAGAAGATGGATGACGTGGTCGTCTTNCANTCGGGAACGCNCAGCGCCGAGGATGGCACNGTGNTCACNAATGGNGGCAGAGTNCTNGGGGTCACCGCNCTTGGNGAAGACCTCAGNACCGCGCGTGATCTTGCCAATGCCGCCTGTGNTGTGATCGATTTCGACGGNGCGTTNCATCGCAGCGACATCGGCGANCGAGTCCTCGAACTCACGACCTGAGTCAGGGNTCGATCCAGACACCTTGCCAGGCACCCTCGACGAAGTCGAATCGAACCCGTCGGTGGCCGTCCGATGCCAGATGAAGACGTTCGATCGAGATGATTTCCGAACGCACCACCGAGAAGTTGACCTTGCCGGCCTCACTCTCCTCCTGGTTCGGATTTCGATCGACATGCGAGTCGGGAAGATTCGCCGTCGGGACGTCACTGANACTGCTCGGTGCACGCGGTGCCAGATAACAGCGCCGTGCCGAGACATCCGAACGCTTCCACGCGTCTTCGAAGAGCGGGCCTTCCCGGAGGACTTCCGCGTGCGCACGCACTCTGAACTGATGACGCATTTCAGGATCGTAGAACAGCCAGGTCACTCGGGAATCCGCCGCGATCTCACGTACCTTGCCNCTGCGGGCATCGGTGTGACACACCAGCTGCCGGGAGTCTCGTTCCGCTCGGCGCAGCACCACGATACGGGCCTCCGGAAAATCCGATGCACCTCTCGTCGCGAGGGTGGGCAGATGAAATGGATGACGACGATCGGTCGCGCCTTTGTGCAGCGCATCCCAGATCAGTTCGAGAATGTCAGGCAGTGAATCAGTCATTGNCATGATTGTCACGACTCACCACTCGATGCGCCAGCGTGGGTATGATCGGGTTTCAAGAAAGACACGAATCCACGGATCTGGAGCCTCCCCATGGCAGAAGCCAACAAGAAGTTCAAAAACCGCGTTGCCACCGTCGGTCTCATTCTGGCGTTCCTCTTCGCCGTTCTGTTGTTCGCAGGCATCTTCGACTGATCGATGGGTGAAAAACCCCGACAGAGGCATGACAGGACGTGGATTTTCTTCGGAGACCCCCCGAGTTGANGGAAGTTCCGGTCCATGCCGCCAGCGGTTGACGTTATACTCTCGATCCAGCTACCGGACAGGTGACCGAGCGGCTGAAGGTACCGGTTTGCTAAACCGGCGTACCGGTTATACCGGTACCACGGGTTCGAATCCCGTCCTGTCCGCTTCAAGACCCCGTTTCCTGAAAAGGGACGGGGTTTTTTTCTGGCCTGACTGCATGACGCTCCCGCCGCGCCGAGTGAAGGTCGCACCCTCGGTCACACGAACAAGCGCCCCGGCGGATGCCGAGGCGCTTGAAGAGTCTGAATGCATTCGAGTCTTCGACTGGAACTCAGTCGGAACACAGTCCCCAGCCGTTGAGCAGGGCTGCGATGTCCGCACCGTCGGTGGTCGAGTCACCGGTCAGGTCGGTTTCGGAAGTCGCCCATCCGGCAAGGAGTGCCGTCAGGTCGGCGCCGTCGATGACGCCGTTGCAGTCGTAGTCTCCGAAGCACTGAGGAAGCTCGAGCGGCCCCATGCTCACGAGTTCGCGACCGGCGAATCCGGAATAGTCGAGCGGGTATCGACTGGCGCGGAATGCATTTTGAGTGTTCCCGGGTTCGCATCCCTGGGCAAGTGGCCCGCTTGAGGTGACGGGGTTCACGTATTCCCAGATGAGATCACCGTTGGTGTCGACTTCGTTGAACACGCCACCACGTCCCTTGCAGATCACGGTGTTGCCGTTCGGTTGTCTTTCGACACCGGAGAGCCCGCTGCTGTAGTAGTCGGTGGGGTTGTCGGCGACATAGATCACGGTGCCGGAGAGCGGTCCGAACGCGCCGGTTTCCGGGACATCGAAACCACCGTNCGCGTTTCGTGGCGGGGTGAATTCGTAGATCTCNGAATACGGNCCTTCGGGNCGNCCGTTGCCGTTGTTGAAGAAGGTGATGTTGCCTNCTCCGGGATAGCCGTCGGGCACGTAGCGCGCATCATGNCTGAAGTAGTTCAGCTGATCNTCNNCGGTACCNCGATCGTAGTTCTGNGGATTGCCCCANCGNTAGAGAAGGTCACCGGCNTCGGTGGCGGCTTCCTCGGTGGTGAGNNCATGATCGATGATCCAGATTTCGTTCAGGAACGGTGTACTGATNAGGATCTGATCGTTTTCCGCGTCATAATCGACCGAGTTCGCATGGATCCAGTCGGCACGACTGTCGCGAACTGCATTGAGATCGACCTTGCGAGGNTTGTCGGCGAGGACGCCGAAGTTTTCCTTGGTCTTGTCGAAATCCTGAATCACGTGATCCATGATTCGCCACTTCCAGACGATGTTGCCGCCATTCAAGCCATCGGGTTCGATTTCAACGATGGTGAGGGGCCAGAGAGAACTCTCCTGGTTGGCATTCAGGTTGGCTGGATCACGTCCCTCGGCGAGCGCTTCGTTTCTGGTGAGAAACTCCCACGCGATGGCGAGCACGTTCCCATTGGGAAGCGGCTCGATGTCATGGTGAAGACGGTAGGCCGCCGTGCTGTATTCGAAATCCCAGAGCAGCTCACCATCCCAGTCGAAACGACGAATGCTTCCGCCGTCACCACCTGCGGCGATGATGCTTCCCGGGCCAGCCCCGGTGTCCGCGCAACGAAGCAGGCTGCCATCTTCAAGCAGATAGACCGAGTTGCCTCCGGGGTCGGTGTCGGTCCACTGATGCACCAGGTTGCCATCAAGGTCGGTGATGTAGGTCCAGATCGAGCCAAGCGGCGTGTAGAGCATGTATCCGGGGGAGCACCCTTTTTCCTGCTTGTAGATCAATCCCAGGGTGGGGTCATCTGCCATGACCAGCGATGAGCCCATTGTGGCAGTGGCAAGTCCAGCGGCCAGGGTCATCGAACGAGACAGTGATAAAGACATGATGAGGCTCCTCGAGGAAATCGGATCTTGGAATGGGGAAAGCATGCACCACGGAAACATCTGCTCGGGCGGTGCTTANCCAAGAATAAACGACAAATCNGGAAGTCAAAATAACTTCTCACGAGTAAGCGCCGCTTTTCGTCCTCAGGCCCCTACAGACCAATCTCNAGCATCTCANAANGCCGTAAACGNCCCCCTCANGNNTGATCGGACCTCATCAANAGCACTCATGCAGCCTGAATTGACCCTGAATCATGCCTTTGAGNCGTCGGATCCATCGAAAAAGGCCTCGATCTGCTCGAGTTCGACNCCNTTGGTNTCCGGCATTCGCCAGAACACGAANAGCGACCGTNCACGCATTGAAGGCCGCGAAGATCCAGAACGTCAGTGCCGGGCTGTAGTGCACCACGGAAAGCGTTCCGATTCCGACGAGGAAGTTGCCCACCCAGTTGATCGACGTCGCGATGCCGATACCGGNGCTGCGCACGTTCGCGGGAAAGATCTCGGAGATCGCCAGCCAGACCAGTGGGCCCAGACTGAAGGCGAAGGCGATGATCGCAAGGAAGATCGACCCCACGATGATGTAGCTCGCCACGGTCATGCCCGCCTCGGGGGATTCAGGAAGCATGGTGCAACAGATCGCGATCACGATCTGAGAGGCCATCATCANCGCGGTGCCGACCATCAGAAGTGGTCGGCGCCCGACCTTGTCGACGAGGAAGACCGCGATCAAGGTGGCGAAGACGTTGGTCAGACCAAGCGCGGCGGTGAGGNCCAGAATCAATCGGGACTGGGTGCCATCGGTGGTGGTTCCNAGCCCGCTCTCCTTCAGNATTTCAGGGGCGTANTAGAAGATCGCGTTGATGCCGCTCATCTGCTGAAGGAACGCCAGGCCGATCGCGAGGATCAAGGCCAGCCGAACGCCTCGGCTCTCGAGAAGAACCTTCCAGAAGCTTTGATCTGTTTCCTGGGCAAGTCGCGACTGGATGCCCGCCAGTTCATCCTTCGCCGCGGACTCGGATCCCATGGTGCGTTTGAGAACGGCACGAGCAATCTCGATGTGTCCCTTGCCCACCAACCAGCGAGGACTGGGCGGCATGAGAAACATGCCCACCACGAGTCCGCCACCGAGCAGCGCACCGATTCCGAATGCCAGGCGCCAGAAACCATCGTCGTTCGTCGTCCACATCCCGATGAGGAAGGCGAGAAAGATCCCGATCGTGATCGCGAGCTGATAGAGACTCACCAGCGCGCCACGATTCCAGGGCGCCGAGACTTCGGCGATGTACAACGGTCCCGCCACCGAGGAGAAGCCGACGCCGATTCCCATGATCACGCGGCAGCTCACGATGAGCGCGTAGTCCTGAGCAAGAGAACATCCCACGCAGCCCAGAATGAACAACACCCCGCCCCAGACGTTCGTCCAGCGTCGACCGATCCAATCNCACAGTCGCCCGGCGATCAAGGCACCGATGAACGACCCCGCGAGCACCGCGCTCACCACGATCTCGATCTCGAAATCGTTCAGTCCGAAGGCTTTTCTGATCCCGAGTTTCGCATCGGCGATCACACCGATGTCGTAGCCGAACATGACACCACCCAGACCGGCGACCAGAGCCACCGCGATGGTGTAGAGACCGGATTGTTGTGCGATCACCTGNGGCTTGGAGGNGGTGTGTTCATCAGACATGGCGGCGTGCTTTCAAAGAGGCGAGTCAGAAATCCGTGGTGAGACGAAGACCGAGAACGANCGANGTGGCCGAGTCGNCNCGAGCGCCGGGATCGAAGACCACCTGGANATCAGGTGTGAGCTGNCAGGATCCGGTCAGTTGAATCCGATAGAACATCTCCAACATCGATTGTTCCTCGAGTGGAACGGCCAGACGATCGGATGGCTTCGACCAGTTGAAGGCGACGCCGAAGAGATCACCGCGGCTGCTGTCACCGAACGGATTCTCCAGGCCAAGTCCGAATGAAAAACCCGCCGTCGTCCTGGACATGGTCGATTCGGCCAGCCCCCCCTGGGCCCAGACACCGAGGTTTTCCGTGAGATGCCCCTGGAACTGCAGCGCGAACCCGTTGGACCATTCCCGCTGTGCCCCCCCGTTCACATCATCGAGATTCTGACCCGCCCAGATCGCGGACAGCACCGACGGGCCGCCCAGCGCCTCTTCGTCGACGGGAAGCACCCACCCGACTTCGACCGCACTCCAGACATAGCCCTCATCAAGCGTGCTGAAGGTGTTGTTGGGGGTGCCGAGTGCATCGGTGACCATCGCATTGACGAAGATCGATTCATTCGGGATCCATTGAACCGCCGCACCGAGTTGATAGCTGCCATGAGAATCACCGATGGTCTGCAGTCCATCGAAGGGACCGGCCAGAAACTGTCGTGATTCATCGTTGGCCCAGAAGTTCAAGCCGATGTATTGGTTCGGATGCAGCTTGCCCACGGAGACGACCAGTCGGTCATCGTCGAAGCCCTGCTGGTAATAGAAGAGGTTCAACGTCGCGGAGCCACCGAACTGGCCGGTGTAGAGCGAGTCAAGCCCCTGGGTCGAGCCGACCGAACCGGTCGTGGTGACATCATTGGCGACACCGATCTGGTTGCCCTGGCGCACCAGGATGCCGAAGAGCCCGTGTCCGTCATGCGCATGGCCCGGGTGACCGACCCCCGGTGATTCCCAGAGATTCCACACGAGGTTGACATCCAATCGCCCGGTCCCGATGTCGCGTGCACCCCCGGGAACGGGATCCGACACATGCTGATAAAGCATGGTGTAGTAGATTCCGAAATTCATGCCGTAGTTCGACCCGAGCCAGGACTCGATGTTTCTGATCGGGGACATCACCGGTTCGAGCGGTGAGCCCAGCAACGGATCGACCTTCGAACGCACCAGCGGAAATGGATGAGGCGTGCTGAAATCCAAGGCCACCGGTTCGGTGGTGCGCGGCAGAAACGTCGGGGAATTCGTGAGGGTGGCGATGTTGGCGAGAAACTGGATCCTCTCCAGATGTTTCATGCCCGCCCATTCGCCGCCGAATCCAGTGATGGTTCCTGAATCATCCTGCTGGATGACGGCAGCCGATCCCGTTTCGGCACCCGGGGTCTCGGAATCGGAATCGTCAGCGGTGACGACTGGCTTCTTGTAGGAGGGATCATCCTGCGCCGCGAAGAGCTGGCCGCTGAAGACAAGCAGACAGCTCGACGCGAGAAATGAACTGAAGAGGAGGCGCGCAGACGCCGTGTCGTGCTTGTGGATCATGAAAATCAATGGTAACGACATGCTCGGAAAAAGGCATTTCATCACGCAGAGTGGTGTCATGGATCGCACCAGCGACTTTTCGGCATCGAGGGGACACCTCTGGATCGACACGTGGATCAGTCGAAACAGCCCGACGCACAACACGACGCACAAGAAGATGAGGACACACCATTTGGAAGCGTCTTTGCCGACGACTCGCAGGCATTCAGAACACGTGACGATGTCGGACTGCGGAAAGCGTTTCACCCTGATGCGGTCGTGCGGGTCCACGACCGCAGAACCGATGAGCGACTCGAAGTGTCACCGCACGAATTCTTCACGCGTCTCTATGAGGAGATCGGCGACGCCGATTTTGCAGTCGAGACCTTGACGTCACGATTCGCCGACGGCTGTCTTTTCGCCGACGGCGTCTGGGTCAGCCAGAGACGGAAACCCGTCCTTCGAGCGGCCGATCTCTTTTCCGCACGCGCCGATGGACGCATCGCGTCGTTGACCGTGGTGTGGACACCTGCAACGCAGCTTTGAATCTCGTTCCTCTCGGAGAGCTTGTCGGGGAGGGACCATGGCTCGATCCCGAATCGTGAGCATTCGAAATACGGAACGCATGACTGAAAAGAAAAGATGATGCGCGTTGGACTCTCATCCGCACTCGGCCTGCTTCTC
>NYVB01000066.1 GCA_002684315.1 Planctomycetaceae bacterium | reverse complement strand
TGAATCCTGCGATCTCGAACGAGGCACTGTCGCCTTCCTGAGCTTCCAGGCCGACATCACCGGAATAGACGATGTCGGCGCTGGCGATGCTGCTGAGTGCAAGAGCAGACACAGCGATAGACGTGATTCTTAAAAACATGATTTCATTTCTCCTTTTCCAAATTTCAAACATGAAACACGATCCCTCGGATCATGCTTCTCCCTTGAGTCGGCGTCGGTTCTCCTTCGCCGTCTCATAAGTCCACAACCCTACAGGGTTTGATTTCTGCATCCGGCATCGATCGATAGCGTTTTCGGGTATTGCTGGAATATTTTCGTTATCGGTCCATGCTGTCTCAGCTCAGAGTGTCTCGCCTGGTTTTTAAGGTGTGATCGCGCAGCACTCGCGTTCGCTCCCGGTGAGGGAGCGCATCCTTGCCGAAGCAGAGTGCGTGTCACCCAGTTCGCACTCAGAGGTGCCGAACCGGGAATTCCTCGGGGAGGACTTCGGGGCGGTCCTGAAGCCAGGCCACCAGCCAACGGAAGGCGTCGACCAATCTCGGACCGGGGCGGTTGAACATCGCACTGCCGTCGACGATCGCGACCTTGCCTTCCTGAACTGCGGGAAGAAGCGGCCACCATGACGTTCGTTCGAGCACTTCGATCTCCGCGGCGGCTCGCTCGAGATCGAATCCGCAGGGGCAGACGATGACACGATCGGGAAGCACTTCGATCAGATCCTCCGGCGCGACCTGGCGCGACGGTTTGCCTTCGGTGTTCAGGCTGTGACGTCCGCCGGCGGCTTCGATCAGGCCGGGGGTCCAGTGACCACCGACGAACGCCGGATCGGCCCATTCGAGAAACAGGATCTCCTCCTGCGAGGCATAGGGGTTCACGAAATCGACCGCTTCCCAGTAGCGCGCTCGCAGTGCCACCATCGCACCTTCGGATCGACTCTTCATGTCGACCGCCTCGCCGACCTTCAAGAGATCGTCGAAGACGTCGAAGATGGTCTTCGGGTCGAGGTTGACGATTCGAGGCGCCTTTTCAAAGCCGGCGGCGGCGGCGCGCACCGCTTCGAGGTCGATCGAGCACACGTCGCACAGATCCTGAGTGAGAATCACATCGGGCTCGAGTTCCTCGAGAAGCTCGACGTCCAATCTGTATAGGGAGTTCTGCGTGTCGAGGGTGTCCCGCACCTCCTGGTCGATCTCCAGGCTGGTGGTGCCGTGCGTTCTCTGGGAAGTCAGCACGGGAAGTTCCGCGATCCCTGAGGGGTGGTCGCATTCGTGCGATCTGCCCACGAGAAGGCTTTCTCCTCCGATGTGGCAGAGTGTTTCGGTGGCTGATGGAAGAAGACTGACGACGCGCATGGGTTCATTCTACCGTGCCCGAGGTCCATAATCTGAATCGGAACCCCTTCTTCCCGAGGTTCTGTCGCTGATGATCCGCACGATCCGCACAGATGGTCGCGGTTGGGTCATGGTTCGACCTTGTCGCTTGCCATGAGATCGGACCGGAGCATCTTCGATGGTGGATGGCAACGATCTGCACCGGAGTGAAGTCCACCCGCTCTGCACTCGTCCATACCGACATCGGGAGACCTCAAGAGATGACTAAGACACACACTGTCGTCATTGTCGCATCCACATGCGTGATGACGGCCACCGCCATGGCTGACGTGCAGATCGACCTCGGTTGCTTTGCAAACATGAACCCAGTTCCAAATTGCAGCTACGAGGGCGACTATCAAAATTACGTGACTTCCTGGGAAGTCGACGGATACACATCGTCGAGCGGTTACACCATGATCGATCTCGATCTCGGCGGCATCATGTCGACATTGTCCGGTGAACGCCTCTTGAGCGTCTCGATCGTCGACTTCGGATCGAACAACTACGGACAATCCAGTCCCGGAGCGGACATAGATTACGTCGAATTCTTCGGTCTCACCGATGATGTCGAAGTGAGTCTCGGGTACTCCGGTCCGACCGCCCAGCACGCCGGCGAATCGGAGCAGGAGCTCCTGCAGCGGATCGGATCGCTTGACGCCTTCTATGGCGCCAACCAGACCGATGACGACGTCTACGTCTCACTCGGCGACATGGGTGCGCTCACCTTCGCTTTCAGTGGCGTTCCTCACGACGGCGGCGGATCCGGCGGCGATGCCGGAGACGATGGTGATGGCGGCGGTGGTGACGGAGGCATCGGTGCGGGTGGCGGACTGGCCGGCCTGGGTGACTTTCACATGCAGTTCTCCGAAGTGGGGTCCTTCGAACACTTCAGCGTCTTCATCGAGACGACTCCCATCCCGGCACCCGCCGGACTTCTGGCTCTGTNCGGACTCGTCGCACAGCGNCGACGCAGGAATTGANTCACGGTCTTCAGCACCTCGGNGATCGCCGCTACCATTGATNCATGGCGATGTTCGCATACAGCGCGCGNGATCAGGAGGGCCGCAAGGTCTCCGGTCGCATGGAAGCCTCGAATCAGCAGGCGGCTCTCTTCGAGCTCGAGTCCCAGGGGCTCGCTCCGATGGAACTGTCGACCGCCTCGGCGTCGGCCGGCAGCACTCGCTCGTCAAGTCCCCGGGTCATGTCACGGTTCTATCGCCAGCTGTCCGATCTCCTGAAGTCGGGGGTTCCTCTGCTTCGATCGTTGCGGCTGCTGGGTGGCATGAAATCGAACGCTCGTTTGTCCGAAGTGATTCTTCGTGTGGCCGATTCCGTGGAAGACGGCGAGCGTCTCGCCGATGCCATGACGCGACATGAACAGGTCTTCCCCGACATACAGATCTCAATGATCCGTGCCGGTGAACGGGCCGGTTTTCTCGACGATGCCCTCGAACGACTCGGTCTTTTCCTGGAACGACGGGCCGAACTTCGTTCCAAGGTGATCGGAAACATGATCTATCCCATCGTGCTCCTCACGGTCGGCGCCGGAATCGTCCTCGCGGCCCTGATCTTCTTCGTACCCCGTTTCGAGGAGTTCTACGCGGACATGGAGCTGCCTCTGGCGACGCGAATCCTGATGGCATCATCGGACTTCGTGATCGGTTGGTGGCCTCTGATCCTCCTCGTCTCGGGGGGCATCTTCTTTCTGCTCTTCTCCCGACGCCGTGATCCCGCGCAGCGCCTTCGCATCGAGCGGATCAATCTGGGTCTTCCGGTCATCGGCCCTCTGACACGTTCACTGGCGTGTGCGCGGTTCTGTCGCATTCTGGGAACGATGCTCGAAAACGGGATTCCCCTCGTCGAATCGATGAAGATCGCTCGCAGCTCGATCGGAAGTGCGACCCTCGAACAAGCTCTGGCCGATGCGGTCGATGCCGTCGAATCGGGTGAAACACTCGCTCGGCCGCTCGCGCAAAGCGATTTCATGGAGGAGGACGTCCTTGAGATGATCTCCGTCGGAGAGTCCGCCAACAATCTCGCGCTCGTTCTGGTGAAGGTCGCCGAGACACTTGAAGACCGGGTCGATCGCCAGCTCTCACTCGCCGTCAAGCTGATGGAACCACTGCTGCTCCTCCTTCTGGCGGGGGTGGTTCTCTTCATTTTCATGTCCTTGATCGTTCCGATGCTTCAAATGAGTTCCAATCTCTGAGCGCATTGCCTCAATGCCATTGGTGGATCGGGTCTGTCGCGGTATCATCGGGCATGAGGTCACGTCCTCGGAAACGAAATGATTCGCCCCACGGAGAGCCCCGCCATGACCACAGTCACTCGCTTCAACCACGAACGTCNTCGCCGAAACACTCGTCGCGGCTTCACCATCATCGAACTTCTGATCGTGATCGGAATTCTGCTCGCGATCGGTGGCATCGTGCTGGTCAACGTCATCGGAGCTCAGGACCGCGCCGATGTCGGGGTGACCAAGGTGCAGATGCAGGGTATCGAAGATGGCTTGCAACGATTCAGAGTGGACATGAAGCGCTGGCCCTCCGAAGAGGAGGGGGTCGCCGTCCTGTGGTCTTCGGGCGGACTCGAAGACGAAGAGGACTCCTCCAAGTGGGGTGGTCCCTATCTTCAGAAGCCCGCCCCGAACGACCAGTGGGGTAGTGCCTGGGTCTATCGAAACCCTTCGGAGATCGAGGGTCTTTCCTACGACCTGATCTCGATCGGACCTGATCGTGAAGAGGGCACCGATGACGACCTCAACATCCACGACTCGATCGCCGGTGAAGATGGTTCGCTTGATGACGAATTCTCCGACTTCGCCTCGACTCCGAGCGAGAACGGTTGATCCGATGGTTCGCGTGTCACGCGGACTGACGCTCATCGAGATTCTGGTCGCGTTGGGAATCGTCGTCGCGCTCGCGGCTCTGGTGCTGCCCACGCTTTCATGGATGTCCCGCTTTCGTCCCCTCGACACCGCGTGTGAAGACGTGCAGGCGCTCTATCTGCGTGCGCGTGCGCACGCCACGGTCAATGGCCGTCCGGTCCAGATCACGCTCTCACGATTCGACCTGGAAGCGGACTGGTTCGAGGTCGAGACATTCTCCCTGGATGACTCCGATGTCCCGGGTGATGTCGATGCTGATGCCTCGNAGACGGCCTTTCCATTGGCCACCTGGTCCAGAGTGGTGCTTCAGGACGACGTCCGGTACCAACCGGGATCCCGAGTTCTCTCGGCGGCTTCCGAGGAATCTTCATCGTGGTCCGGATCCGGTTCGAGTGATCCCACCTTCGAGGATGTGATCGACACCGCGGTGCTTCTCGCGATTCTTCTTCCGGATGGCACCGTCATCTCGCGGGAACAACTTGTTCTCAGCGATGAAACAGGTCGCACCCGAAGCATTCTGATCGATGAGTTGACCGGTCGGGTCATCATCACCGAACCCGACGTGATGCCATCCGAAAACGAAGAGCCTGCGAGCGAATCCGAGGAAGCGCCTCTTCGCGACCTCCCCGAGTCCCCTCGAAACGACCTCACGGTGTCCGACGGGCGGGTGGATTCGTGAGTCGTCGCGGTGGACTTCTCCTCGAGGTCATGATCTCGATGGCGCTCTTCATCGGTGCCGCGCTCGTCGTGCTGCGAGTGATGGGCGATGCACGAACCTCCCTGCAACGCTCGGCGGTTCTTCAGCGGGCGGTCGATCTCGCGATGACACGCGTGGGTGAACTCGAACTCGGATTGGTCTCACTCGCCGATCTTCGTGCGATGGGACGACAGGAGCGGGGTGAGTTCGAGGACTTCGAGGCCACCGCGGATCCGCTCGGCATACGGGTTCGAACCGAACGGACGCAGTGGGATGGACTGGTGCTTCTGGAACTCGATGTTCTCGATCCTGAACGGACCGATCCGACGGGAGACGATTTCGTCGTTCACAGCGTGCGGACGCTGGTGCGACTTTTCGAAGAGACCTTCGATGATTTCGAAGAGGATCCGATGCTCGATGATCTTCCGGGAATCGATGAACCGAGTCTCTTCGATGACGAAGTGGATCGCTTCCGGGAGGTGGTGCGATGAGGCATCGTTCCTGCTTTCTGACCGGGTTCAGTCTGCTCGAGACTCTGATCGCGCTCGGACTCATCGGGGTCCTGGTCGGAACCATCGGTCTTTTCGTGAACCAGATCGCGGGCAGCCGGACGCAACTTCGAGCTTCGACCAGTCGGGACGCGCTTGCAACCGCGATCTTCGACGGNCTCGAAACGGCGTTGATGACCGCGATCGCCCGCACCGGTTCGGGGTCGCCGGGCATCATCGGAACCTCGCGCGGGCTCTCGGTCGCGCATGATGGCGTGGTGGTCTCCCGTGTCTTCGGTGACATTCCACAGGCGGTGTTCGCACCTGAATCGACGCTGCTCTTCGAGTTCGACGAGTCTTCGGGCGAGGCCCGTCTTCGTCGAGACGATTCATCTTCACCCGTGAGCGAGACGGCACTCGGTGCCGTCAGGTTCCGGTATCTCTCGAACGGTGCGTGGTCCAGCTCATGGAATTCATTCGACAGCGGGGGGCTTCCTGCCGCGATCGAGTGTTCGATCTGGTGGATCTCCCCCTTCGAAGACGAGACGTCGCTCGAGGATTTCGAATCAGAACCTCTCGGTTCGGATGCTGATGAACCTGGTGGTGACGTGCCATCGAGCCCACCCGATCGAATCCGATTGATGCGTGTTCCAGACGGCGGCGTCTTCGAAACCGAAGACGATTTCGATTTGAACGAGGAGGAAACATCCTCCTTACGGGATGATTCGATTCCGGGGGGTGACGGATGAGTTCGCCGCCGCACGAAAATCCTCGTGGATTCGCACTGATCGCGGTCCTTCTCGTGATCGGTGCGAGCACCCTCGCGGTGACGATCTTTCTCAGGTGGTCGAGCGCTGAAATCGCGATCGCCTCCGCCAGTGCGGAACGTTCCCGTTCCCGACTGCTGGTCGATTCGGGCATCGCCATCGTTCTTTCGGAACTGGAAGCCCAGCGAGAGGTGATTCTCGAAGGACGCCGACCCGGACTTGAACGGACCTATGTCGTGCATGAAGGGCCGGTCGTTTCGAGCATCATCCGTCTCCTCTCGNTCGGNCCNGANCGAGNANNCTCTCGNNCCNGTCGGTGGTCTGCTCGATCTGAATCGTGCGACGTCGGANNAACTTCANGCGACGGGGGCGCTCACCCAGGATCAGGCGGATCGGATCATCGAGACCCGTTCGACCATGTCCGGCGGTCGNTATCGCNCNNTNGAGGATCTTCTGAACATCACCTCGGATGACGGNACCTTCATCGTCACTCCGGAGATGATGTACGGCCCTCTGGAGGATCTTCGTCCCGCGCGCGAGGTGCTCGCGCTGGAGGAGGATCGCGGCGAGCGAGCGCTTCGAGCACTCGGAACCACTCGCACCTCCCGGTTGCCGGATCTCCTGACCGTCCATTCCTTCGAGCCGCTGGTGCAACGTGACGGCACCTGGCGCATCGATGTCTCGGTGCCGTATTCCGAGGAGCTCGGCCTTCGTTTCGACCGGACCTTCGGCGAGGGTGCGGGTGAGGCCCTGCGCAGAATCAAGGCGAATGTCGATCTCAAGGATGATGTCACACTCGGTGCGATCACCGCACAAGTGACGGACCTCCCGGATCAGGCGGACATCCTCGACACGATCACCGCGGAAGGTCGCTGGGCGTCGGGCAGGATCGACATCAACACGGCCCCCTTGGAGGTTCTTCAGACTCTGCCCGGTCTTGATTCGGAATCGGCTGCTGCGTTGGTGGACGCGCGTGAGTCACTGGGTGCCTCCGCGCAGGCGGACATCACCTGGCCGCGCGATCGGAACCTCATCACGTCCAGCACGATGACCGGTCTGTACGGCCTCATCACGAATCGCACCTGGCTTTGGAAGCTCCGATTCGCCGCGGGCACGGTGCCTTCCGAGGACACCGACTCGGCACTCGAGAATCCAGTGCTGGTCGAACTGGTGGTGGATCTCTCCGGACCACGTCCGCGTCTTGCTTCGTTGCGAGACATCGGCAGACTCGATCTCGCCGCTCGTCTGTTGGAACGGATTCCACTCGCCGAAGCAGCACCATTCGTGACCACTTCCGAGGATGAGCCCCCGTTCGCAGCCAGTGATGATTCCGAGGAACCCGAGGCGGATTCGCTTCTGGACTCTCTGGCGCGTTTCGAAGAGGGCCTCCAACCAGCGGAAGAGGTGTCTTTCGAGACTTCAGAGCCCTCGGCGGGAACACCTACCGGGGCGTCATCCGAGGAACAACGACCTCGGGGACGTTGGTCTTCCGACTGAGGTCGATATAGGATCCATGCACGCGGAAAGGAAGCCGCGCCTTATGGCCACTCGAAACTTCATCGCGAT
>NYVB01000065.1 GCA_002684315.1 Planctomycetaceae bacterium | reverse complement strand
GACGCACCCAAGAAGGTCTTCCGTCCCGACAACGTCGGTGGTGACGCCGAGGAAGCGGCGCTGCTCTTCAGCGGCATCGCGAACATGCTGACCACGCGCAGCGACGTCTTCACCGTCTACTTCAAGGTTCGCACCTTCTCTCAGGATCCGACCACCGGACTCTGGGATGCGACCGACAAGGATCGCATCATCGACGAGAGTCGCTACATGATGGTGATCGACCGAAGTTCGGTCTCGACGCCCAGCGACGACCCGAAGATCCTCGCCTTCACCAAGGTTCAATGAGACGCCCGTCGTCTCTGCGGCCGACATGCACGTGCGACATCCGCCCGTGTCCTGCCACGCTCATCCGCTGACAGGGCACGAGCTTTTTCGGAACTCCGTATTTTCGGACCTTCCAACGCCCCGCCGACGTATTGTTTTCTGACCCGTTCGTTTCGGGTCGCGCGGTCTGGGCAGGCTCTGAGGGCATTTTCACCCTCCAGGTGTGTGAACACCTGATTTGGACCATTGGATCCCGCATCAAGGGCTTGCAGCCCGTCAGGATGCGGTCATAGTGAAGTGTGGCGCAAGCGGTCCTTTCCTGGACGACTTCGCGCCTGCCGGACGTTTCATCCGGATAGGAGACTTCGATGCTGGAATACGTGAAGATCAGTTTCGCCCGACCACTGTGCCTGCTTGCGTTCGGAGCGCTGGTTTCGACCACGCTCTCCACCGGAACGCATGCCATGCAGTCCGCCGACTCGAAGCGCATGATCATCGGTCTTCGTGCACCCGCACCCACGGCTCCGGCGGCACTCGACGACAGCGTCGTCGAGCTCGATCTTTCATCCTCCGCGGGCCTGAGCGATTCGTCGCCAGGGGTCGAAGAGACCCGGCTCGACGCCGATTTCATCAACCGTCTTCAGCTTGGTACCACGCTCCAGTTCACGCCACCCAGGGCTCGCTTCACCAAGCGAACCGAAGTTCTGACACTCAAGGTCGAGACGCGTCGCATTCTCGGCAACGAACGCGTGGCCGTGGTCCTGAGGGACGTCGACGGTGGCGAGGCCCATGCGCAATTCGTCCTTCGCAACGGGGCGGTCGCCGCCGCGCTCCATACCGGCGACGGTGCCTGGTGGCGCCTTTCGGAGGCCCCCGGGTTCGCGATGCTGGTCGAGCCGATGACCAGTGATGATCTCCCGCTCTGCGGAGGTGCGTCACAAGACCCTCAAGGTGGACCGGCTGCCGATCTTCCAGACCCGGCGAATCTCATTCTCGAGTCGACTTCGGGAGGCCTGGCCGGTGATGGACCGCAACTCGGCCCGTTGTGTTCCGGTGGATGCAGCTCGACCACGATCGACCTCGCGATCTTCTACACCCAGAACACCGTCCTTGGAACCGGAAGCCCGCTCATCGTCGAAGCGCTCTGCGAGCTCGGCGTGCTTCAGGCCAACACCGGCTTCGAAAACTCCGCGTCGACCACCCGCGTCCGCATCGTCTATCTCGGCCAGATCGACTACGACGATTCGGTTGAAAGCGGCCACCTTGATCACCTGGTGAATCCAGATGACGACTACATGGATGAAGTCCAGGACATCATGCAGGCCGCCAGTGCCGACGTCGCCTCCTTGATCGTCGAATTCGACGAAGGCTGGTGCGGTGTCGCCTATCTCTTCGACCCAACCCGAGCGCAGTACCACGTGAATGCACGTTTCTGTCTCGGTGGCTTCGTGCTGGCCCACGAACTCGGTCACAACCTGGGCGCCTGTCACGCCGACGGCGACGGTGGTGGGTGTGACAACGGTGGTGCCTTCCCTTTCTCGAACGGCTGGCGTTTCAACGGCAATTCCGGAAATCAGTACCGAACCATCATGGCCTACTCGCCCGGCACGAGAATTCCGCACTATTCGAATCCCTACGTTCTTTATCAGGGTCAGCCCACCGGTGAGCAGATCGAGGAGGACTTCGAAGGCGTTTTCCAAGGTGCCGACAACATCCTCACCATGAACATCGTGACTCCGATGGCAGCGGAATGGGCCTGTTCCTCCGCCTCGACGTCCACGGTCAAGATCCTGCCTTCGAACCCGGTCGAACTGGACCTCTTCGGCACCGTCACCGCGATCGACAACGGACAACCGATCATCGGCTCCTACCTCTCGGATGAAGGCGATGAGAACACCGGCGCCACCTACATCTATCGCACCTCGGATCCGTCGCTCGATGGGTTCTGCGCTCCGAACCCCTATACCGGCGTCACCCCCGAGACCTGCTGGATTCAGGACGGCAAGGCACCGATTCTCGAGTCACGCCCGATCGACGGCATGGGCAAGTCGATCTCCGCCCACAATGGCCTGCTGGTCAGCGGAGCGCCGTTCCGTGATCGCTACGACCTCGAGGAAGGGGCCGACGAAGACGACGATCCCGTGCTTCAAGAAGCGCGAGCTGGCGCGGTCTTCCTGCATCGCAGTGACACGGACACCGGTTGGTGTCTCGAACAGGAACTCTACTCCGAAGAACCCACCGACGAATTCAGATTCGGAAACACCGTCGCCACCGATGGTGTGACCGTCGCCGTGACCAGCGAGCGATTCGAGGCTGTCGGCGGCAGCACCGAATACAACGGCTCGGTGGAACTCTTCACCTACGATCCCTCCTTCGACAACGGTGTGGATGAAAACGACGTTCCTCTGCCTTCGGGGTCCTGGACGTTCGATCAGCGTCTGGAAAAGGAGATCGGTCTTGGCTCGCAGTACATCGGGTACGGGGACGTCCTCGCACTCGATGACGACCATCTGGCCGTCGGCGCACCCATGTCCTCCAGTTCCCGAGGACAGGTCGTGATGTATCGACGTGTGGCGGGTGAATGGCTGTCTCTCGAGCTGCTGACTGCGACCTCCTCTGCCGCGGATACCCTGTTCGGCGCCTCGATTTCCATCAACGACGGACGCATGATCATCGGTGCCCCCGGCGCCAATGACGGCGACGGTCTGATCTTCGTCTATGAATTCANGGACATCGACAACNCNTGGGNNNAAGTCTGGACCAGCGGNCCNCTGCTTGGNGATGACGGCGCATCCTTCGGAACCTCGGTGGCCATCGACGGCGACCNTCTGGTGATCGGTGCCCCCTTGAGCGACATCAGCGAGGTGGTCGATTCGGGTGCNGCCTTCCTGGCCAAGAACGTGGATGANGATTCCTGGTTCATCGTCGATCAGCTCTACGCCTTNGATGGTGANACCAGTGACCANTACGGCATGTCCGTCGCCCTNGAGGGCGATCTGGTCNTGGTCGGTGCCGGATACGACAACGACAACGGCATCCAGTCCGGATCCGCCTACGTCTATCCCTTCGCNCCGCTCTTCGACTGCAATTTGAACGGCTACGGTGATGAATACGAGATCGAACAGGGGATCTCTCAGGACACCGATGGCAATGGTGTTCCCGATCCCTGCGACTGCGCCGGTGACATCAACTTCGACGGCNTCGTCGACGGAGGGGACCTCACGCTTCTTCTGAACAACTGGGGCTTCNNTGGTCCNGCCGTGGTGGGCGACGTCAACCGTGACGGCACCGTCGATGGTGCNGACATCACCGCGGTNCTGGTCTTCTGGGGNGTNTGCATCNTCTGATGTGACGNCCGGTCGATCCTNCGAAGCGNNTGAGCGACGGTGNTGGGGGGCGNTCAGGCNCCCGTGAACTGTCCGGCATAGAGTTCNGCATACCGGCCATTGGCNCGCATCANGTCGTCGTGGGTCCCGTCTTCGAGAATCCTGCCGGCTTCNATGAAGATGATCCGGTCGGCATCCCTGATCGTCGAAAGTCNATGNGCGATCACGAAACTCAATCGTCCCGTCATCACCCGGTCGATCGCTTCCTGAATGAGCGTCTCGGTCTCGGTGTCGATCGATGACGTCGCTTCGTCCATGACGAAGATCTGCGGATCGGCGAGCAGCGCACGCGCGAGAGAGATCAGCTGACGTTGTCCGGTCGAGAGCAGTTCGCCACCTTCACCGACGTCATGTTCGTACCCGTCATCGAGTCGTTCGATGAAATCGTGCGCCCCCGCCTGCCGTGCGGCATCGAGCACGTCGAGGTCGTCGGCTTCGAGCCGTCCGTAGCGGATGTTCTCCATGATGGTGCCCGAGAACAGGTGGGGGACCTGTTGCACGATCCCGAACTGTGCCTGCCACCATTGGAGCGAGCGTTCCCGGAAGTCGACGCCGTTGATNAGGACCTGGCCCTCGTTCGGTTCGTAGAACCGTGCGGCGAGGTTGACGATCGTGGACTTCCCACNTCCGGTGGGGCCGACCAGTGCGATCGACTCGCCCTTGCGGACCGTGAGATCGAAGTCCTCGAGAATCGGTTCCTCCGGTTTGTAATGAAAACGTATGCCGCGGAACTCGATCGTCTCGATGANCTGNTCGCCACCATCCGGTGGGCCNTTCAGATCGGAGTTCTCTNNCAGNCGTGCCAGGACCTCGGGTGAGTCTCTGATCGCGGGAACCTCTTCGAGCAANCCCTGAACCCGCTCCGCCGCAGCCTGCGCCGATTGCAGGTCGGCGAGTCTGGCCGAAAGTTCCTGAATCGGCATTGAGAAGAGAATCGCGTACTCCATGAAGGCGATCAGCATGCCGATCGAAAGCCCGGTTCCGGTCTCCAGTTGGACGCCACCCTTCCAGAGCGCGATGCCGACTCCGACCGATCCCAGAACCGCGACGATCGGCAGGAACACCGCGGCCTGAAGAGCGTTTCGCATGCTGTGTCCGCGCATGGTGTCCGCCAGCTGGTCGAACTCATCCAGGTTGCGACTCTCCCGGTTGAGACTCTTGGTGGTTCGGATGCCGTTGATCGATTCACTGAAGCTCGCGGTGATCGCACTGTTGGTGCGGCGCATGTCCCGCGAGCTTGCCAGCATTCTTCGTTTGAAGACCCAGCTCGCCACCACCAGTGGAGGCACGATCGCCATCGTCCACAGTGCCAGTCTGATGTCGATGATCATCATCGCGGTGCAGATGCCGATGAGCATCGTCGAACCCCAGAAGATGTCCAGCAGGACCCACGGCATGCGGTCACTCACCTTGGCGCAGTCACTGGTGACTCTGGTCACGAGCCAACCCGTGGGCCTGACATCGAAGAACGAGAACGGAAGCTCCTGAAGTCGCTGGAAGCAGCCGTTGCGAAGGTCGTAGGCGACGCCCGTCGCCAGTGCTCCGGCCGCCTTGATGAAGAGCCAGACCGTGAAGGCGAAGAGCATCATCATCACCATGAAGATGCCGCCCATGGTGAGCAGTCGGTTCGNGACACCCTGCTCGAGCGCCTCGTCGATCATGAATCCCGTGAGCGGGGGGAGCGAGGCCTCGATGATCGCGAGTCCGAACCCCGCGCCGCACATGGTGAACGCCATGCGTCGATGCGGCTTCAGGTGCTTGATGAAGTTCATCCAGAGNCGGAGGTCGATCGCGCCCGAGCGTTCATCGTCATGGCCATGATCAGGGTTCATCCCGCGCCNCCCGTCTCGGCCTGGTCGTCGGTCTCGAGGTCGGACTGGATCGTCCAGATCCGTCGATAGAGACCGGGTTGATCGATGAGTTCCTCGTGGGTTCCCTGTTGCGTGACCTTGCCCGCTTCAAGCACGAGAATTCGGTCCGCGGTTCGAATCGTCGACAGACGGTGTGCGACCAGGATCGTGGTCTGGCGTCCGTGACGTCGTTCGATCGCGGAGAGAATCTGATGTTCGGTGCGGGTGTCGACCGCGCTCAAGGCGTCATCGAGAATCAGGATGTCCGGTCTCTGGATCAACGCGCGGGCGATGGCGACTCGCTGACGCTGCCCCCCGGAGAGCGTGAGTCCGCGTTCACCGACCATGGTCTCGTATCCCTGATCGAAGCTCTTGATCGAGTCGTGGATGCAGGCATCGATCGCCGCCGCCTCGATGGGATCGTTCTCCAGATCCGGACGTGTGATCGCGATGTTGTCACGGATCGATCTCGAATAGAGGAACGGCTGCTGCATGACCGCCGCGATTCGGGAGCGAACNTANCCNCGTTCCATGCGANCGATCNCGACGTCNCCGATCGAGATCTCNCCGTCGTCCGGATCGTGCAGTCGNAGCAGCAGATCGACGATGGTGGTCTTGCCACANCCCGCCGGTCCGATCAGCGCGATCGTCTCTCCCGGGTNGATCTTGAAATCGATTCCGTCGAGGACCGGNAGTTCGCCGTGGTGNAGNGAGACNTTCTCGAAGGNGATCGAGCCNTCAAGTCCNTCCGGCTGGTACGGGNCTNCAGGAGATGATTCGGCGGGACGTTCCAGCACCTCTTCGATACGGCCGACCGCGACCAGTGCCTTGCCGAACTCGGCGAGGATCCTGCCCAGCATTCGTACCGGCCAGAGGAACATGTTGACCACCGAGATGAAGAAGTAGAACGTGCCGATCTCGAGTGAGCCCTGAGTCAGCCACCACAGTCCGAAACCGATGACCAGGCCCTGCTGGCAGAAACAGAGTGCGTCCGAAAGCGACCAGAACCGGGCCATCAGACGATAGAGGTCGTTGTCGCGGTTGCGATGCGTCGCATTGTGTTCGTCGAAACGAGCGCTCTCGAAGGATTGTCGGGCGAACGAACGCACGACTCGAACCCCGTTGAGATTCTCGTTGACGGTGGCGGTCAGTCGGGCTTCGGCTTTTTCCTTCTCGAGGAAGCGGGTGCGCATCCGGTTGAAGAAGGTGTAGGAGAACACCGAGATCGGAACGACCAGGATCAGGGAGATCGCAGCCATCCGCCAGTCGAGCGCGAACATCAGGGGCAGTGGAACCAGCAGCATCGCGAACGCTCGGCCGATCATCGTGATCTGTTCGCTCAGAAAAAGGCTGACCGTGTCCACGTCCGAGGAGCAACGCTGCAGCAGGTCGCCGCTCTCCAGAGTCTCATGCGTGCGGCAGGGAAGTTTCTGCACGTGATCGTAGATGCCGCTGCGCATGCGGCGAGCGATGTTCTGAGCCGCCCTTGCCGCGAATCGTTGCCGCAGATGCACGCAGAACCCGGCCGCGAGTGCGAGGAATCCGATCAGCAGAGCGGGGCGCCAGAGTTGCGAACCCCCCTCCTCGATGCCGCCGAGGAATTCGATCACGCCCCGAGAGATTCCGGAAGCCTTGTCCGGATCATCGTTGAAGACCACATCGAGAACCGCCTGCGGCACCAGGGGAATCAGATAGATCAGAAGGGTGCCCGCGATGAGTGCGGTCAACGCGCAGGCGTACCGCATCCTCTCACTGAAGATCAGCTGGCGGATGAGGCGAAATTGCGTTGGAAAGTCGGTCATCGAAAAAAGGTTCAGAGCCCGGTCTCATCGATCCGGATGAGGATGACGCCTGGTCCTTTCACAGCACACCGAAGCGAGCGTTGTCGCCGAGATCCTCGGCGATTCTCAGGAGTTGGTTGTATTTCGCGGTCCGATCGCTTCGGCAGGGTGCTCCGGTCTTGATCTGGCCGCAATTGGTGGCAACCGCGAGGTCGGCGATGGTCGCATCTTCGGTCTCACCCGAACGATGGCTCATCACCGCTCGGTAGTCGTTTCGATGCGCGAGTTCCACCGCTCGGAAGGTCTCGCTGAGCGTGCCGATCTGGTTCACCTTGATCAGGATGGCGTTGGCACATCCTTCATCGATGCCTCGTTGCAGGAACGTCGGGTTGGTGACGAAGAGATCGTCTCCGACCAGCTGGGTGGTCTCACCCAGTCGCTCGGTGATGGTCCGCCATCCACTCCAGTCGTCTTCCGCCAGTCCGTCCTCGATCGAACGGATCGGCCAGCGTGAACACCATTCGGCCCAGAGATCGACCAGTTCATCGCTGCTGATGATTCGTTCGGGATCGCTGCTGAAGAAGCAGTAGCCTTCCTTGCCCTTCTTGGCAGCCTCGTTCCAAAGCTCGCTGGTCGCCGGGTCGAGCGCGATCTGAATCTGATCACCAAGGCTGTACCCGGATCCTTCGACCGCGACCGCGATCAGTTCCAGGGCTTCCTCGTTCGATTTCAGGTCCGGGGCGAAGCCGCCCTCATCGCCGACTGCGGTCGAGAGACCGCGGTCGTGCAGCACCGATCGAAGATGATGATAGATCTCGACTCCGGCCCGGAGCGCGTCTTCGAATCGTTCGAAGCCGACGGGCTGAATCATGAACTCCTGAAAATCAACGGTGTTGTCCGCGTGCTTGCCGCCGTTGAGGATGTTCATCATCGGACACGGAAGGTGATTCGCGGCGGTGCCCCCGAGGTATCTGTAGAGGGGCAGCCCCGCTGAGGCGGCCGCGGTGTGCGCCACCGCCATCGAGACGCCGAGCAGTGCATTGGCACCGAGGTTGCCCTTGTTTTCAGTGCCATCCAATTCGATCAGAAGCTGGTCGATCGCTTCCTGGTCGCTGGGATTGAAGCCGATGAGTTCGGGTGCGAGGATCTCGTTGACGTGTGCCACGGCCTTGCCCACGCCCTTGCCCATCCAGCAGGACGTGTCGCCATCCCGAAGCTCGACGGCTTCATTCTCTCCGGTGGAGGCGCCACTGGGAACGGCTGCGCGTCCTCCGGTGCCGTCCTCGCAGATCACTTCACATTCAAGAGTGGGATTGCCACGCGAGTCGATGATCTGGCGGGCATGGACGTGTTCGATGGGAAAGCTCATGGTGTGTTCTCAAGCGTGATGAAAATGGTGAGAAGGATCGTTCAGTGTACGTCTGCGCGGGGACTCATGCCCGTACGGTCATCGCATGGAGTCAGTCTTCCGGGGCCGGCCACGTCGGTTCCTGGCCGTTGAGAACCGCCCAGATGTCCTGCACGACATCGCTCATCCGAGCCATCGCGGTTTCGGTCCTGCTGGCAAGGTGAGGGAGCAGGTGGGCATTGGACAGTTCGAAGAGTCGATCGCCCGGAGGTGGGGGTTCAGGATCATGGACATCGAGAAAGGCCCGCAGATCGGTTCGTGCGGCGAGCACTCGTCTCAGAGGATCATGCTGCATGACGAATCCGCGGCTGGTGTTGATCAGGACGGCATCCTGTTTCATGCGCTCCAGCAGATCGTCGCCGATCAGCCCGCGATTGGCGCGTCTGCCGTCGACGTGAATGGTCAGGACGTCGGCTTGCGCGAAGAGCGTTTCGACCGACACCATCTCGGCACCGTGGCGGTCGGTCAGCGGAATCGACTCGAGATCCGAAGCGATCGTCTGAAATCCCAGTGCCTCGGCGAACCTCGCCACCGTCGAGCCGATGCGGCCCAGTCCCAGGATCCCAAGAGTGAGTTCGTCGAACTGTCTTCCCGCAACCAGGGTCTTGCGGTGGTGACTCCATCGGCTGCGATCTTCGGCATCCTGCAGGTAGATCCTCGGGCGAAGCGCGTCGCACAGCAACGCGACCACGTACTCCGCCACGGCATGCGTGCTCGAGGCGGGGGCGTAGACCACTTCGACCCCCCGGCTGCGGCAGGCGGTCACATCGATGTTGTCGACGCCGACGCCGGCTCGACCCACGACCTTCAATCGAGGGAGTCGTTCAAGCAGTGCATCGTCGACCTCGGTGTAGGTGCGAACCAGAAGGGCGTCTATTCGGGGTGCAAGCTCCGCGAAGGCATCGCTCCCGGAATCCGCGGCGACCACCTCCGCCCGCTCTTCCAGCCATGCACGAGCGGCGTTTCCAATGGTCTCGGTGTGGACGACTAGCGGACGTGTGTTCATCACGATCTCCAGCGCGCAGGATACCCGTTGGCGGGTCCCTCCGACCGTTGTTTCAGCAGATCATCAATCGAAGCTGATCGAACCGGACGGGCCGATCGTCAGAAGCCGTCGGTCCGCTTCCGGGGGTTCCTGCATCTCTCGTCTCAACCCGCGGTGCATGTGCTCCAGAGAGGGTCTCGGCGAATCGTGCGCGCCCCAGCAACCAGTGAGCCCATGAGTCTCGATCCCTCGATTTCGCCGGGTTCTCACCCCCGATTCCACGGAAAAAAAGAAGCCCCTCGAGGCTACGGTCCGAGAACCCATGGGCGCTGATGTCTGTGAGGGCAGTTCCGAATGATCTGGTCACACAGTCTGCACATCCCGCAAGATTCTTACTTCAGATGGGTGTGGATGCGTCCGATCACCTGAACATGCCGCATATTCCGCGGCCTGCCTGGAGGCGGACAGATGGATAAAGCAAGTGTCATTGGAGTCATCCTTGGAATCGTGGTGTGTATCGGCACCGGATTTCTCATCGTCAGTCATGGCGGGTCATGGGGGATGTTCTGGTCACTCAAGGGAGTGGTGATGGTCTTCGGTGGAACCATCAGTGTCGTCTTCATGGCGATGCCGATGGACAAGCTGAAGCAGGTTCCCAGTTACGTGAAGCGTTTCATGTCCAACAAGCAGATGGGGCTTCCTGAAACCGTCGAAAAGATGGCCATGCTGAGTGACAAGGCACGCCGTGACGGCATCCTCGCACTTGAAAACGAAGTCGAACAGCTTGAAGATCCCTTTCTTCAGCAAGGGCTGAAGATGGCGGTCGACGGCTCTGATGCACACGTCATCGAGACCACCATGCGCATGGAGATCATGGCCATGCAGGAACGTCACAAGTCAGGAAAGAAATTCTTCGACCTCATCAAGCTCTACGGTCCCGGCTACGGCCTGGCCGCGACCTTGATCGGTCAGATCGGCATGTTCGGAAGTCTCGGCACCGGCGGTGTCGAGGAACTCGGTGGCATGCTCGCCGTGGCCGTGACCGCGACGCTCTACGGAACGCTTCTGGCGAACGCCGTGGCCGGTCCCATGGGTGACAAGCTTTCACTTCGTTCCGGTGAGGAGATTCTCAGCAAGGAGATGATGCTTCAGGGCGTCCTCTCGATTCATGCTGGAGACAACCCCCGCGCCACCTTCGAGAAGATGCTCGCATTCGTGCCCCGTCAGCAGCGCCTCCGTCTGAAAGCGGCCGCATAACCCCTTTTCTGACGCACGATTCGTCACACGACCAACCGTTTCCGGAGTCTTCCGATGCCCGATTACAACGACAGTGATTTCGATCAGGATCACAATGAGGAACACGTCCCGCATGGTGCCATGATGGCCCATGCGACGGGCGGAGGCCACGACGAGGAGCACGAAGGTGCCCCCGAATGGCTCATCTCATTCGCCGACATGGTGATGCTGATCATGGGCTTCTTCGTGATTCTCTTCGCGCTCAACATGTCACCGCCAGCGAAGGCCGGTGCCGAAGGCGACAGTGACGGCGAAGGCGGTGCCACCGTGCCTTTCGATCGCTGGGCGGAATTCGTCTGGAACACGCGTGCGGCATTCGGAAACCCCATCGATCTCGACACCACCGATCCCGAGCTTCGCAAGGTCGTCGACTGGTACTACTCGAACGGCCCCGGTCGGGCGCAGGACGAGGGTGAGCCCGGTGACAAGGAGGAGATCCACTCTCCTCGCGACACCGGTGAACATTCACTCATGATCGATCTCAAGTTCGCGCATGATTCGGAACACCTCACCGACGAAGGCATGGAGCGCATCCAGCGACTCGCTCGCCAGGTCCGTGGTCTTCCCATGATCATCGAAGTGCACGGACACGCCTCTCGCGGTGAAGCCGGAAACGACACCGAAGCGGGGCTCGAGCTCTCCTTCGAACGGGCGATGGCCGTGTCCCGCGCACTCGCCGCAGACGGTGTCAATTGGCGTCGAATCGAGATCGTGGCGGCTGGTGACAACGAGCCGTTCACGGACCACCCCTCGAACTCGATTGAAGATGCTCCTAATCGACGGGTCGAGATTCGCGTGACCAATCGCCATGCCGTCGATCCGGTGCGCACTGAACCCGTGGACACGCCTTGAGGCCGACCAAGGCGCTCTGTGCGGGTCTTTCAGGACCGATATTGACCCGGTTTCGCATTTGTCTCTGGCCCGTTGCGACTTCCGGTCATA
>NYVB01000064.1 GCA_002684315.1 Planctomycetaceae bacterium | reverse complement strand
CGGCAACGGAACCTTCACCAACTCCGGACAGGCACTCGGAAACAGCACCAGCTTTTCAGTCGCCCTCGGCGACCTCGACGGCGACGGCGACCTCGATGCCATGATTGGAAACTACCTCAACCAACCCAACACCGTCTGGATCAACGACGGCAACGGAACCTTCTCCAACTCCGGACAGACTCTCGGAAACAGCGACAGCAACTCAGTCGTCCTCGGCGACCTCGACGGCGACGGCGACCTCGATGCCATGGTCGCGAACGACAGCGGCCAGCCCAACACCGTCTGGACCAACGACGGCAACGGAACCTTCACCAACTCCGGACAGGCACTCGCAAACGGCATCAGCTACTCAGTCGCCCTCGGCGACCTCGACGGCGACGGAGACCTCGATGCCATGGTCGCGAACAACAGCGGCCAGCCCAACACCGTCTGGACTAACGACGGCAACGGAACCTTCACCAACTCCGGACAGGCACTCGGAAACAGCGACAGCTCCTCAGTCGCCCTCGGCGACCTCGACGGCGACGGCGACCCTGATGCCATGATCGCGAACTTCGATCAGCCCAACACCGTCTGGACCAACGTCGTTCAGGGTGCATGCTGTATCGGAGACGTATGTATTCAACTGCAGGTTGATTTCTGCGAAAACAACGGTGGGACCTACTTCGGCGGAAACTGCAGTGACACGAGCTGCGAAGGACCCGTGGCGAGCGGCGCATGCTGTGTCACGAGGGGATGCATGGACCTCACGGAAACCGCCTGCACCGAACTCGGCGGCAGCTGGACCGAAAGCGGATCGTGCGACGACTGCCCGACAACCTGCCCCGCCGACCTCAACGGCGACGGCGTGGTCGACGGCCAGGACCTCGCGGCGGTACTCGCGGCCTGGGGACTTCCCTGCGACGAATGATCCGACCGCGTCGAACACAGCGAACCGAAACCAACCACCACCCCGTGCGCACGCGCGGGGTGGTGTCGTCTTCAGCTGCCCCCTGGCCAGACACCCCACACCCACCACGCAGTACCACCGCCGTATCACCCCGAACATCCTCTGGCGAAGCCTTCGCATGCGAAATCGCATGTTCGCATGGGAACAACGCGACAATCGCATACTCTGCAACAGCACTCAGACCTGCAGCAACCGATGAAGATCGAATATCATGCACCTCTCCGAAAGGAAGATGCCATGCCTGATTCCTTTAGGCGAAAAGTCTCAGCTCGAGTTCGACACCCTGCCGTCCAGGAAATGTTCCTCCAGTTGAGACACCCTGTCATCTGGGGTTCGTACGTCCCGATCTTCGCACTGGTCTTCATCGCCATCCCGCTCGAATTGATTGGTTTCGAGCAATGTGTCACATGGACATGCGTGGCAATTCTCATCGCCACGCTGGCTTGGTCGGCCATGTACGCACTTGTCATGGCGTGTCCCGGGCTTGGTCCGTGGCACCACATCTTCACGCGCATTGCATCGTTTCCACTGCGCCCCTCTCCGGGATTGATATCCCTGATGGCCGCACCATTCAGCGTGAGCGTCATCATCTCGCTGTCGCTCTTCTTGATCAACAATGCAAACTCAAGCGGAACCTCACAGTACCTCAACTTTTTGAAGCAGGCGAACATGGAAGTGATCATGTGGTCCGCCATGATCCTGCTTGGGATCTTTGCGCTCATCGGTTTCCGTCGAGTCCGGTTCTACCGAAGATCGGGAAGGACATTCTGCCCTGGCTGTGGAAATGATCTCGAGCATGCTCCGCGTCACCAGTGCGCGGAATGCGGCAGAATCCCATACTGGTAGCCCCCCTGGCCAGAGACCCCACGCCCGGACACGCCTTAAGGCACGTCCGAGCGACACCNCCACTGTCAGCAGTGTTTTTTNCGCGTGACAGCGCACAACCTTNTCATTCTCGAAGNCACNATTGATCGACTTCATCAATGTCCGCGAAAAAANGCNGGTTCCGTNGANGCTGTTCNGAACCTCGGTAGGTTGGACTCATCACACGAAACCAGACGGACGCCGGGGGCGGCGGACAATGTCTCAAGAATGGAGCATTCACATGAGTCACACCGGAATACCAATTCTATCGATTTTCACAGCAGCGATCATCGGATCGGGAGCCACTGCCAACGGACTCAGGGTGGAATCCGAAAGCCCAGTGATTCGCCAGGATTCATCGGAATGGATCAAGAATGATGTGCAGATTCTGACTCCAAAACAGATCAAAGAACTCATAGACGTCGATCAGGAAAATTGGTTCACCTCTCCACAGTGGGCAACAGCGACCTCGCTGGCGAAGGACGACAGTNTCTATTTGATCAGCTCGGCACACGTCCAGATGGTCTACGGAGAAAGTGACTTTCCCGAGGCTGTAGTCATCAAAACGCCCATTGCATATTTCTACCCGTCCACCATCGGCGGCAACTTCGACCCTCTCTTCTGGATGGACACATTCATTCAACCGCAGGACATATCGATTGACGACGACGAACTCGAAGAAGCCATACAGTGCACGTTGTGCGTCAATGTGCCACCGGAAATCGAAGACGGGGTAGCAGGACGACTTCGGCTCACGCCCACATCAGTCGCCGGAGAACTTGTTGGTTTCGATGGCACCATGACACATGTTGTCGGAACGATTCTGGAAACCTCCTGGGCTCCTGAAGACGGACTTCATGAAGATTCGGACCAACTCTTCATTCCCCAATTTTCATCCAATGGACCGCTGCAATCAGCCGACGTCGTCAACATACGTAACTGGTCCTCGATGCGAGTGATGGCAGAAAAGGGAATGCTGGGAACGGCGACCATCGAAGACGTCGATGCGGCCTGGGCTGCCACAGATCAACCGCCCATGCTGTCTCATGAAGACCGATGCCGGAGAAACCGGGTGCGGTGCATCACGACTGCCTCGAATACATTCATCGCAGATGTGAACGCATGCATCAGTGCCCAATCGTGGTGGAACAGTGTCAAAAAGCTCTGGCCGGTAACGCTCAAGGGATCAGGGCTAGGATGCGCAACAGGTGGTGCCTCTGGAAGATACGGAAGCGGTGTACTGAAACGACTCAAGGGTGGTGCAGGCTTNCTGTACGGAGCTGGAATTGGAGCCGCCATGGGGGGATGCTTTGGTGCTTACGACAATTACCAGAACAATGTGGCCTGCTTCGACATGGCACAGCTCGACCACAGAATCGCCATTGTAAAATGCAACATGAATTACCAAGCCTGCATCGATAATGGTCAGGCGTTGCCTCCAGGATGATCGGAGGCAGTCACTCCGACGGGTCCTGCCACGGTGCCGCCAAGGAAGAGAATCACCAGACTGAACACAACTGAGCACACTCCAAGCACTGTGAAAAGCAAGGTACTTACTATTCAGTTCTTTGAAATCTACCCTAAAAAGGTACATTGAACTGACCAACAAGCCTCGGCCCACGCTGAGATGAAACAGCAACGCCCAAAGGAAATTCAGCACCGCGATGGCATCGAGCGAANAAACCTATTGGCTGGACGACTGGTTCGTTCCCTTCACAGGAGAGCGTTGGGGACATTCCCCCTTCAGGCATGCCCTGCTNTGGGGTCCCTGCGTACCATTTGGCCTGGGGCTGCTTGCTCTAAGCGTCGAGAACTGGTTCATTGAAGAGATGCTCCTGATCTTGACCGCGGTCCTCCTGCTGGCCTGGTACGTCAGCTTTCTTTTGATCGCACTCAAAGGGCGAACAAACCACCAGAGACTTCTGTGGATACGACTCGCCCATTGGCCGAGAGAACGAACACCCACACGCCATCTTCTCATGACCTTCATGATCGGTATCTACCTGCCATGCTCGATCGGATTCATGGTCTTCATGGTATTCCTGGGCACGGGCGTCGGTGNTCAAGCCAACGAACCCCGGACGGCGCTCATCGGAGGCGGCTTCGGCATCATCGCCACGTTGATNCCGGCAGGGTTGATCCTGCTGAGAACCGCGCGGTACCGAAGACAGGCGGAACAGACTCCCTGCCTGGCGTGCGGATATCAACTGCTCCAGCCGATCGGGAAGCCGTGCCCGGAGTGTGGACTCGAGGACCCGGGATCGGAACCATCACGTCCACCAGAGATGACGCACTGAACCGAATTCAACTCCCAACCCGTGCACAGGCGGGAAAGGAGTGTCGTCTTCCCCACCATGACGAGGGGCATCAGCCCGATCAGCAGCCCAGGAGGAGGGCGTTGAAAACCGGCGAGACCGACTCAGGTACCATTTGGTTCATGGATCTTCCATCCGACGAAGCATTCACCCCCGGAACGCACGCCTTNTTTCATGGATGCGTCGGATTTCTGCTGGTGTTNCTGGCGCAGGCGGCGGCACTCGGTCTGGGCGTTGCACCGATCACCGTGGGATCGATCGTGCTGACCCTGCTCACCGGATCGGTGCTGACTGCCTGGCTCGGGGNGATCGTGGTACGCGGGGCTCGTGGTGACGCCACGGCACTGCACGTCGTCCTTGGTTGCACCAACTCAGGGCGGCGGTTTCTCTGGTCGCTGGGCCTCACGCCGTTTCCGATGCTCTGGCTTGAATACAGGATCTGGACGGCCGTCGGTCCAGACACCTTTGCGGAGGTGACCGGCCTGCCGGTGGCCNGCGAACTCATCATGGCTGCTTCACTTCTTCTGGTGACGACCTGGCTCCTGGGCATCATCCTTCTCTGGTTCCAATCGACCACCCTGCGAGGAAGTGGAACCCACTACTGCTTGCGGTGCGGTCACGCATTCTCTCATACCAGGCAGGACCAATGTCCTGAGTGTGGGTGCTATGACACCCGGAGTTCCTGACCCCACCCGGTCACTGACACCGCACACCCACCGGGAAAAAACAGGTGTTTCCTTGATCCACTCCCCGGCCATGACCAGTAAACACACCAACGAAGATGGACTGCCCTGCCCCAACTGTGGCCACCCTTTGACGAGGTTGAAGTCACTGCGTTGCCCCGAGTTTCGCATGTTCGCATGGAAACAACGCGACAATCGCAGAGACAGCAACGGCACTCAGACCTGTGAGAGCGGATTTGCACGAAAAAGCGTGCTCTGGAAAATACCGGTGTCCCCGGTTCACCTCCGGGAGTCGCGATTGACGGTGACGAACGAAAGAACAGCCCTGCACTGACCGCGCGGGGCTGTGTTCGTTCACGAAACCAGTGAATGAATCAAGACTGCATTCACGAATCGCTCTTCTTGCCTCCGAAGAGCATTCCTATGACACACATGATGCCAAGCAACACGAAACTGGTCAGACAAAATCCACCGGGGTCGGTGAAGAGTTGGAAGAAATCGGCTGGGCGCATGCGAATCACCTTTCTGGTTGACCCGGATGGAAGAGTTGGAACAACACAGCTCGTCTCAAGCAACACTATTCAACCAGCGTGGACGCCATCGAATTGATGGATCGTCACCTCTCCCGGGAATCGGCTCCCGACCCACCAACTTCGCTCAGGCGTGTTTCGTGCTCGGTCGTTTTTCACTGGATCACACCCCAGAATGCGGTAGTTTGAAGCAGCGTAAGAGTCTCGGAGCAGCCATGCGATCAGAAAAACATTTCTTTCCAGCAAGAGCGACCGCATCGTTCGGTGTTCTGGCTGTTTCTGTTTCGAGCAGTCTCACCGCGACGCCACCGATCACCGTCGACGGTCGATTCGACGACTGGGCCGATCGTGCCGTCACGGCGATCGATGTGACCGGTGATGGCGGACTGGATCTCACCGAACTGCGCCTGGCCGACGAACCGGGATGGTTCCAGATGCTGATCAGCGCTTCGGCGGACTTCGACCTCTCCGATGACAACGACCTCGTGCTGCTGCTGGACACGGACGACGACCCCGGAACCGGACTCCAGACCGAAGGTCTCGGCGCGGAACTGCGCTTCGTCTTCGGGGCACGCAGTGGTCGCTACTATTCGGAATCGACGACTGATCCATTCGACGGCATCGAACTCAACCACCTCCCGCTCTCGCTGCAAGGGGCACCGACCGTCACCTCGACTCGGTTCGAGATCGCGCTCGCGCGCGACGCAACGATCAATGGCGAGCAGCTTTTTCTTGAAGGTCAGGGCGCGATCGTGCTGCGCTCCGGGACGGGCGACCGGCTTCCCGACCTCGGTACGATCACCTATCAGCTCGACCTCGAGCCACCTCCGCCCCCGGACGACAGCGCGCTGGAGCGAGAACAACCGGAGGACCTGCGCCTTGTGAGTTGGAACGTCCGGTTCGATTCACCGTGGGAGAATGCCGAAGCGAATCGGTTCCGCCGCCTGGTGCGTGCGATCGAACCCGACATCCTGAATTTCCAGGAGATCTACGACCACACTCCGGCGGAGACTCGGCAGCGGTTCATCGGCTGGCTCGGAGAAAACCCGGGTGACTGGCACGCCGCCGGCAACGCCGACTGCATCACCGTCTCCCGCTACCCGATCCTTTATACGGAGGCACTGGACACCAACCTCGCCGTTCTCGTCGAGACCGACTCGCTGCTTGACCGTTCGCTGTTGATCATCAACGCCCATCCTCCCTGCTGCAACAACGACGACGGACGACAGGAGGAGATCGACCAGATGCTCGCCCTGCTTCGTCGCGTGCGTGCGGGGGACCATCCTCAAATTTCCGCGGATGTCGCAGTTCAGTTGACGGGTGACATGAACCTCGTGGGCCTCGCCCAACAACTCGACTCGCTGGTCACCGGCGACATCGTCGATGAAGCCACCTGGGGACCCGATGTCGCGCCGGACGTCGATGGCTCCGCGTTGCTCGACACCTCCCCGCTTCTGACCGGAGCACGTCTGAGCTACACCTACCGCAACGACAGTTCGTCCTCCGGATACTGGCCGGGCAGACTCGATGTCTCGATCATCTCCGACTCGGTGCTCGAGCTCGGCCGGCAGCTGGTCCTCGAGACACGATTCATGAATGCGCAAGGACTCGCGAAGTACGAACTGCTGAGTAACGACTCCGCCAGTTCCGACCACCTGCCGCTGGTCACCGACGTGCGTCGGCCCGCCCCTCTGATCGGCGACCTCGACGGCGATGGCGTCGTCGACGGGCTCGATCTGGCCATCCTGCTCGCCGCCTGGGGAACCTCGAACGGGGCCGATCTCGACGGCGATGGAATCGTCGACGGACGTGACCTCGCGATCCTGCTCAGCCAGTGGACTCTATGACGTCACGGTCACGAGAGAGCACTTCATCGGGTCGCACGCCAGCCAACCACACCAATCGTGGAATACACCATTGATCAAGCCGGCGCATTGACTACGCTGGGTACCTGTCAACCACATCCCGACCAAGAGAAAGAACCACCGATGCCCAGCCACCGCACCCCTGTCGTCCTGTTGCTACCCGTCCTCCTGGCCGGTGGTGCCTGCGTCGGCATCGCCAGCGCCCAGGTCACCTCCGAGCTCACCGACTCCGGACAGTCACTCGGAAACGACAACGTTGAAACNGTCGNCCTCGGCGACCTCGACGGCGACGGTGACCTCGATGCGTTGATCGTGAATTCGTCCCAGGACNACACCGTCTGGATCAACAACGGCAACGGCACCTTCGCCAACCTCGGAGCAGAGACGCCCGCGCCTCTCATGGTGACCGGATCAGCCGCGCTTGGCGACTTCGACGGTGACGGCGACCTCGATGCCATGTTCGCCAACAACGGCGGCGATGCTACCGGTCGCGCCAACATCGTCTGGACCAACAACGGCGATGGCACCTTCACAAATCCCTTTCCCTGGCAGGCACTTGGACAAAGCGAGAGCATGTCAATCGCCCTCGGCGACCTCGACGGCGACGGCGACCTCGATGCCATGGTCGGAAACTTCAACCAGCCCAACCGCGTCTGGACCAACGACGGCAACGGCACCTTCACCAACTCCGGACAGGCACTCGGAAACGGCAAGACCCGATCAGTCGCCCTCGGCGACCTCGACGGTGATGGTGATCTCGATGCCTTGGTCGCGAACATCATCCAGCCCTTCGCCGTCTGGACCAACGACGGACACGGAACCTTCAACAACTCCCACAACTTCGGCTTCGGCGGAACCAACGCCACCAGCGCAGTCGCCCTCGGCGACTTCGACGCCGACGGCGACCTCGATGCCATGGCCACGGCTAGCGGCCAGCCGACCACCGTCTGGACCAACGACGGCACCGGAACCTTCACCAACTCAGGACAGGCACTCGGAAGAGGGGACAGCACTGCACTCGCCCTCGGCGACTTCGATGGCGACGGTGCCATCGATGCCATGGTGGTCAACTACGAACAGCCCAACACCGTCTGGACCAACGACGGCAACGGGACCTTCACCAACTCAGGACAGACACTTGGAAACGCCGCCAGCATCTCAGTCGCTCTCGGCGACCTCGACGGCGACGGTGCCATCGATGCGATGGTGGCGAACCGCGATCAGCCCAGCACCGTCTGGAACAACACGGTGACGGGGACCGGCGTCTGCTGCGCGCCATCCGGCTGCACACTCATGACGGAGAACCTCTCCGGAGTCTGCGAACGGCTCGGGGGCACATTCATACCGCAGGGATCGTGCGACGACTGCACGACCACCTGCCCCGCCGACCTCAACGGCGACGGCGTGGTCGACGGTCAGGACCTGGCAACGGTACTCGCGGCCTGGGGGCTGCCCTGCGACGAGTGATCCGACAGCGTCGAACACAGCAAACCGAAACCACTCACCACCCCGTGCGCACGCGCGGGGTGGTGGCTTTCTTTCGAGGTTGAATGACTCAGTGTCTCGGCAGGAAAAATGCGCTGGGAGCTGTGTGGGTTTGCCTGAAAAAACCCTTCCCTGCGAAAGAAGTCGCGAAAGTACTCAATCAGGGGCCATGCGTGGATTTGTGAAAAGAAAAGGCGGATTTCACCGGACGGTCTCCTGTGGATGACGCCTGTCTCTTCTGAAGGGGCAAGTTGCCTCTGTCAAACACCCCCCCTTGATGACGAACCAAACACTTTGGGAGAAAGGCCTTCAAATGCTCGCTAAAACGCTTTCACTGGTCCTTGCCTGCTCCGCCACCCTCGGCATTCGCGCACTTCGCTCCTGTGATGATGTTGCAAAGGGTGTTTCCAGACACTCTCAAAAGACCTTGGATTCTGTGCCTGACCAGGACATCTTTCCGCTTCATTCCAGAAAAACAGATTCTGCTGCCCAGAAGGATGATCCGTCGGTGTTCAACGGCATGATGCTCAACTTCGGCTCACGTGCGGCTACAAGAAACTTCTTCCACGATGCGTGCTCGCCGCAGCGAGAGACGCCTTCTGACCAATACGACACTCTCGACAACGGCGGACAGGCCGGGGTCTTACCGCGCCGAACATTGCTCCGTTCGGACTTGAAAATCGGTGAGTAGAGAGTGACGTCGGCGGTCTTCCAGTCGCACTTGAAAGGGTGCGTGCTGGCAAGATCGCTGGGTCGCGGAATGGTTTTTCAAGAATTCATCCCGAAGAGGTGGCCATTGTACAGGCCGTTTGCTTCGTTCTAGCATGATCGGATGTCACCATGAAGAAGACTTTTCAAAGGGTTCGTGGCGTCTTGGGAATGGAGCGCACTCTCATGCAACCTGACAGGGATGATGTCACCACACTGACTCAAGCCTCAGAGGATGGCGATCAGTTCGCAACCGAAAGACTTTGGGCGATGTGCCAGGCTGAGATTCACACCATCTCACGTTCGCTCCTGCGCGGCGAACAGCACACCGTGACCTTGCAGACCACGGTACTGGTCAATGCAGCATTCGTGCGAATGTACGAATCGGAGCCACCGGAAACATGGGAGAGCCAGTCCCAGTTCTTCGCCTTCGTATGGCGCGTGATGAAAAACTACCTTGTCGACTACGCTCGCCTTCGAGGCCGTGAGAAGCGTGGCGGAAATCGAAAACGTGTTTCGTTCGAGATCACGGCAGATGGCCTCGCCGACCTGAGCAGCGTGGGCGAGGATGTCAAACCGCTCCTGGAGGCACTCGAAAAGTTGGCCGAGGTCTCACCCCGGGAGCATGAGGTCCTCTGGCGCCGTTTCGCACTCGGACAGACCCACGATGAAGTGGCACGAGCGATGGGGATCTCCCGCACGACGGTCACCGAGGACTGGCGATCGAGTCGAGCATGGCTCGTCGCAGAAATGAACCGATCCACCAAGGACCCGGAAGGAAACTCATGAGCAACGACCACCAACGACTGAATGAACTGTTCAACCAGGCGGTCAATCTTCCCGAATCCGAACGATCCGGATTCCTTGCGAAAGCCTGTGGCGCCGACACCGACCTGCGACGCACCGTCGAGGAGATGCTTGCCCACGACCCCGGGGTCACGCAGACGATGGCAGCCACGCATCCGGACTCCGGTCCCCCGGAACCCGGTACCCCGGAACCCGCTGGGCCATCGGTCTTCAGCCCGGGAGACACGGTCGACAAATACACGATCACCCGACGGGTGGCTCCCAAGTTCGGGGCGATGGGCGAGGTCTACGAGGCCACGGAAACCGGCCTCGACGAGGAGCGAAGGGTCGCTCTGAAGGTCCCCTGCTCGAGCAAGAAGGATGACCCACGGACGCTTGAGATGTTCACGGCCGAGAAGCAGACGCTTTCGCGGATGCAGCACCCCGGCATTCCGAAGGTCTACAACGTCGGGACCACGGAGGATGGCATCCCCTACCTTGCGATGGAGTTCATCGACGGCGAACACCTGCTTGACTACTGCAACCGCACGTGCATGACGATCCCGAAGCGGCTGGAACTCTTCGCCATGATCTGCGACATCATGCGCCATGCGCACTTGAAACTGGAAGCCCACAGCGACCTCAAACCGGCCAACATCCTGGTCTGCGAGGAACACGGCGAGCCGCGACCGATGGTGATCGATTTCGGAGTATCGAAGCCGAGTCAGGATCCGTCCGCTTCGGGGCGTGATGAGATGCCCAACGGCGGCACGCTGGGCTTCACCCACGTCTACGCCAGCCCGGAACAATTGAGTGGCCAGGGGACGGAGACCGCGTCCGACATCTACTCGCTCGGAGTGATCCTCTACGAACTGCTCGTGGGGAAGCGCCCCTTCGACGAAGCCAGGCTGCAACAGGAGTTCAAGGAACTGGTCGCAAACGCGGAGCCGATCACGCCCAGCACCCGGGTAACGCAGCTCGCCCCTCAGGACAAGTCCGACATTGCAAGAGATCGCGGGACACCGCTCGCAAGTCTGGCTTCGACGCTGCGTTCGGAACTCGAGTGGATCCCGCTCAAAGCCCTTCGCAAGAAACCGGAGGACCGCTATGAATCAGCCAGTGCCTTCGGGAAGGACATCCGCCGCTACCTCAACCACGAGGCGCTGGAGGCCGGCCCTGAATCCCAGCTCTACCGCCAGCGCAAGTGGCTGCGGCGCCATCGATTTTCCGTGGGGGCGTCGGCCGCGGTGGCCATCGCATTGATCGCAGGCATCGTGGCCTCGATCCTCTTCGCGGTCGAGGCGACCAACGCCCAGGCCGATGCCGAAAGACAGAAGGAGAGCGCACAACGGCAATCCTACATGGCCAATTTCACGTTGGCGAAGATCTACGAGGAGGACGCCGACTCGCCACGCGTCCTTGAAAGCCTCGAAGACTGCCAGAAAGCCCTGCAAACCCCTTCGTCATCGTCGATGCCATTTGAATGGCAACATCTCAGAGCAAAGCTTGATGATTCAATCTTGACATCGACCTTCGGCTTCGATCTGAACGAGTTCGAAAGCAACTGGGAAACGCACGATGCCATTGCCTTCCATCCAGA
>NYVB01000063.1 GCA_002684315.1 Planctomycetaceae bacterium | reverse complement strand
ATGGTGCCCGTCTCCACGATCGCATCGATCGAACCGATCACCGGCCCCGACTTCATTCCTCACTACAACATCTATGAGACCGTCCAGGTGCTCGGCTCTCCCAATGTCTTCGCCGGGTACAGCTCGAGCCAGGCAGTCGTCGCGATGGAGGAAGTCTGTGCCGAGGCACTCGGCTCTCAATACGGCTACGAATGGAGTGGGACCACCTACCAGGAACTTCAGGCCGGCAATCTCGCGCCGTTCATCTTCGGAATCGCTCTGGTGGTGGTGTTCCTCTTGCTGGCCGCCCAGTATGAAAGCTGGATCCTTCCGATCATGATCATGCTGACCGTGCCGCTCGCCGTGCTCGGTGCGATCCTCGCCCTGCTGGCGACCGGGCGCCCTCTGGATGTCTACGGTCAGATCGGTCTGGTGATGCTCATCGGTCTCGCCACGAAGAATGCGATCCTGATCGTCGAGTTCGCCAAGGAACTGAGCGCCGCGGGGCAGGATCCCGTCGAAGCCGCCGTGGGTGCCGCGAAGCTGAGACTTCGTCCGATCCTCATGACCGCATTCTCCTTCATCCTCGGTGTGGTGCCTCTGATGTTGGCGACTGGTGCTGGTGCGCAGAGTCGACAGTCGATCGGGTTCGTCGTCTTCGGCGGCATGCTCATGGCGACGGTTCTGACGCTCGGAATCGTGCCGGTCTTCTACGTGATCTTCCAGCGAATGCGCGAACGTTCCGGCATCGATCCGACCAGAAAGATCGAAGCGATCGATCATTCGAACCCATCGGGACTTTGAAACCATGTCGATGACCGTCTCTCAGGCACGTGAGCTCATGCAGAGCTGGGTTGAAAACCCATCATTGCGTGGGCACATGGAATGCGTCGCCCGTTGCATGCGCGTGCAGGGAGAGGCTTTGGATCCCGATCATGCGGATGACTGGGAGATCACCGGTCTGCTTCACGACATGGATTATGAAAAACATCCGACCATCGAGGAACATCCCTTCGTCGCGGTGCAGGCCCTGCGGGATCGCGGCGATGTCCCCGACTCCGTGATCCAGTCGATTCTGGGACATGCGGACTATTCCGGTGTTCCAAGAGAGACTCTGATGGCGAAGCATCTCTTCGCCTGCGATGAACTGGCCGGCTTCATCGTCGCCTGTGCCCGGGTGCGCCCTGATGGTATTTCCGAGCTTCAGGTCAAATCCATCCTCAAGAAACTGAAGAACGCGAAATTCGCGGCTGCCGTCAGTCGTGACGACGTACGCAATGGTGCTGCC
Source organism: Planctomycetaceae bacterium (assembly GCA_002684315.1). Next base: position 24,100 of record NYVB01000063.1, on the reverse strand, counting down.
GAGATCGGCCGTGAACTTGACGAGCACATCGGAGTGTGCCTCGAGGCCCTTCGTTCCGATCGTGAACGCCTCGGAATCTGAAACCACTCTTCACTTCGGAGAGACTCATGGATTTCATCAACCATCAGAAGAAAGCCAGATCGAAGTCGAAGCGACTTCTCTGGATCTTTCCCTTCGCGGCGTTGCTGGTCTCGTCCGGCATCTGGGCGCTGTTCGCATTCGTGATCTGGTTCCTGCAGTTGGGTGGCCAATCAAGTGAAAGCGATGAACCACTGGGATATTTCGATGTCTTGTTCACCCTGCCCCTTTTGGCTTCGTTCATGGGCGGAACGCTCTTCATCATCCTGATCTCATCCATCTGGAAGATGGTCCAGTTGCGAGGTGGAGGATTGAAAGTCGCACTCGAACTCGGTGCGGTGCCTCTGCTCGCCGAGACCGCGACCGCCCAGGAGAAGCAATGTCTCAACGTCGTCGAGGAGATGTCGATCGCCAGCGGGATGCCGATTCCCCTGACCTGTGTGATCGAGAGTTCATCCATGAATGCCTTCGCCGCGGGAACCACTCCCGACAACGCGGTGGTGGCCGTGACCCGCGGGCTGCTCGATGAGCTCTCCCGGGATGAACTTCAGGGTGTGATCGCGCATGAATTCAGTCACATCGTGCACGGTGACATTCGAATCAACATCCGTCTGGTCGGCGTGATCCATGGCATGGTCGTGATCGGTCTCATCGGCGAGCGGATGATGCAGGCGCCCGACTGGATGGTCGCCCGTTCGGATCTCAAGGATCTCTCCGTGGTTCGAGGGTTCCTGATCGCGGTCGCGATCATGATTCTCGGTCTCTTCGTCGTGTTGATCGGTCTGGTCGGAACCGCGATGGGACGACTTCTGCAGGCTGCGGTCTCGCGTCAGCGCGAGTTTCTGGCGGATGCAGCCGCGGTCGATTACACGCGCTATCCGGATGGAATCGCATCCGCCCTGCGCAAGATCTCCGGGCTCAGACCATCGAATCGTCTCCGGGTGTCGCGCGTTTCCGAGTTCGCCCACTTCATGTTCACGAACGGTTGCAGCTCCTGGTTCGCCACGCACCCAGCGATCGAACGCAGAGTCGCACGTCTGGAGGGTGTCGATACCGAATCACTCGGGAAGCTTCACGAACATGCCGCCCATTCGGTCTTCGATCTCACCAACCCGGTTGCGGCAATCGGTTTTCTCGGTCGGTCGCGATCGGTGTCGGTCAAGCAGGCGCAATCGATTCTCGATGACATTCCCGTCAGACTTCGTGCCGCGGTTCAGAACGAGTTCGGCGCTCGTGCCGCGATTCTCGCTCTGCTGCTTCAGGAAGACGAGCCCCACCACAAGAAGCAGTTGACTCTGATCAAGACCGATCTCGGTCCTGACCTCGAGAAGGAAGTGCTTCTGCTTCATGCCTATGTGGCGGCCATGGACCGTGTCCATCGACTGGTCGTCATCGACATCTGTCTGCCGGCCATTTCACGTCATGATCGCAAACAGGCCTCCGATTTTTCAAGCGTGGTGAGGTACTGCATCGACGTCGATGGTCGAACCGACCTCTTCGAATGGTTGCTCGGGAGAATGGTTCTCCGACGTCTTGATGCCATCATCATGATGAAGACGACGAACAGAGAGACCCTGGGACTTCGCTCCGTCTCCACCTCCGCCGGCATCGCTCTGGCTGCGGTCGCGCGCAGAGGTGCTTCCAGCGACGAGGCGGCTCTGGCCGCATTCACCGCAGCCGTGTCCCACCTCGGAATCGATCAGACGATGCCGCAGCGCTCACAGGTCACGTTCAGTCGTCTGGGAACGGCTCTGGATGAACTCGGCCGGGCGACTCTCGATGTCAAAAGCAGGATTCTCGAGTCCATACTCGTCGCGTGCTGGCATGACGAACGAATACGCCCCGGAGAATTCGAGATGGTTCGTGCCGTTGCCGATGGATTGGGGGTCCGGATGCCCCTGCAGATTCTCGACGGTCTTGTTCAGGCCGATGGCAGTGGTGGATAGCAGATCATGCCCAGCCGTTCTCGAAAGGCTTGGGGTCGTTTGATCATGAGTCGAAGGGTCTGATCCAGGACCAGATGAAGAAAACGTCCGCAGTCCGCGACCGAATTTCGATTCAATCGCCCTCCATGGGTGGCGCCCCCGTGGATCAATTGACAGCGCAGCTGATAGACCCGGTAGAGCAGGAGCCGATCGAGTGCCAACTCGGCTCTTCCGTCATCGAGATAACGACGGCCTTTCTTCGGCATGTTCTTCCAGGTCTCATCATCGCCTTCTCCCTCGGTCAGGCCGCGCCAGAAGTAATGATCGAGGTAGACGTTGTCGAAAAGTCTTTCCGCCAACGGCCGCTCTTTCTGGAGCATCTTTCCGAAGCCGTCCTCGGCATCCAATTCGAGAGCGATCGTGAGAAAGGAACGAACGCTTTCGACATCGCGTGCGGGATGATTCTCATCAGGATCCCAGCGACCGTACAGTGAATTGAACGCGATCCAGAGCAGAACCAGCTGGTCGTCGAGCGCCTCCGTTCCCGAGTCATCTGCGGTTGTCTGGGCTCTTCTGAGCCATGAGCACGCCCGATGGATTCTGATCGAGAGATCCATCCCCTTGGTCTCATCACGTGGAACGGCTTCGTACCATGCGGTCTTGTACCACTCGGCTGGAGAAAGCGTCTCGTCGATGCAATTGGCCTGTTCGCTCATGTCTTGAGAATGCTAGCAGCCAGAGGGTATGCTTGAGTTNCCANAGCNCATCAGCCCGTGTTTCGATCAGATCGGCAACCGTCCATGNCATTCACACCTCAGGAGATTCAGACGCTNCGCGACCGNGCCNCTGGTTGGGAAGTCNTCTGGGGTCGTCTCTGGGAGGCGCTTGATCTTCGTCTTCATCAGATNCTGTTCTTNGGGACCCCCAACGATCCCTCGAGNTGGANGTTGAAACCTCGTTTCAACATNCTGCGTGATGAGTTCACCGCCCAGGATTTCATCTCGGACCTNCTCCTGGACTTCTCCCGACGCGCNGAGCAGGGGACCATCCTTGCGAGTTTCAAAGGCACTCCGGAGCAGCTCCTCCCGTTTCTTGCGGCGCCTGATTTCGTCGGTCGCCGGGCGATCGATCATTTCGCCAAGGCTCGTCAGGGGGGGATCATCAATCTGCCTTCCGACCACACTGCCGCACCCACGATTCACCGCATGGATGGTGAAGGATTCGACGTCGTGGATCAGGGTGTCTCGATCGAAGTCGACGACCCGCTGCGATCACCATTGAGGCTCGAGTTTCGAGCCGGTGGCGCCATCGGGGCCACGATTCGCATGGCGGCGACCCAGTGCTGGCCTCGGCTTTACCCCGATCAATCCGGACTTGATGAGCTGGAGTCGGACCTTCGTGCCCGACTGGTGGCGACCGATGATGATTCGATCACCCACCTCATGATGGTTCATCAGGCGGCCCGTCGGCGACTGCTGCAGCAGTTGGCGGCCATCGATGATCAGATCCTCAACACGCCCGGAATGCATGATCCACGTCGTGAAGCACTCGACGACCAACGACTCAAGATTCAGGTGGATCTTCTGCTTGTCCCGCTCGACCGAGAGGCGTTGCAAAGCCTGATGAGTCTTTCCGATGATGCGATCTTTCAGCAGATCAGACGGTACAGACGGAAATTCAGAGAACTGTTTCCCGATCTGGAGGAGCGTCTTGATGCCATTGTGAGGGGATCCAGATGACTGAGGCGATGATTTTGAGCGTTTCTTTCGCATTGTTGGTCAGGACGCTCGGGGCGAATCCGTCTCCGGGTGGGCCCTTCGGGCGAGGGTCCGCGAAAGGTGGTCTTCCGCGATGACACATGACCAACAGCCACAGTCCTCTCGAGATGGCGCATCCAAGGTGATCGATTCGATCCGAGGCGCTCTTGATTCGACGAACGATGTCGAGCAGGTTCTGATCCTTTCAGCGCGACTGGCTGCCTTTGGAATCGAACAGCCCTATCGCGAATGGCCGTCCTCGATTTCGGTCGAGCAGGCACGCGATCTGCCATCTCTGCTTCAGGACCGGTGCCTTCGGGTCATTCAGGATCTGACTGAGACAGGAAGTCAGTCCTCCGACCGCTCGCGCGGTCCTTCCCTTGATTCCATGCTCGAACAGGCTCAGGATCTGCACTGCCTTCATGTCATCGATCGTCGTCATGGCGCACTGCTCGCACCGGCCCACCCCGCATTCGAAGGACTGAGCCATGTGTGCAGTCGGGTTCTGCTCGATGACGACGCCGCGGCCGGTCTCGANGACGCTTCGGACCGCAGACGATGTGATCTGATGGATCCGGACTGCGTGCTTCCTGTCATGCTTCATCCATTGGGAGATTCCGCTCGACTTGCCGTCGCCATGGAGAATGCCTCCCGACCGGCGATCCCGGTCGTCGAGGTCACGCCGCTCCCCGTCTTCGAGGGCGAACTCGTCTTCGATGGCGGGCGTCCAAGCCAGCGGATGATGCGTCGATTCGCCGAACGTTGCGGCCTCATCAGATGTCTTGATGGAAGTGAATGCGACGTGCGTGCCGTACTCGAGGAGGACTGGCGCATCAGCATCGAATTCAATGGCCCTGACGCATGGTGTCGACGCATCGACCGTGTCCGTCTGGGCAGCCGGACGACGCTCCCCGACGATGATCGCCGTGATTTCTGGTCCACCTCTCTCCAGGCCCTGGGATTGGATGCTCAGACCCGGCTGGTCGGACAACCTATTCTGGTGGCACTCACCAACGGAGAGCGTTTCTCTCTTTGAGTCGTCATTTTCGAGGAGGCCGTCCACGTCCGACACCCGACCAAGCTCGTTCGACCAACCGTCCAACATCGATTGGGGATGGGCGCTGTCGCATGATCCGAATGTTCTGATCGAATTCATGTCGAAGGGCCGTTCGCGACATTGGTTGGAATCCATTCTGCAAGGGCTTGCCGAACGTGTCGAAGGCATGATCCTGCCACCATCGTCCCGTGATGTCGCACCACGCTGGCTTCCTTCGGATCACATCCCCCTGATCGGTGCGCATGACGAGCAACGCGGTGCTCTGGCGATCCTTCGGATGAAAGACGGTTCCGAGTCCCTTTCCGAACCTGACCCGCCAGCGGAGGGTGAAGCTCCTTCGGATGCCGCGTCCGCCGGAATTCGGATCGCCTGCACGCCTTATGCCGAGCTCATGCCGGACTCTCCACGCCCGGAGGTCGAACTCGATGTTCGCCATGCGGCAGCGGGTGACAGTGTCGCACTTCCCGCTGCGATGGCAGCGGTCCTTCGACTGTTCGGATGCGCCTGGCCCGAGGATCTGGTGGCGACCGGTGGGATCGATCTGGTCACCGGTCGATTTCTCTCCGTGCCGGAGTCGACCCTGACCGGAAAAGCCCGCGCCGCTCGTGCCTGGGGATATCGCCGAATCGGCGTGATCGACACGGATGGTTCGTTGCCCGCTGAAATCGAAGGGCTTCAGGTCTGCGTGCTGCCGGATGACCCGGCTCGACTCGGACTGGCGTTGGTGGCACTTGCCGGCGTCGAGCCAGGCGAGGCCGTGCTCGCGCGCGCGCTCGCGGTCTTCGATCAGCGAGTGGGCCTTCGTGGACCTCGTGCTCTGGACACCATTCTCGAAGCGACCGAGCCGTTCATCATGAGCGATTCCTCGATCGTCTCGCACGTGGCGCATGACATGCGGTCGCGTGCGCTTCTTCACGCGGGTCGCTCCCGGGATGCCGAACGCGAACTTCATCTCGCCGATGATCTTCTTGGAAAGGGGTGGCACCCCGAAGGTCGTCTTCGTGACGTGCTTCGATATCAACGACCCGCCCATCGTGCGATCGTCACGCTCGATCTCGGCAACTGGGGTGACGACCATCCCGTCCATCGGCAGATCGACGCCCTGATCGAAGGTCTTGATGCGTTGTGGACCACACGACATGAACGACTCATGCGAATCTTTCTCGCCAACACTCGGGCGCGTCGTCATGAATATCTCGGTCGTCTGCAAGGTGATGTGTCTCGTTTCGAGCGAGCCTGGGACGACCTCACGCGTGATCGCGATGACTGGACCGAACTGCTCGACGTGTTCGCCCGCGAGGAACTTCGCCGACTGGATACCAGCCGTGTCAGAATTGAAAATCAACTCACCGACGTGGCGTTCAGTCGATTCCAGTTCGAGGGCGTCCTGCCCGAGAGCTGGATTGAAGTGATGGGGGGTCTTCAGTCGAAGGCTTTCGAACGCTCGACCCCCGAATCGAGNTCTTCCTCGGGAGCGTTTCGTTGTCGTTTCGACGATGGCCGGGACACGGTCGTCGGTGGTGATCCCTTCGATGCCATCGCCGTCTTGAAAAGAGAGCTCATGTCGACCCCGGCGGAGCGACGACCTGAGACTCAGGCACTGTTGACCGCCGACTCGCTCGTTCCCCTGCGCGCTCTCGAGTATCCCTGGTTCCATTGGTTCGAGCTCCTGGCACGCGCCGCGCGTGAGGAAGGGCATGCTTTCTCATTGCCGGAAGATGTTCTTGATCGAGATCTCATCTGGGATTTCGTCTTCAATCGATCGCAGGGAATCGGAACTCTGATCGCCCTGCGATCCCATAAGTTACTTTCGGATTTCGGCGTCGAGTGCGAGTTTCCTCCGGCTCCCGAGAGGGGCACGCCTCTGTTCGATCTGTACGAGAATCTTCGTTCACGTCCCGAAGAACTCTTCATGCGTGTTCCTTACTAGAATTCATGTCGATCGTGATTCGATTTCCCAAGGAACCATCCATGAACAGTCCTCGAACGACATCATCNCTCCTGATGTCACTGGTCCTCGTCTCCTCCTGTGCCACCCCGCCCGGCACGCCGTCTCCCGAGATCCAGTCCACGGCACCGTCCGATTTCGTGAAGCCGGACATCCTCATGGTGGTGGTCGACGATCTGGGTTGGGCCGATGTGGGTTTCAGCGGAGGCCGAAGCCATCAAACGCCCAGGATCGATGCGTTCTCGAGTGATGCCGTCTTTTATGACAACGCCTATGCCGATGCCCCCAATTGCGCACCCAGTCGTTGCAGCATGCTCACCGGTCTGGCCACACCTCANCANGGAGTCCTGACCGTCGGCTCGTCTCGTCGAGGCAAGCCGGAGTTGCGCAAGGTGGAGCCGGTTCCCTCGGTTCGTTTTCTGTCATCCGACGTCACGACGCTTCCAGATCGTCTTCANGAAAATGGCTACCGCACCGTTCATATTGGCAAGTTTCATGTCGGTCCCGACCCGCTCGAATATGGATTCACCGATCAGATCGGTGGCAGCGGGGCGGGGCATCCGAAATCCTATTCGAGTCCCTACCGCAACCCGGCATTGGTGGATGGCACCAAGGGCGAGTACCTGACCGACCGTCTCACCGATGAGGCGATTCAGTTCATCGATTCAGACGGCGATCAGCCCTTGTTCATGCATCTGTCCTTCTACTCGGTGCATACTCCGATACAACCAAGGAAGGATCTCCTTGCGGACTCCAGGCGGAGGCTCCCTCGTGCGCGAGGGATCGAGCAGCGATATGACGCGATGGTCTCGGCGGTTGATGAGGCGTTCGGCCGTGTGCTCGACGCCTTCGAGTCACGTGAACGTCCCACGATGATCATCTTCACGTCCGATCATGGTGGATACGGTCCGCTCGCCGACAACGGTGGGCTTCGCGGCTCGAAGGGCATGCTCTACGAAGGAGGGATCCGGGTGCCTCTTCTGATCCGTTGGCCCGGCGAAGCTCAGACCGGACGCGCTCATGCCCCCGTCATTCTTCGAGATCTGGTCCCAACGATTCTCGAGGCCAGTGGTACCAAGCATGATGTCCGTGAATTCGATGCCGTCGCGATTTCTCAGCGCCAGAACGACGTGCCCTCGGTCGATCGTTCATTACACTGGCACTTCCCCGTCTATCTGGAACGGGATTCCAGCGTGGAAGGCCCGTGGCGAACCACTCCTGTGGCCGCGGTTCGCAAGGGGGAGTACAAATTGATCGAATTCTTCGAAGACGGACGACTGGAACTCTATGACTTGTGTGATGATCCCTCAGAATCGAACAATCTCGTCATGTCCTCACCCGAAGTCGCCGCCAACCTTCAGTTGGAAATGGCCGAATGGCGCCGTGCCGTTGGTGCTCGAGTTCCTTCGATGCCTGGCGATTCAAACGGAGGTGCATGATGTCTGAAGCCAATTCTGAAGAGACCCCCTCCGAGGAGCAGAAGTCAGCACCTCTCACGAAGATCGATCTCACCGACTACCAGCTCTCCAGGGTTCGGCGAATCGGGGCCCTCGGCCCNGAGGCATCTCAGGCGAAGCAGATGATCGATCAGTTGGCCCAGGTCTTCGGAGAAGCCGAGGTCGAAGCTGAAAGCGTGTCCGCGGTCTCACTTGGTGAACGGACCATCCTCATGATCGAAATAGGCTCTGGTGATACTGATGAAATCGTCGGTTTCCTGGGAGGGATTCTCGCCAAGGAGCTCGGTGGTCCGGTCGTGGGCCTGATCGGGAATCGAGCGTTCACACATCGGCTGAATGTCGCCTTGGATGCTGCCGGTCACGGCACCAATCTGCTCCTTCCGGACGAGATCATCTGGGTGATTCCAGCGTCACTGGAGTCCACTTTCAAGGATCTCGATGATGCGTTTGACAGCTCGGACGAGGATGATCCAGCCACGTGAATGCAGATTGGAATTATGTTGTAAATGGTTTCTTGAAAACTATTTAGAAGCAACTGTTTGTAATCAAAAGCCATTTTTGGTAAACTGGCCTGACTATGGCCAAAAAGACCTCAAATCGTTCGTCCACCGCCTCAAAAACTGGTGCGACAGCAACCGCCAAGAAGACATCTCGAGCAAAGTCGGGTTCTTCGAAGGCCGGCTCACGTTCAACCACGACGACCAAGCGGGTCTCATCCTCGCTTGAGTTGAAGCCGAAGTCTACGAAGACCAAGGTTTTAGGGCCTGCCTCCATCACATCCTATCCCACCGCGGTGAAATACCTGCTCAATCGCCCTGATTTCGAGCGGATGCGGGTGATTCGTGATCTCGAATCCTTCAAGCTGGATCGCATGCGCGCTCTTCTGGCCGCCTTGGGTGACCCCCACGAGCAGGTTCGTACGATCCACATCGCTGGAACCGTCGGCAAGGGTTCGACTTCTGCCATGGTCGGTGCCATGCTTCACGAGTGCGGGTACGCCGTGGGCTCCTACAGTTCCCCCCACCTCACCGATCTGCGCGAACGCGTCTGCATCGATGGCGAGATGATTTCTCACGCGACCTTCGTCGTTCTGATGAANAAGATCGCTGAAGTCGCGGAAGGGCTTGAGTTCGAGCCCACGTTCTTCGAGATCATGACCGCGCTCGCGTTCATGCACTTCGCGGATGAAGCCGTCGACATCGCGATCATCGAGGCCGGTCTCGGTGGACGCCTCGACTGCACGAACGTCATCAAGCCCGAAGCCATCGCGATCACCAGGATCGCACTCGACCACGAGCGGATTCTCGGGAACACTCTTGTCGACATCGCGCGAGAGAAAGCGGGAATCTTCAAGAAGGACGTCCCATGTCTCACGTTCGAGCAGGATCCCGAAGTCGACGCCGTCTTTCAGAACGCAGCCGACGAATGCGGGGCACCTCTGCAGATCGTGAATCGAGACATCGAATTCAGCAATCGTTTCTGTTCCACGAACGAGCTTGGTCCTCATACCCGGGTCTGCCTGTACACCGATCTGAGCAGACTCGAGCATCTCCCCGTGCCTCTNGCCGGCGAGCACCAGGCACCCAACTGCGGTCTTGCTCTGGGGCTGATGGACCTTCTCAAGCGCGCTGGATTCAAGTGCCCCGATGATCGTCTGACCAGTGGTCTGGCCAAGACCCGCATGATCGGACGCATGCAGCTGGCATGGAACAGTCCTCGAATCCTGGTGGACGGCGCCCACAACCCCGAATCGATCGGTGCGCTCATGCGCTGTGTCGGAGCTCATCTTCCCTACGACTCCATGGTGTGCATCTTCGGATGCTGCCAGGACAAGAACGTGGACGAGATGTTGAACCGGGTCAATCTCGGAGCGGACAAGATCATCTTCACTCGAGCGCAGGGNAACCCACGAGCGGCTGATCCGGCTGATCTGCAACGTGCCTTCACGGAACGCAGCGGCAAGATGAGCCAGATCGCCGATACCATCCCGGAGGCCATCGAGCTGGCATCCCGTGCGGTCAGTCGGGAAGATCTCATCTGCGTCACCGGCAGCTTCTACCTGGTNGGTGAGACCTTGAAGCACCTCGACAAGTTGCGTTGAGTCGTCTTCGGGGTGCCAAGCGGCGACCCGATTGGTAGAGTCGTGAAACACGGGGTGAACGCGCCCCGGTCCATCGCACACGCCCTACGACCAGGATTCGCACCCAGATGACCGATCAGAGCCCAGATCGTCCCTCCCATCGCTACGACGCCGGTGTNGCGAACGCNCTCGANTCCCGCTGGCAGTCATGGTGGGATNAANANAAGACCTATGTCGTCGGCAATCCCGGTGATCCCGGTTTCGATGAAAGTCGCCCCAAGTTCTACTGTCTCGACATGTTTCCCTATCCATCGGGGGCCGGTCTGCATGTGGGACATCCCGAGGGGTACATCGGTTCCGACATCATCTCCCGTTTCAAGCGGATGAGCGGTTTCAACGTGCTTCATCCGATGGGGTTCGATGCGTTCGGACTTCCCGCGGAACAGTATGCGGTCCAGACCGGGGTTCACCCGAGAGACACCACCGTCAAGGCCATCAACACGTTTCGTCGTCAGCTCAAGGGTTTCGGTTTCAGTTACGACTGGTCTCGTGAACTTTCCACGACCGACGAGGACTACTACCGTTGGACTCAATGGATCTGGTTGAAGGCCTACGAGTCCTGGTTCGATCCTGCGACACGCAAGGCATCTTCGATCACCGAGCTGGTCGCTCGGCTTGAATCAGGTGACGTCGTGCCCGTCGATGGTGACGGCGAANCNATGACATGGTCCGCCATGAGTGATTCCGAACGTCGTTCNTATCTGGACACCNGGCGCCTCGCCTATCTCGGAGAGCAGACGGTGAACTGGTGCCCGCGACTCGGCACCGTTCTCGCCAACGAGGAAGTGATCGACGGCCGAAGCGAACGTGGTGGATTTCCGGTGTTGCGCAAGCCTCTCCGGCAGTGGATGTTCAGAATCACCGAGTACGCCGACCGTCTTCTCGAGGATCTCGACGTGGTCGACTGGCCGGAATCCACTCGAACCATGCAGCGTGAGTGGATCGGTCGATCCGAAGGGGCCACGGTTCGTTTTCCGGTCGGTGACGAGGCTCTCGAGGTGTTCACCACCAGGCCGGACACGATCTTCGGCGCCACGTACATGGTGGTCGCACCGGAGCATCCTCTCGTCGATTCCGTGATCGCGTCCGGAAGTGATCCCGCATTGGTCGAGTACGTCACAGCTTCTCGAAATCGATCCGATGTGGATCGCATGGCGGATTCCAAGGAGAAGACCGGTGTCTCGCTTGGTATCGAAGCGATCAATCCCGCGACCGGAGAAGCGATCCCCGTCTGGACTGCGGACTACGTCCTTGCCGGTTACGGAACCGGGGCGATCATGGCCGTGCCCGCACACGATCAACGTGATCATGATTTCGCGACAGCATTCGATCTTCCGATCCGCTCCGTCGTCGAAGGTGGCGAGGACGTTCAGAAATCCGCATGGTGCGGTTCGGGAAACGCGCACAACAGCGTGAACGCCGAGATGTCCCTCGACGGTCTTGATTCGGAAGCTGCCAAGGATGTCGTCATCGACTGGCTCGCGGCCGGCTCGCACGGTCATCGCCATGTCAATTACAAGCTCCGAGACTGGCTCTTCAGTCGCCAGCGGTACTGGGGTGAACCGTTTCCGATCGTCTACGATGAAGCAGGGCATCATTACCCCGTGTCGGATTCAGCACTGCCGGTGGTGCTTCCCGAGCTCGAGGACTATCAGCCCGTTGAAAGTGATGAACCCACACCACCGCTCGGCAAGGCGCTTGGCTGGGTGAACACCACGGCGGGCGAGGCTGGGGTCGATCCTGCTCTTCTCGCCCCCGACACTCCCGTGCGTCGTGAAACCAACACCATGCCCGGCTGGGCCGGCTCCTGCTGGTATTTTCTCCGATACTGCAGTCCGGCGTCTCATGATCGCTTCGTCGATTCAAGAGCCGAGAAGTACTGGCTGCTCGGTCGACGCTCTGAGCCAGCCGAAGTCTCTCTGGCGCCCGGGGAGGAATCATTTGACTCGAACAACCTGCATGTCGGCGGCGTTGATCTCTACATCGGCGGTGCCGAACACGCCGTTCTGCACCTTCTGTACGCGCGATTCTGGCACAAGATTCTTTTCGACCTCGGGGAAGTCTCCACCCCCGAGCCGATGAACAAGCTGTTTCACCAGGGCATGATCACCTCTTTCGCCTACAAGCGCTCCGATGGTTCGCTTGTCGCGGTCGATGAAGTCGACGAGGTCGATGGGGGGCATGTCGAGCGCGAGACCGGTGATCCCGTCGAGCGAATCGTGGCCAAGATGTCGAAATCCCTGCGAAACGTCGTCAACCCGGATGACGTCGTCGCCGAATACGGGGCCGACACGATGCGTCTCTACGAGATGTACATGGGACCACTCGAGGCCTCGGCTCCCTGGAACACTCGCGACATCGTCGGGGTGCACCGTTTTCTGCAACGTGCCTGGCGTCTCGTGATCGACGAGGAGACCGGTGCGCTTCATCTTCTCGACGAGGGTGATCAAGCCGTCGAGCGAAGTCTTCATCGAACGATTCACAAGGTCGGCGAGGATATCCAGAGACTGGCCTTCAACACCGCGATCGCGGCCATGATCGAATTCGTGAACGAAGCCACGGGAGTCGGACTGTCCCGGTCGCAGTTCGAGAAGTTCACGCTTCTGCTGGCACCGTTCGTCCCTCATGTCGCCGAGGAGTTCTGGCACCGTCTCGGCCACGTTTCTTCAGTGGCACTTGAATCATGGCCTGACTTCGATCCGGATCTGCTGGTCGACGACCAGGTCGAGATACCGGTTCAGATCCTCGGCAAGGTCAGGAGTCGTATCTTGGTCGCGGCCGATGCTGATCAGAAGGCATTGGAAGAAGCCGCACTGGCTGATGAGCGAATCAGTGAATTGCTCGAAGGACTCACCGTCAGAAAGATGGTGGTCGTTCCCGGCCGACTGGTGAACATCGTCGCCAACTGACGTCTCGATGGTTGGGAGTTCCACAACAATGAATACAGATCCATTCAATCCTGATTTTCCTCTGCCGGTCTTCGGTGAGACATCAAGCAGTGTCTGGGGTCTTCCCGAACCCGTCCCATCCACCATTCTCCTCGCGCTTTCCGGTGACACGATGCCCGCCGAGGATCTGCTTCGTGCCGCGCTGTCGATCGTCGGCGCCGAGGAATCCAGGTTCGTCGAACTGGATGTTCCTTTGAACGGACCTCCTTTCGCACTCTGGGTGATGGCGATCGGTCTCTCCGAACATCCAATTCCCGTGATCGCCTGGTGTGAAAAGATCGAGAACCCCGCGGGGCTTCCCGAAATCGCCACCGGAGCCCGTTGGATGATCGGCATCCAGACCGTTCTTGATCCTGAGCGTCCACTCGCAGTCTGGTCGGACATGGCTTCGCTTTTGAATGCCACCTGGCGGAATTCAGTGGCGATGCTTGATGAAGAGACCGAACAGTGGTTCTCTCGCGATGAGATGTCGCTTCGTTTCGCCACGGACTCAAGTTCGTTCGATGAAAGCGTCCTCTTCAGAATTCATGCAGCTGCGACTCATGAACGCCCCGAAGAAGGGTCATCGGTCTGGTTGCGCACCCAGGGACTGCATCGGTGTGGTCGTCCTGAAATCGAGATGCTCGAGGTTCCCGGAGAGGTTCTTCCCGTCGCCGCGGAACTTCTCGAATCCGTGGCCGGACTCATCGTGATGAAGGGCATTCCAGATCCTGATGTCGTCTTCGAAGCTGGGATGGGTGTGACTCTCAGATTGCGTCCCTGGGCGGACCAGGCGGCGTCACTCTCTGCCGATTCGATCGGAAACACAGAACATCGAGCCTCGATGGCGCAGGCCATGGGTGGTGATCTGACCGAAGGTCGAGCTGTCTTGTGCGGGCATGAGCCTCGAGGCAGTTTCGGTTCGGTCTACACCTGGCCTTCCGACGTCGTCGATCGTCTCATTTCCGGGCGCTGCGCTCTTGAAAGAACCCCTGCGTGGTCGACCGGACGCTCTCTTCAGGCTCGAAGCATGTGGCCTCGCCTGCTTGAAGCTTTCTCCGAAGGGCAGTCGATGAGTGCCTGCCTCGCTCTTGGAGAGACTGGTGTTGATCGTCTTCATGTCTGGGTTCATGTCGAGTCTGCCAGTGAGACCGAAGTCACCGGCACGCTCCTTCAGGACGTCGATCAAGGGCGCCGGGGAGATGTCGTCACCTCTCCCGTGAGCAATGTGATCGATTGGGCCTTCGAGCATTCCGACGTCGATGGAGGTGGCTCATGACCGTCAACGAATCAGAGAGCAATCCTCTCGTCATGCTCTGTTCCTGCCAGCACGAACTGGAAGCCCAGTCTCTCAGTGCGATCCTGGAGGAGGCGGGAATCTTCGCCGTCGTGAATTCCTCACCTTTCACCGTGCTTTCCTGCGCGATCGCGCCCGGTAGTGAAGTGACTCTCCGGGTTCCACAAGACCAGCTCGAATTGGCGAAGCAGGCGCTCGAGATCTCACGGATTCATGCTGCGACGATCGACTGGGATGAGGTCGATCTCGGTGAGATGCCTCCGGAGGTCGAGAACCTCATTCAGCAACGAGAGGTCATTCATGGATTTGCACGTTTTCTCGCGGTGACCGGAATGATTCTCGGTCTCCTGATTCTGCTCGTGTTCACCGCTGGGATTGTCTACATCAGCTTCTAATGATTTCTCTATGGAGTATCACATGTTCTCGTCATTTCCTCTTCGCGTCGCATGTCTGCTGTTCCCGCTCTGTGGACTTCTCGTCGGATGCTCGAGCGGGCAGGGCCTGTCGGGTCGTGTCGTGAATGCCCAGTCGCCTGGTGGACGTCTGGTGAAAACCGCCGACAACGATCCTCTTTCGATCCCAGGACGACGTGTGTCCGGTGCCACCATCGAGTTGATTCGTGACCCGAAGAGCATGAACAGGCGCGTGATCTCTCGAACACAGAGCGGCTCCGATGGAACCTTCGTGCTCGATGTCGACGCCTTCGGAGCCGGATGGATGGTCGAGGAATGGCTCTTTCGTTGTTCCCACCCACGAAACAAGACCATCGAATTCTTTGGAAAGATGCCTTCGAATCTCTCCAACTTCCTGCTCATATTCGACATGACCCCGGGGACTTCATCGCCGGGAATCCCCGACATGGATGCTGAACGTGAAAGAATGCGCGAAGAGTTGGAACGCTACGGTCGTTGAGGCTCGTATGCTCTTGATGTCATGACGATGCGGTATCACATCAATCTTTCAGGAACCCTCTTCGTGGTTCTCACGCTTCTGGTCGGCCTCGCCGCCGCTCAGAGGCCGAACAATCTCGTCGTTTGGGGCTTTGGTGTTCTGCTCGCCATGATCCTCGTCTCGGGTGTCGTGAGCGCCAGGATGGTGCGCACTCTTCGTGTGACCCGTCTTGAAACCAGAAGCGCTTCCAGCGGGTCGCCGCTCATGGTGAAATATCTGGTCGAGAATCTCTCCCGAAAACGGTCGGTCTTCGCTCTGCGTCTCGGAGAGGTTCTCACCTCTCGTTCAATCAAGGAACGGTTCGTCTCCCCGGATTCGAAGAGCACAAGTGGTTCCTATGGTTGGTTGTCACGCATCGGTCCGGGTGAATCCCAGGTCTGTGACTCCGTTCTTCCGGCTTTTCGTCGTGGCGTCCTCCAGCTCGAACGCGTTCGAGTCATCACCGCTTTTCCCTTTGGATTCATCGACCGGAGAATCGATTTCGATCTCGATCAGGAGATTCTCGTCCAGCCCACGACCCATCTTCTCAAGAGTGAGCTCATCCATTCCGTGTCCCAGGGAGAACTGGGTGGAATCGGAATCTCCGCCCGCCCCGGTCCGGGAGAGGATTTCTTCTCGATACGTGAATTCAAACCCGGAGACAGCATTCGGAAGGTCTTCTGGAAACGTCCTCAGGCGAATGATGATCTTCTCGTCATTCAACGTTCGGAATCGACGCCCCCTCGGATCCGGGTCATTCTCGACCTCTCCGAGCAAACGTCGAAACTTCGCTTCGATGCAACACGTGATTTCGATGCTCGTCAGCTGGAAGAACGTGCCATCACGATGGCGGCTTCGCTCTGCGCATGCGCCGACAAGGAGGGGCTCGAGTTCGGACTCACCGTGCTGGGTTTCGATGATCGACCTCTTCCGCTGAGGCGAGGCTACTGGCATCTCCAGCGGCTTCTCGCAGGGCTTGCCGTTCTGGACCTCTCACTCGACCGGGTCGCCGACGCCCGGGAATCGAGCAACACCAGTGAACGGTGTGCCGTGGTGGTCGTTCATCCTGCGCGCATCAATCCCGATCACGGACCCCCACAGTCCTGGCATTGGAGTGCCACCAGAATCGAGGAGTTTCTCGATCTCGATGCGACCGATGATTCCCACTCCGAATCACCGGGATCACCGGCCGAAGATCCGGGGGAGGTGATGGCATGACCCTTCGTCGACTGTTTCGTTTCTGGCTTCTGGTGCTGATCGTCCTTTCGGTGGCGGCCGTGTCGATCGCCACCATCCGGCTCTGGATCCTCATGCTCGTCGGGCCCTTGCTGGTCGCCAGCTGGTACGTCACCGAAAGTCATCGTGGTTTTCAACTGCCGAGGTTCATGGTGAACCTCGGGGCGCTTTTAGCGCTTGCATTCGTCATCTTCAGCGCGTTTTCAAACCCCGACATCGGACGTGCGATGGAGTTGCTGGGAATCTTCGTGCTCGTGATTCTGATCCTCAGGCAGTTTCAGGTCAGGACGCTTCGAGAGGACGCTCAGCAATTGATCCTCTCCTCGATTCTCGTCATCTCCGCGATGATTCAGAGTGATCGATTCCTCTTCGGCATCGTGCTTCTGGCCTGGGTCGTCGTGCTGATCTACGTCATCATGCTCTATCAGCTCTTCGCCGGTGTGGAGAAGTCCCGGAACGCTCGACGCGTCGGTCTCGTCTCCACGACCCCGCTTGATTCAAGATTCGGCCCTCTCGATGCCGAGAAGCTCCGGCGAACGGCTCTGGCTTCGATCACCGGAATCATTCTGGTCAGCATCGTCGTCTTCATCTTCTTCCCCCGCCAGATTCTCTTTCGGTCCGGAATGTCCGGGGGCGGAATTTCGGGTCGTTCCGGTTTCAACGAGACGGTCGATCTCGTTTCAAGCACACGGATCTCAAGTTCCAGGCGTGAGGTCTTCGTGTTGCGTTGGATCGATCCCGGTGGAATCGTGACCAGGTGGCCCAAGCCCATTCTGCTTCGTGGTGCCGTTCTGTCACGCTACGACGCTTCGCTGGGTCGTTGGATGAATGCCAAATGGAGTCGAAGTTCCAATGTGGAAACCTCGAGTGACTTCACTCAGCTCGGGACGACTCCGATCGACGAGCAGCGACAGACCCACACCGTGGAAGTGCAGATGAGATCTCTGGCGAGTGATGTGATCTTCTCGCCCTGGGGAACGCTCGCCATCTCAACCGCGACTCCGCGTCTGGTCCAAATCGACCGTTCAACCCTGCTGCTCGCCGACGCCGGTTCATCCGACCTCGGAAACTACGCGAGTTATTCGCTTCGAGTCCAGCCTTTTCCTCAGGTCAAGACGTTGCGAAGTCTTCAGGGCGAATCAGGGCGGGAGTCTCGGCAGATCGGTTTTCCGATTCCCGCCGTTCGAGACATCGCGCTCGAGGCCCTCGAATCGATGGATGTCTCCAGCGAGGTTCAGCAGGACGAATCCAAATGGGCGTACAACCGACGTATTGCGCGGGCCCTCGCGGAGTGGCTCGAGATCGAATGCGCGTACACCACGGATCTGCGTGATTTCATCCAGATGCCCGGTGAAGACCCGATCGTCAGCTTTCTCACCCGATATCGATTCGGGCATTGTGAATACTTCGCCTCCGCACTCACGTCGATGTGTCGAAGCCTCGGGATCCAATCCCGCCTCATCACCGGTTTCGTCGCGATGGAGTACGACGAAGGTACGTCCAGCTACGTCGTCCGTGAATCAAATGCTCATGCCTGGACCGAAGTACGAACGGGTCAGTTTCAGTGGGAGACTCTTGATCCATCTCCTCGCACCGTTCTTGAAGAGTTGCAGGCATCCAACAGCTCATGGTTGGACGGGTGGCGCTGGGTCTATGACAGCCTCGATTTCTTCTGGAACTCAAACGTCATCGGCTTCGATCAGCGGTCTCAGCAGACGCTGGGAGATCGATTCGTCGGTGGGTGGCAGCAGAATTTGGTCGATATTCGTGGAGAGATCGGCGAGCGTCTCGCCACGATCAACCGGTTCTTCAGGCTCGGCGTGGCCGGGTACGTCTGGATGGCCTCGATTCTCTTTCTCGCCTTGTGTTTCGTCGTCGTCTACATTCTGCGAAACAGAAAACGCCGTCGAATCCTCGCTCAAATCGGCTGCGGGCCATTGACGACTTCCGAAAGAAGGCGATTCTCGAGTGATCTCGCCTTTTGGAACGATGCCTTGAGGATTCTTCGCCAGAAGGGTTTCGAGAAGAATCCTTCCGAGTCACCCCGCGGTTTCGCCGCTCGAGTGAGTCAGGTGGACGCCACCACGGGTGTCACCTTGAATCTGCTGGTCGATGCGTTCTACCACATCCGATTCGGCGGACATCGTCCCGATTCGTCGGATCGTGCTCATGCCATGGATCTCGTTCGGAAAATCAGATCGGCAGGTGGCGGCGGTGGGGCTTCCTGAAGACGATTTCGAGGTCTATGACTCCGAGGATTCCGCCGCACAGATTTCCGGCGTGCTGAACATCTTCGAGCCGTCGCAACGCGTCATCGATCTGGGTGCGGGACGTGGACGCATCGCCCTGCCATTGGCCGGGCATGGTGTCGAGGTTCTCGCCGTCGATCGGGACGTGCAGGCACTGACTCATTCAGGTTGGACCGATCATGAACACGTCGAGCGTCTGGATGAGGATTTTCTCTCACCGCACGCGACCTGGTTCGACCAAGGTCCCGTCGATGGGGTGGTCTGCCTCGGCAATACGCTGAATCTGGTCAATGACACGGATCATGCCTTGGAGGTCTTTCAGCGAGCGTTTCGGGCTCTGGCCGCTGGTGGCTCGTTTCTGATCGATGATTTTCCAGTCTGGGGCCCTGACATGATCAGAACCGAGTGGCCTTTGGGAACCAGCCCTGATGGCACCCAGCAGGTCGTCTGGTCGTCGTGTGGGCGGTCATTCGCCTATCGAACAGGCTCCGATGTCGATTCCAAACGGCGTTTTCCCGGCTCAGAAGAACGTCTTCTACGTGCCTGGACCATCGACGAATTGGAAAAAATGGCATCCAAATCAGGTTTCGGGCCCCCAAGGCATGACGAAGCAGCCCTCATGATCGACTTTGCCCGATCAGACTGAATGGTATGGAACCGTCTGTGTGTTTTCTGAGTAGACCATGGGGAGCATCATCCGATAGTTCCTCTACACCGGCAGTCACCGATCCGATGGTGACTTCCGGCTTCTTCCGGATATTTGATCCGATGACACCCGGCTGACGACGAAAGAGTCACGGACCGAACAAAACGCCTTGTTCCTTCGGGGAGCAAAGGAGCAGACAGTGCCCGCATCACGATCACGAACGAACGAGTGGAAAAGATCCCTCCAGCAGGTCTTCGACCGAGGGGGTGCGATTGAATTCGCGATCGCTCGTCCTGACGGACCCACCGATACCGACGACCCGCACGAACATGCCACCGGAACCGATCTGGTCTGGCGGGTCAAGGTGCTGCGTTTGACCGATGAAGCCATGATGGTCGAGGCTCCGATGGCTCTCGGACGCCAGATCGACATCGAAGTCGGAATAGAACTCGTGGCCTGTCTCTCGATCGGTCAGAACCGTTGGATGTTCCGCACTCGCAATCTGGGTGAGGATGATCGCAGTTCATCAAGAAGTCGCTCCAGTCGTTCCTTGAGACTCTGTCTTCCTGAGAACGTGCGGCGTTGTCAGCGACGTGCCCCTCGTCTCGACACGCGAGATCTCAAGCTTCCTGAAGTCACCGCCTGGCCCTTGCTGGATCCGAAGTCGGTGCTTCCTTCCGAACGAGCCATCGCACTCGCCTGGTCAGCCTTCAATCAAGGCCAGACTCCCGATCTTTCCGGGCTCACCTCCGAGTCCGTGATTCCCACGGTCGGTCCGAATTTCTCGGCGACCCTGATGAACCTCGGTGGGGGGGGCGTCGGGCTTCGCGTCGAACATGAAGCGGCGCAGATTCTCAACCGACATCGGGTGTTCTGGATTCAGGTGCCTCTCGACCCGGATCTTGAAATGCCGCTTCTTGTCACGGGAAAGGTCGTGCACACGCACATAGACAGCATGCACCGGACCTATGCCGGGGTCGCCTTCGACTTCACCTTCAATCACGAGCACCAGACCGTCGTCGCGGAGCAGATTCAGACCTACATCGAACGAGTACAGGCGGCACAGGTCGAAGCCTACGCCCGTCGTGCCAAGGCCGGTTGAGTCCTCGTTCTGGAGCTCACTCGACCGTGAGTTTTCCCGGTTGCGAGCAATGCGTGGTGATGTAGTCTCTCAAAAGTCGGGCCTTGGTATCGCATTCGACGGTTTCCGCCATCGGATCGCTGTCGGCCACGATTCCGCACCCCGCTCCGTATCGCAGCTGGTGGGTCTGCCAGTCTCCAGCATCCATGGACACCGGAACGAGATCCAGAGTGCGGATGGAGACATCGAGTGCCATGTGTCCGCAACTGCTTTGGAAACCGAGCGCCCCGCAGTAGGGGCCTCGTTGAACAGTCTCGAACTCATCGATGACCTGCATCGCGCGTATCTTCGGTGCGCCCGTGATCGAACCGGGTGGGAACGTCGCTCGAAGAACGTCGTCCAGTTCCATCCCCTCACGCAGGCGTCCGGCCACTTCGGCAACTCCGTGAATGACGCCCGGATGGCTTTCGATCACCCGACCGGTTTCGACGACGACCGACCCCGGTTCCGAGATTCGACCGAGATCATTTCGCATGAGGTCGACGATCATCGCGAGTTCCGCCGCGTCTTTTTCGCTGGCGAGCAGTTTGGCCGGNTCCTCTCCCGCAGGCAGCGTTCCCTTGATCGGNCGTGTCCGCAGAATTCTCGTANNGGGGTCGTACTGNAGAAACAGCTCCGGACTGAGCGAGATCANNGTTCGATCCGAGTGTCCCTGGCTGGGNANCTCGATGTGCGCNCCGAACCATGCNTGTGATTTCAGAATNAGTGAAGCGGAAAAAGCTCTTCTGTCAGNNCTTTNGGGCAGTCTCGCCGCGGCGGAGTAGCGTCGCGTGATGTTGGCCTGAAACAGGTCGCCGGCGTGGATGTAGTCGATGGTCCTCGAAACGCGTTCGGCGAATTCCGCGTCGCCGGTCTCCGGTTCCAGCGGGGAGATCCATGGTCTTTCACGAGATTCGGGGGCCTTGATCTCGAGGCATGCGGTCAGTTCGGCGCGGTCGTGGGGATCGCCCACGAACCACCATCGACCGAGATCCCTGTCGTGCACGAGTGCGGAAGGGCATTCCAGCATGATCGCGCCTTCAGGAAAGTCCTCGTCGGGGGCGGGCATCGGTCCGTTTCCCGCCTTGGGTTCGAACCTGCGCCCCAGTTCATAGGTCAGGGCGAAGAGCCGGCCCCCGCGAAATGGGGGGGTGTCAGGGTCGGAATCAGGTTCGAGCTCCGGCCGGCAATCGAACCGAGTCGATGAATCCGGGCCGGCGTTTTCGGAGGTATCCGGGTGTATGACTCCTCTGGGTGCGCTGAGAATGCTCCAGCGAGCCGTCGAAGATCCGCCTCGAGCCGTCACCAGTGCAGCGAGCGGCTTCTGCTCCGGCCACTGGGCCAGAACCTCCAACGGATCCGGTCCGTCGCCAAGAAGAATTGCGGATGAAGTCTCAGTCATCAATGTCATCATACGATCGGCGCTACACTGCAAGGACCTTTCAACGCGTAGGTTGATGGGTGAATTCGCAGAAAATCACGCTCAGATCATGAAGGTATCCCAGGACGATGACCATGACCGCATCCCGCAAGAAATCACCCGCTCGCAAGCCGGCTTCGAAGAAGCGCTGTTACTACTTCGGAACCCGCAAGACCGATGGCTCCGCCAAGCAGAAGATGCTCCTCGGAGGCAAGGGCGCGAATCTCGCGGACATGACTTCGATCGGCCTTCCCGTGCCTCCCGGATTCACCATCACCACCGTGACCTGCGCGGACTTCACGAGGACGAGCCGTCTTCCTGCCGGGTTGATGGATGAAGTCAAGCGCAACGTCGCGTTTCTCGAGAAGGAACAAGGCAAGAAATTCGGCTGCTCCGAGAACCCGCTTCTCGTGTCGGTCCGCTCCGGCGCCGCGGTCTCGATGCCCGGGATGATGGACACCGTCCTCAACCTCGGTCTGAACGACATCGCCGTGGTCGGACTCGCGACCGCGACTGACAATCCCCGCTTCGCATGGGATGCCTACCGACGACTGATCAACATGTTCGGAAACGTCGTGATGGGTGTTCCGCACGAGAGCTTCGAGCACGCCTTCGACAAGATCAAGAAGAAGTACCGCGTGTCCGATG
Source organism: Planctomycetaceae bacterium (assembly GCA_002684315.1). The sequence goes on along the minus strand of NYVB01000063.1, from coordinate 1,265 downwards.
ACACCGCGGTTCCTGCCGAAGGTCTCGAGGAACTCTGCACCGCTTACAAGGCCGTTTATCGCAAGTCAGTCGGGAAGGCCTTCCCTCAGGATCCGATGAAGCAGCTTCAGTATTCCATTGAAGCGGTCTTCAGCAGTTGGAACAAGGACACCGCGATCTCCTACCGTCGCATCAACGAGATCAAGGGTCTCGAGGGCACGGCCGTCAATGTCCAGGCGATGGTCTACGGAAACATGGGCGATGATTCCGGAACCGGTGTCGCGTTCACCCGCAATCCATCGACCGGAAAGAACGAGTTCTACGGCGAGTTCCTGATCAATGCTCAGGGTGAAGACGTCGTCGCGGGCATTCGAACTCCCGAACCCATCAAATTGATGGGCAAGTGGAATGCGAAGGTCTACAAGCAGCTTCTTGGTGTCCGATCCAAGCTTGAAAAGCATTATCGAGACATGCAGGACATCGAATTCACGATCGAACGTGGCAAGCTCTACATGCTTCAGACCCGAAACGGAAAGCGAACCGGTGCAGCCGCCGTGAAGCTCGCGGTCGACATGGTCAAGGAGCGCCTCATCAACAAGGACACCGCGATGATGCGGATTCCTGCCAACGACCTCACTCAGATGCTGCTGCCCAGTTTCGACCCGGCACAGAAGAAGAAGGTCAAGGTCCTCTGCACGGGCCTTCCGGCCTCGCCCGGCGCCGCCTGTGGCGCCTTGTCGTTCAGTGCGGAAGAAGCCGTTGAACGAGCTGCCAAGGGTGAAAGCGTCATCCTCGTCCGCAAGGAGACATCCCCCGAGGATGTCGATGGCATGCACTCGGCCGCAGGCATCCTCACCTCCACCGGTGGAATGACCTCGCACGCCGCGGTCGTGGCTCGTGGCTGGGGCAAGTGCTGTGTCGCCGGTGCCGGAGACCTGCACATCGATGCCACCAAGGGTGTTGCGACCGTGAACGGAAAGAAACTCGGACGAAAGGATCAGATCTCCATCGACGGCGCCACCGGTGAGGTGATGCTTGGAACCGTCGAAAGAGTCGTTCCCAAGAAGATCTCAGGTGATCTTGCGAAGGTCCTCGGTTGGGCGGATGCTCGGGCGAGAATGAAGGTTCGTACCAATGCGGACGCACCCGCCGATGCTCAGCGAGCTCGAGACTTCGGTGCCGTTGGCATCGGTCTCTGCCGTACCGAGCACATGTTCTTCCAGGAGGATCGCATCAGCGCGATGCGTGAGATGATCCTCGCCGACGAACTCCCCGCTCGTGAAAAG
>NYVB01000062.1 GCA_002684315.1 Planctomycetaceae bacterium | reverse complement strand
CCGGTCACCGTGGAGCCGAATGGACCACCCAGAAAGACGGTGGCCCCCTTCAGTCGGTCGGCTTCGGCGATGATGTCTCCGTTTTCAAGCCGGATTCGCGCCCCGAGTGCCTCAAGGCCACGAAGGTGAAGATCGACGGGTCGGTGCCCGAAGGCACATCCTCCGGGCATCGAGACTCGAGCCTTCTGGCGACGAGCCACCATCGGACCAAGCACGCAGATGGAAGCACGCATGGTGCTCACCATGTCGTAGGGTGCATGACGCCTGTTGGGGTCCGTGACGCGGGCCTTCCAACAGTCATCGGACGGTTCCGATTGCTCCACCCCCAGTTCGGCCAGGAGGGCTTTCATGCTGCGAATGTCGCTCAGATCGGGGACATTTCGAAGAATGAAGTCCTCGTCGGCGAGCAGGCTCGCTGCCATGAGGGGAAGCGCGGCGTTCTTTGAACCATCCACCTTGAGCGTTCCGGAGAGTCGAGCTCCCCCTTCAATCACGAATCTGTCCATGTGAGCCTCATCCTTGCTGGCTGTTCGTAAGGTCCGAAAATGAGCACCAACGCCCTATATCTCTTCGGACGAATCCGATCGTAACGTCCAGTGCGATCATGCGGGTCTACCGGAAGCCTGTCCCGGGATGCTCACTCAAGCCTCTCCCGGGATCATCCGATGCCAGACTCGGGTCACGTTGCCGAACTCTGCATCGTGAAACAGGGTTTCGTTTCAAGCCTCGAGGATGGGAGAACACGATGTACAGGAAATTCATGACGAAAAAGACCTCCTTGACACTGGCGTGCGCCACAGGTCTGGCCTTCACCGCGGGAGCGGCACCATCTGCAAGCGAAACCTCGGAGGATGAACCGGAATCAGTGGTCCTCACGGGGATCATCCGGGATTTCAATGAGAAGAGCGAGGAAAACGGTCACCCCGACTTCGAGAACCGGCCGGAAAGCGGTTTCGGGCATTACGTGGGGAACGTCGGTCTCCAGCTGAATGCCGAAGGCAAGCCGGTCTTCACAGGAAACGGCCGCAAACTCAAACGGGACTACAAGGACGCTTCCGGAAACCAGATCTGCTGGGCGCTCTACGATCCGGACCTCGGTGATTCCGAGGGCCGTCTCGCCGTCTACGACCAGGGTGGGATCAATTCGTCCGCGACATTCGAATCTTGGTTCAACGACGTCCTTGGTGTGAACATGTCACGAACACTCGATCTTGAACTGGAACGCCAGAGCGATGGATCGTACGTCTTCGACAGCAACGAAGCCCAGTGGTGCAAGGACGTCGGTGGATTCTTTCCGATCGAAAATCAACTGTTCGGAAATTCCGCGGTGAGCGGGAATGCACCGAACCGGAACTTTCACTTCACATTCGAGCTCCAGACGGAATTCACGTATGACGAGGCCGGCGCACAGGTCTTCACGTTCCGTGGAGATGACGATGTCTGGGTGTTCATCAACGACGAACTCGTCATCGACGTGGGCGGTGTCCACAACGCCATCACACAATCGATTTCCCTGGACCGTCTTGGTCTGGAAGATGGCGAGATCTATCGGTTGGCGTTTTTCTTCGCTGAACGCCACCGAACTCAGTCGAATTTCAGAATCCAGACGAATCTCAAGCTGGAAACGGTGAATCTGCCGACGGTCACGGCGGCATACGACTGATTGAAAAGCCGTCTTTCATCTGAACGATCGAAAGCCCTCGTCGCTGTTTCAACGACGAGGGCTTTCACTTTCACACCTAAAGGAATGGCCGGGTGCTACCATTCAGACATGACTACAGAATCCGCCGAACACACCCATGATCCGATTCTTCCCGATGTCGCCATGCACCTTGTGCCACCGATGAAACCCGTGATCGGCAGGGTCACGGAAAGTCGTAACTGCATGAAAGGAAAGAGCGCGAGCTTCGTGCGACACGTCTCGATCGACGTTTCGGGGACACCCCTCGAGGGTGCGTTCTGCTCCGGCCAGTCGTTCGGCGTCATCCCCCCGGGCGTGAACCACAACGACAAGCCCCACAAGGTCAGGCTNTATTCGATCGCCTCTCCCACACGAGGCGAGGACGGTGAAGGCAAGGTTCTCGCTACCACGTGCAAACGACTCATCGATGAATACTGGCCACAGACCCCCAAAGACGACGAGACACGACATGATCTCTTCACGGGAGTCTGCAGCAATTACCTTTGCGACCTGAAGGTCGGGGATGAAGTCAAGGTCACCGGACCCGTGGGAAAACGATTCGTTCTTCCGGCGGAGCCAGCACGACATGACTATCTGTTTCTTGCCACCGGAACGGGCATCGCTCCCTTCCGCGGAATGATCTCCGATCTTCTCGAAGGCCATGATGGCCCCGTCGAGTCCGACATCCACCTGGTGATGGGCGTCCCCTACACCACGGATCTGCTCTACGACGATGATCTGCGAGCTCTGGCCGACAAGCACCCGAACTTTCACTACCACACGGTGGTCAGCCGGGAGATCCAATCCGACGGCACCAAAGGCGGGTACATCCATCACTACCTGGACAAGCAGGTTCATCTCCATGAGACCCTGCTGAGCGGAGATCGCACTCTGATGTATCTCTGCGGACTCGCAGGCATGCAGTTGGGCGTCTTTCAGTTTCTCGCCCGAGCAGGACTTGGCGCTGCGTACNTGAAGGTCAAAGAGGAGCTTCAAGACGTGGCTCCGGGTGACTGGGACACGAAATCGATGAAGCGAAACGTCAGGCCCACACACAGGTGCATGCTCGAAGTCTATTGAGCGGGAGGCCGCAGGCCACATGCTCCGAGGCCGATGGGCTGCCTCGGTGGTGATGAAGGGGTTTTCCGGAACATCCCATACAGGGTCCCATTAATAACCCTTTATTGGTCCTGGAGGGACTCTCTTCGCCGGGTCACTTGCATGATCAGACGAAAGTGAAAACAATCAGAGTCACTGGAGTGCTCATGAGCGATTGGAACACAGCCGAAGAACATGTCGACAGAGCCTTGGAGCTTTTCAGGCGTGGCCGACTCGGCGAGGCTGAACAGGCCATGAGAATCGCACTCTCGATCTCTCCCGACCGAGGTGACTGGCAGTTCAATCTGGCGCTCACTCTTGATGCNCTCGGAAAAAATGAAGAAGCCATCGAGTGGTACCAGATGGCAGCCAAGGCCCTGCCCGAGGAACTCGAAGTCGTGGCATCAGCGGGAATCGCACTGGTCAAATTCGAATCCTTCGATGATGGCTTGAGGCTTCTGGAACAAGCCTGCCGACTCGACAGCAGTTGTGAAGAGGCATGGGCCCATCGAATCGACGCTCTGGCACGTTCGAACCGATACGAAGAAGCTGAAGGGATCTATTTTCTGGCCCAGCAGTACCTCGAGGACTACCCCAACTGCCTCTACGCGATGGGTGAGGCACTGTTCGAGAAGGACCTGACCGAACGAGCCATCTGGTGCTTTCGAGAAGCAGCACGTCAGGAGCCGACACTGCCGAGGGTCCGTGCTCGACTTGCCTCGGCACTTGCCGCAAGCGGCCGGAGCCACCGTGCCGTTCGAATGTTCCTGCAGGAACTCAGAGAACATCCTGGTTCGATGGAGACGTTGCTTGATTTCGGAGATCTTCTCGCCGAACTCGGACGATACGGCGAGGCGGAAGAGAAATTCAAGCGAATCCTCGAGATCAATCCGGCTGAAACGAGAGCGCATCGACGCCTCGCGGAGCTCGCGATGAACCGCGGATATTTCGAAGAGGCCGTGAGTGAATTCGAGCTGGTGCAGAGCCTCGCCCCAGATGAAGAGAACATCATCCTGCCGCTGGCGTCAGCTCTGCTGGCAACGAAAAGAACCCGAGAGACACGGATTCTTCTCGTCGACTTCACGGAAAAGATTCTTGAAGGACACCAGAAGGAAATGGCGCACCGCGAGCGGGACGAACTCGTCCAACTCGTCGACCTGCTCCTGAAATGCGGACTTCCCGGTCTGGCCGGCGACCTCTGCGAAAGGCAGCTGCTCACCGCTCCCGAAGACATCGATGTTCTGAGACGCTTGGCGTTCGCCGCATTCGATCGCGGTGACCGCCGAACCGGAGACCGGGTCTCGAGAAAGCTTGTTCGTCTGGATCCCACACTTTGCACGGTGCACGAAAATCTGGTTCTTTCGGCGATACGAGCCCGAAAACCAGCTCTGGCCTGGGCAAGAATCCAACGAGGCCTGACCCGCTTTCCGGACCATGAAGCCCTCAGACGGCTTCGAACACTCGTCCTGCTGCGCCGCATCCCGGGCCTGATCTCACGAATGACCCGACAGAACACCCCGCAGGTCTGAGTCATCCGCTGATCCCGGTGAAAGCCTGCTGAAGCTTTGTGAAGATGAAAAAAACCCTCGTCACGATGTGACGAGGGTCTGTCATTCGAGTCGTGATCGTCCGAGGAGTGATCCTCAGGAGGTGATCAGAGCGTGGCGCTGGTGTAGGGAAGCAGAGACATGAAGCGAGCTCGCTTGATGGCCGCTGCCAGAGCGCGCTGTTCCCGGGCGGAAGTGGCAAGGCGCTTGCGAGAATAGATCTTCCCGTTGGGAGTCATCATTCTGCGAAGCATTTCAACGTCCTTGTAGTCGACGTAGAAACGACCGTCGGAACCGGTCTTCATCTTGAGCTGGGGGCCGGGAGTGTGGAACTGGGACATATCGAAGCTACCTCTGTATTAAGATTCAGTCCTGGAAGGCTTCCTGGAAACCTCCGCCAGGCGCGTACCTGACGGCGACTGAGGGGAAGAGGCTATCCTGCAATGAGTCGAAACGCAATATCTGGGTTTCGACACCCCCCTTCTGAGCGATTTTACCGCCTGAAATACCACTCTTTTGCCCCGGAGCAGCCTCACATGCCCTTCACGACACGACTGATCCCACCCACCGGAAGATCCGCACTCATTCTGGGAGGAGTCATGCTGTGCGCCGTCCTGACTGGATGCGAGACGGAAAACAGTCATAAAGCGAACCATCATCACCATGGGCATGGACAGACGAAGGTGCCTTCCGCCACCAATGACCAGGCCACTGCGAACGTCCCGCAGAACGTCGAACCCGGGTCCCAGAACATGTCGGATGAACCTGTTTCTGAAGGATCCGGGGCTGCAACGGCAGCCTCAACCACCAAGGCACCCGAGAACAAGGCCGTGACGATCACGCTCGAAAAGACCCAAGACGAGCAGACCAACCGAGTCGAAGCCCAGATGCCTTCAGGAGGAAGCCTGACCATTCAACTCCCGTTTCAGGCTGGCACCGGATACAACTGGGCACTGACAAGCATCTCATCGGATCTGAAAATGATGTCGCAGACGACTCGAAGCCTTTCAGACGATGGACGGACCGGTGGCCCCATGCTGGCGGTGTACGTCCTCGAATGCCTGTCGGACAAGACGGTCCAGACCGCACGTTTCGAACTGTCACGCCCCTGGGAGACGGACACGGCACCGGTGAGAGACGTCATTCTGCTTGTGAACGGCGCAAACCCCGACTCGGAAGTGTGAGCGCAGGCATGGCACCTGATTTCAGACGACCTGTCGTCGGTATTTCAGTGACTCTTCAGGACGGTCAGTACCGCAGCCGAACCGAGTATTCGAAAGCGGTCTGGGAGGCAGGCGGGACTCCGATTCATCTGACCTGCCAGACGGAGTCGATCCCCCACTACCTCGAGCTGTGTGACGCCTTCGTCACCACGGGTGGAGATGATCCTGACACGACCGTGTTCGGATCTCCACCACATCCAAAAGCGACGCTCATCGATCCCATGAGACAGGACTTCGAACTGGCCCTGCTCGAATCATTGAACGCGACAGACCATCCACTTCTCGCGATCTGCCTGGGGATGCAGCTGTTTTCACTCGTCCACGGAGGAACACTCGAGCAATACCTTCCCGATGTGCTGGAGTCGGCTGCTGATCATTGGGACGGCCGCTCCCATCTGATTTCAGGAATCATCGGCGAAGGCCTCGTTCACAGCCATCACAAACAGGCGATGTCGTCGGCAGGCTCTCTCGAAATCATCGCGCGCTCCGGGGATGACCTGATCGAGGCCGTTCGAGATGTCGGACGTTCCAGTCGGGTGGGCGTTCAGTGGCACCCTGAGCGAACCGAGGAGCATCGGTTCGGCCAAGGGCTTTTCGAGGCACTCGTGCGGTCCGCCTCCGCTCAGGCATGAAAGAAAATCGGACGTGAAATCTGATGATGTGGTCCGAAAATGACGGAATTCAGCCCAGTGACAGCTGAGCCAGAACTCCGATGAGGCACGTGCAGTGTGACGTGTTAGGATCAATTCAGAGGTGATATGGAGATGCCTTTTCTGCGGCAAATTCTTTCTGATCGAGCGGTTACGGAGGTCATCCTCCTGCGAGCCCCCCGTGCATCAACCCCGTTCGAATATGACAGCTTGGACGCGACCGTCCATGAAAGCCGGGACACCTTATCGGCTCTGGGCACGATCACGATTCTCAAACAACGCCAGAGACCCAAGAACGACTATCCAAGAGAGTCGAGAGGTCAGATCGCTCTGATCTACTGCAAGCGCTCCGAAGTCGATGACATGCCCAAGCAGGAACACTTTCTTCGACACCTCAGGAAATTCCATCCCGAGATCGGAATCTGGTGCATCCCTGAGGATGATCTGGTGATCGAATTGAACACCCGCACGACGTTGGATGAGGGACATGATGCTGCCGTGGCCCAGAACCCCGAGATGCCGGATGACGACGAGGAAAAGACGGACTCAGCCTACGGAACCCTGAAATTCACCGGATCGTTCGTACAACCGCACAAAGCAGAGGAAATCGTGGAGGAGCCCCCCCCTTCGAAACCCTCGGAATTCGATCTGAAGAGTTCCGACGAATTCGAAGATCCAGACTCGACGAACGAGCGTACGGATTCGACGGTTAGTTCGGAGGAGCTGGAGTTGCTCCTTCGAGATTCGGATGAAGACCATGAAGATGGCACGACCGATTCTGAACCCTCGGAGGATTCCGGCCAATGACATCACCTGCAGGCAAGAAGACACGCACCGTCCGTGCAGAGCCGATTCTCGTCGGCGAAGATCTTTCCCATGGAATTCTCAATGATGTTCGAGACGCCCTCGCACCAAGAGACATCCGGATGGTCGATTCGCTGTTCGATGCGGTGGAAGACACCGGCTCGCTGTCTCACGTCTCCGCGGTGGTGATGGCACCATCAAGGGGATTCGATGACCATGAGATCGTCGATGCCTTCAGGAAGATCGACCCCTCGGTCAGACTGGTTCTTCTGATCGAAGACGGGCAGGACGAGCGGGGAAGAGACGCCGTCGAGAATGGCTTCGACGCTGCAATCAATCCACGAAGAGACGTCGATCTGGTTGCGGCGGTCATCGACGGCACCGGTGACGCGAAAGCGCTCAAGGAGAGTCTGTTGAAAAGACGGACGTTCTCGGCTTCTCACTCGGAGCACTCTGAAGGCGTGGAGCTCAACGAACAATCGGTGGTCGAAAGAGTTCTCGACGACTCGTACGAACGTGCCAATCGGGAAGTGCAGATCTCTGACAGAAAAAAAGCGACTCATACCGGTGTCGATGCCCAGGTTCCTCAGGAACATGAAACGATGATGGTCAATGCGATGATCGAAAATCGTGAGATCAAGACACTTGGTGTGGAGATCATCAAACAGAGAACGGGCATCGAACATCTTGAGTTCATCGAAGACACCAGGGAGATGGATGAGAAACGTCGCCTGGCGGGAGAGAGAGGCGCCACGATTCTCGCCGTGCCCGACGTGGATGGCGTGTTTGGCTTCTTCATCTCCGAAGACCCGAAGGACGCCCCTCTGCTGGGCCCCTGGACACAATGGTTTTCTCTGTGGCTCACGCTTCGCAAGAAGAACGTGACACTGCTCGAACAGGCATGGACGGACCATCTCACCGGAGCAGGCAATCGAAGAGCTCTCGAGGACGTGCTCGGTCGGGTCATCTCACGATCGGCCCAGACCTGGCGATTCGTCAGCCTGATGTGCTTCGACATCGACAATTTCAAGAAGTACAACGATAAATACGGTCATGCCGCTGGAGATCAAGTGCTCCGAGAGACGGTTCGTCTGGTCAAGTCCGCACTGCGAAAGGGTGACCATGTCTTCCGTGTCGGGGGAGATGAATTCGTGGTGGTCTTCTCGGATCCCGCACCTCGTGCCGAACAATCGCAACCTCTGGTGCACGAGAAGATCGCACGTCGGATTCAATCTCGCATGGCGAAGCTCCCTCTCCCCAACATCGGACCGGACTCACCGGAGAGGATCTCGATCTCCAGTGGACTGGTCACCTATCCCTGGGACGTCATCAATCTCGAGCATGACGGCAGTCCGATCGAAAAACTGCTCGCACTGGGGGACCAACGGGCCCTGGAGAGCAAGCGAACCGGCAAGAACAAGATCACACTTGGTCCGGAAACCGACAGATAGTCTCGATCCGGACTTCAGTGAAATCGATTTCATGCCGACATTCCTCAATGATGCGTCGAACAATGATCATTTCGGATGTCCACCTCCTGCACGGCTCTGACTCGTGCGTGGCCATGCTGTCTCCGATCTTCGACGCGTGCGACCATCTGATCGTCAACGGCGACCTGGTCGAGTACCACAAGGATTCGGTCGAGATCGAAGCTCAGCAGGTGGTCGATGACATGAATCGACTCGCCGACAGCAACAACACGACGCTGACGCTTCTGGCGGGCAATCATGATCATGACATCTCCGACGAGCGAGCGATCACTTTTGCAGGAGGCCGGATCGTCGTGACCCACGGCGATGCCTTTCACACGATGATCGCACCCTGGGCCAGACATGCCGGGATCATCAGAGAAGCGTGGACGACCACCCGGCAAGCACAAAGCGAAACGGAAGAGGAGGAGACGATCGAAAACCGATTCGACGCCACCAGAATGGCATCGATCGCAGAGTGGAATGCTGAAGAGAAAACCGGCATGCGCACCAACTGGAAGAGCATGCTGTCACGACCACGGATCGTCTGGAGAATTCTCAAATACTGGAAGCAATCACCGGAGCTTGCACGTTGTTTCATGGCCCGGTTCTATCCGGAAGCGACCCATGCGATCACCGGACATTCACACCACCAGAACATCGATCGACGTCGCACACCGACCGTGATCAACACCGGTTCATTCACCTTTCCGGGCCGTCCACGATGCGTGATTCTCGATGGAGACGAGCTGCAGGTGGTTCGATTGGTGAAAAAGGGACGCAGCTGGACGCCGGATCTGGAAAGAAAACCTCTTCTGCAGGACTGGGTGGAGGGCGCCTCGGTCGAATCCGGACGGCAGGGCATCAGCACCAAGATCTGAAGAGAACTGCAAGCTAGAAGAGCATGTCCAGAAGACGAGCCGCCTCATGCAGCTTTTGAAGGGACACGCCGCTGGGATGCCCCATCTCATCGAACAACGACACCAGAGATTCCGTGGCGACGTTTCCGGCGGCTCCGGGGGCGAAGGGACAGCCACCAAGGCCTCGGCAACTTCCGTCGAACCGACGAATACCAAGATCCCATGCCCGACGAGCACATGACGAGGCTCGCCCTTGGGTGTCGTGCAGGTGCAAAGCGATTCGATCCAGAGGCTCGATCTCCCCCACTGCCTCGAGAAGCGCATCGATCTCCTCGGGATGAGAAACTCCCAATGTCTCACCCAGATCAAGTTCGTCCACGCCGATGGCGAGCAGACGCCGGCAGACGTCCACCACCGCCGAAGGAGAGATCGCTCCCTCGTATGGACATGCGACCACGCAGCTCACGTAGCCACGCACGGGAATTCCGGCCTCGTGCGCACCCTCGACGACCGGGACGAAACGTTCGATCGATTCCGCGATGGTCGCCTTGATGTTGTGTCCGACGAAGGATTCGCTCGCGGCGGTGAAGATGGACACCTTGTCGGCGGAAGCCGCCAGCGCGCCGTCGAGTCCCCGGCGGTTCGGTACGAGAGCGGAATAGCACACGCCATCGCGACGCTTGATGCGTGAAAAGACCTCGGCGCTGTCAGCCAGTTGAGGAATGATGTCCGGACGGACGAAACTACCGACTTCGATCTCCTTGAGGCCGGTCTCGGACAGTGCGTCGATGAATGCGACCTTCGTCTCCAGAGAGACCAGGATCGATTCGTTCTGAAGGCCATCTCGCGGACCGACTTCGCAAAGCTCGAGACGATTCGGATTCTTCGAATCAAGAGTGGTCATTCGAGTGACTCTCCCTCGTCATCACCGGCATGTTCGTGCTCTTCCTGCACCATTCGTCGCATGAGGAAGAAAAAGATGAGGGCGACTCCGATGGTGGCGATGACTCCAAGCAACAGCAGCCACAACTCCGGACCGACGGTGAATCCGGCGGGTTCCTGTCCGGGCGGGGCGGGAATCATGAAGACGCTCCGGGAAGAAAACGAAATCCTTCACGAACGGACGCGCCGTGGGTCTCTCCATCGGAAGCGATCATCAGCGAAGCTTCCGTTTCGGAATAGTCGTACTTCAACATCCCGAAGGCGATCGGACTCGCACCCAGCATCGGCGCGATCGTGCTGCTGGTGATCCAACCCACCTGTGGTCCGAGGTGAACTTCTCCGGCGGCCCCTTCCAGTGCGGCGAAGACCTGTGTTCCTGCGACGGGCATGCAGGCGGGATCGAGTGTGATCGCACGAAGACGTTGCTTGGGATGACCGAGATTCTCGAGCCGAGCGACGATTTCCTGTCCCAGGAAACAGCCCTTGTTGAAGCTGACCCGACTTTCCACCAGACCACTTTCGTGTGGAAGCGCATCCGTTCCGAAATCGACATTGAACAACGGTGTACCACCTTCGATGCGGGCCGCGTTGTAGGCGGACCAACCGATCGGGCGGACGCGTTGCTTGGTTTCGGACTCCCATTCGATCAAGCTGCTCCAGACGACCTCCGCCGAAGCGCGCTCGAAGATCAAGGCCACTCCAGGCTCCCCCACCTCATCGACTCGCAGCATCGTCAAAGGAACACCGCCGAGCTTTCCTTCGGTGACACCGCCGGCCTCGGGAGCGGAGCCTTCCTCGAGCAGGGCATCCAGAACGACCAATGACGCAGGTCCGTAGAGACGAAGCTGCGAGAAGGCTTCGATCTCCAGAGACATCTCCGCATCCTCGGTGAACAGAAAGGCGTCCAGAGATTCGAACGTGGCTTGCGCTGCGTGGAGATCGACTTCGAGCAGAGTTCGATCAGGGAGGTTCGCCACCAGAAGATCGGAGACGATGCGACCTTTTCGATTCAGCCAGAACGATCGGGTGGTTCGCCCGGGAGGGAGTGTCGCGACGCCCTGAGTGATCATGCGATCCAGAAAATCGAGGCGATCCGCTCCGGTCAGCACGATGACTGATCGGTGCGCAGCGTCCAGAAGGCCGCAACACCGTCGCATCGCGGCATACTCCGGTTCGATCGGACCGAATGACTCCACGATCTCGCAACAGATGTCCTCTGACGCGCCATCAGGCCCGTAGGGAATGTAGGTGAGCTCGAATCGTGCGGATTCAGCGCCTGATTCGTTCGTTGGACGCTCGGAGCGGCTCACACGATCTGCAAAAAGTTCGGTCTGTTTGGCGACCCATTGGTCCTGTTGGTTGCGAAGCGGCGATTGGTAGCCCATCCTGTG
>NYVB01000061.1 GCA_002684315.1 Planctomycetaceae bacterium | reverse complement strand
GAAGTTCGTCGAACCCATCAAGGATGCCTTGATCGAAGCACTCGGCCTCGAGGTCGGTGATGCGGTCGTCTTCGCCTCCGACACGAAGATCATCGCGACTCGTGCCCTCGGCGAACTTCGACAGAAGATCGCCCGTGACTTCGACATGATTCCCGAAGGCTGCTGGAACTTCGTCTGGGTGATCGACTTCCCGATGTTCGAACGTGATGAAGAGAACGAACGCTGGGTGGCCTTGCANCATCCGTTCACCAGCCCCAACCCCGATCAGTTCGACATTCTCGACAGCGATCCGGGNGCCTGCCTCTCCGCCGGCTACGACCTCGTGCTGAATGGCTCGGAGATCGGTGGCGGTTCNATTCGTATNCACGANCAGAGCGTNCAGCAGCGGGTCTTCGATCTGCTGGGNCTGACCAGAGANGACGCCGAGACCAAGTTCGGCTTCCTCCTCTCGGCCCTGCGTCACGGTGCGCCCCCGCACGGCGGGATCGCCTTCGGTCTCGACCGTCTGGTCATGCACATCGTGGGCACCGACAACATTCGTGACGTCATCGCCTTCCCCAAGACCCAGTCCGGCGGCGATCTCATGACGGATGCTCCCGGACCGGTCGATGCGGAACAACTGGTCGAGACCCACGTNAAATCCACCGCAGAGCCCGCTCCGGAAGCCTGAGAACACNGGATGTCGATCTGGGTCGAGTTTGCCCCCCGCTCTCCGGTGGCGTAGCCTCTTCGTCATGAAGAAAGACACGCTCATCACAGTGTTGATTCTCGTCGGTCTCATCGCCGGCGTGATTCTGGGGCAGATACTTCACATGGGCCTGGCTGAAGGTGCCTCGGTCAATTCGATCTGGATGGATCTGGGCGACATCATCCTGATTCGNCCCTTGAAACTGATGGTGATTCCATTGGTCTTTCTCAGTGTGGTGGTCGGCGTCACCTCGATCGGAGACCCCTCGAAACTGGGACTGGTCGGTGGTTCGACCCTCGCGTACTACCTGGCGACGATGCTGCTGGCGGTCATTCTCGGGACGGCCCTCGTCGCGACGATCAGACCCGGCGATGCCCTCACCCCCGAACAGCAGGTCGACCTGCGAAGCCAGGGCGAGGTTGAATACGGAGAACAGACCAAGATCCAGACCGCCTCGAGCGATGCCGAATCACGAGGTCTGGGGGGTGCCTGGTTCAGCATTCTCGAACAGGTGATTCCGACGAACTTCTTCAACGAACTCGCCAAGGGGCGAACACTGGGTGTGATCGTCTTCGCCCTGCTGCTGGGGCTGGCCCTGGCGGCGAGCGGGACCACCGGACAACCGGCGATCGACGTCTTCAACTCACTCTTCCAGGGGATGATGAAACTGGTCCTCTGGATCCTCTGGCTGACCCCGGCAGGCGTGTTCTTCCTGGTCACGGGGACGGTCGGTCGCATCGGACTCGAATCCCTGTATGGTCCTCTGGGCGGCTACATGACGACGGTCCTGCTCGGCCTCGGCATCCACGGCCTGATCGTCCTGCCACTGATCCTGTGGCTCCTCGGACGCACGAACCCCTACCGATTCATGTTCCGCATGCGCAAGGCCCTGCTGACCGCGTTCGGAACCGATTCAAGCTCGGCAACCCTCCCGGTCACGATCGAAACCGCGATCGACGAAGGTGGCTGTTCGAAGCGATCCGCGAACTTCGTCCTGCCACTCGGAGCCACCGTCAACATGGACGGCACCGCGCTCTACGAGGCGGTCGCGGTCGTCTTCCTGTTCCAGCTCTACGGCATTCAGCTCGAGTTCGCCGAACTCATCATCGTGGTGATCACCGCGACCCTGGCTGCGATCGGTGCGGCGGGCATTCCCTCGGCGGGCCTGATCACGATGGTCATCGTCATCGGCGCGGTCAACACCAGTCTGAGTGGGCGCGGCGTCGAAGCCCTGCCACTGAGTGCGGTGGGTGTGATCTACGGAGTCGATCGAATCCTCGACATGTGCCGTACGGTCGTCAATGTCTGGGGTGACGCCACGGGGGCGAAGATCATGACCCGCCTGACCGGCAAGGATGACGCCCTCGAGGATTCCAACACGAGCTGATCGTTCGAGGTCAGTGAACGCCTTGATCGGCAAGCCAGCGTTCGCAGTCGATCGCCGCCGCGCAGCCCATGCCGGCCGCGGTGACCGCCTGACGATAGTCGGCATCGGCGACGTCGCCAGCAGCGAAGACACCCGGAATGTTCGTTTCGGAACCACGGGTCTCAAGCGCCACGTAGCCGGCATCATCCATGGCCACTCCGCACCCCTCGAGGAACCCGGTCGCGGGACTGTGTCCGATCGCGATGAAGAGTCCGGTGACGGGAATGCTCGAACGTTCGCCGGTGACGGTGTCTTCCATCTCGACGGATTCGATCGTGGTCTCACCGATGACGTCGACGACCTGCTTGTTCCAATGAACCTTCACGTTGGGGGCCGCAAGCACTCGTTCGGACATCGTCTTCGAGGCGCGGAACTCATCGCGGCGATGAATGACGTGGACGGTCGAGGCGAACTTCGTGAGGTAGCTCGCTTCCTCCATGGCGGTGTCACCACCACCGACGACGGCGAGTGGTTGATCCCGGAACATGGGAAGTGCGCCATCACAGACGGCACAGGCGCTCACGCCGCCACCGGAGGTGGCGAGACGCAGTTCGTTTTCGAGTCCCAGCCAGTTCGCGGTGGCACCGGTGGCGATGATCACCGATTCGGCCTTGACCGTCGAACCATCGGAGAGTTCGAGCGTGAAGGGGCGTGATTCGAAATCACACTTCACGACGTCCTTGCCCTGCACCCTGGTACCGAACCGTTCAGCCTGCTTCTGGAAGAGCGACATCATGTCGGGACCGGTCACACCCTCGGGAAACCCGGGGTAGTTCTCGACATCGGTGGTCAGCATCAGCTGNCCNCCGGGAAGCACCGGTGCGGGGTTCTGNTTGGGNACNCCCACGATGCACAGCGGATCGAGACTNGCTCGAGCGGTGTAGATCGCTGCGGTCCATCCTGCNGGACCTGANCCGATGATGACAACTTTTTCCACGGATTCGTCGGACA
Organism: Planctomycetaceae bacterium; assembly: GCA_002684315.1. Next base: position 3,983 of record NYVB01000061.1, on the reverse strand, counting down.
TGACGCCTTGCTCCAAATACCTAAGAATGAATCAGTCGATCAGCTTCGCATCACGTGCGAGCTGACGAAGAGGTGGCCAGACCACGATGTCACCCACGGCGCCATCGTTGGTCGATTCAGAACCCTGATCGTCGATGTGATCACGCCCGAGCGCGTACAGCATGCAACCATCCATTCGGATCTGACCGTAGGGGCTTTCAACCGTGACCTTGCCGGAAAGCTTCTGATAGAGAAGCTCGCCGTACTCCTTGTCGTAGGGATCGAAATCGAAACGCTTCGGAGAGTAGACCGAGTAGACGCCGGAGAAATCACGGGGCCAGCTGTCGAAGGTCTTGAAATACCCGCAGAGTCCGGCGGAAAGGATGGTTCCGTTGATGTTGGTGATCAGCTCCTCGCGGGCGCGGAAGACGGCTTCAAGGTCACGGACCGCCAGCTGAACCGCGGCGAAACGCACGGCGTTGAGTCGCGAGTAGGCCGTGGGAAGATCCATGATCTCTTCGTACTGACGCGAGCGCCATCGTCGCCACCAGTCGTCATAGACNTCGGTGAGCTTCTCCTTGGACGCATCAAGCGAACCGTGAAGTGTCGCAAGACGAGCCCAGCGCTTCTTGGTGCCGAAGCGATCGAGGGGTGTTTCCCGCGCCTGGAGTTCACCGAAGATCTCGGCGAACTTGAGTTCATCGGCCTGTCCACCGCGATCGAAGGCTTTCTCAAGCAGGTACTCGACGAAGATGCGGTCCCCTTCGGGCATGGCGAGTCGACGCATGCGCTGATCATCACCCATGTTGAGGAANGGATAGTCCTTGGTTCCAAGCTTCTTGAAGAGCGCTGCGGGAATCCTGTCGAGGTAGGCGAACATCGCATCGCGCTGAGTCGAGAGCGCGTAGGAGAGCGTCTCGAGAAACCAGAGTTTCTCNCTGATCATCTCCTGCTCGCCGCCTTGGCGGAGAAGACGATTGCTGGCGATTGCGAGGGCGAACGCCTTGTCGTACTGCTCGGCTTCGAGCAGACGATAGAACTCGGCGGTGGACCAGCAGAGAATGGTGTCCATGACATCGAGATAGTCGTAGTTGAGAATGCTCATGCTNTTGCCGGGGGCCACATCGATCACGATGTCGGCATCGACCCAGGAGGTTGGCACGTTCGATCGTCCGTAGGGCATGCCCAGAAGCGGCTTGTCCTGGGAGGCGAGAAGAGCCGCCCCCATCTGTTCATTGCTCGCAGCCCATTTCGAGACGGCCTCCCATCCGGTCATGCCGGGCCAGATCGTGGTCAGATTGAAGTCATCTCCCACCGGAACGGGACTGGGGCTCATGGTCAGATACGCTTCCATGATCGAAGTCGCGCTGCGTGCCGCGTCGGTCGAACCTGAGAACAGGCGATCGTTCAACCGGCGCTCCACTTCAGGCGCCTCGGCGAAGCCGAGAGGAGCGCTCATGAAGAAAACGGCAAGCACACCCGTGATCAGGGAAAGAGACGTGTGTCGATGGGAACGAAGGCGCATGTGGTGGCTCCAAACGTGTCTGGTGGAAAACCGATGGGATCGATCTCGAACCGGGCAACTCAGAAAGATCGAATGGTACCGCATCCAAGGCCTCAATAGGGGCTCGCTTGCTCTAGAATGGGTTTTCACCCCCTGCCCTGGAGCGATCAGATGGCCAGAAATCGAAGTGTCCCGGAAAAAATCAATGTTCTGCTGGTNGGTACGGGCGGTCGAGAACATGCCCTGGGNTGGCGACTCAGNCAATCNCCNCGACTNGGNACCTTGTGGATCGAGAGCGNCGCCAATGCCGGCCTTGCGAAACTCGGGACACCCTGCCCGGAACAGGTCTCGGGAACACTGAACACCAACAGCCGATTCCGACTCAGGAAATTCTGCGACGAGAACGAGATCGGTCTGGTCGTGATCGGTCCCGAGGATCCTCTGGCAAGTGGACTCGCCGACCTGTTGCAGAGTGACGAACGAATGATCTTCGGCCCCACCGCCGCCGGCGCACGACTTGAGGCCGACAAGGGATACGCCAAGACCTTGATGCGTTCCGCGGCGGTTCCCACCGCCGACGGCAGAGTGTTCGACAACCACGAGATCGCACGAACGTACATCCAGCAGCGCGGTGGAAGTTGCGTGGTCAAGGCCGCCGGCCTTGCCGCGGGCAAAGGCGTCGTGGTCTGCAAGACACCGGAGGAAGCACTCGCTGCGGTCGATCACATCATGGAAGATCGCGCCTACGGTGAGGCTGGCGCGAGCGTCGTGATCGAGGAACGACTCGAAGGCCAGGAACTCAGCGTGCTCGCCCTCGTCGATGGACGCACCATCTCCGTGCTCGACCCCTGCCAGGACCACAAGCAGGTGGGCGAAGGCGACGTGGGTCCGAACACCGGAGGCATGGGCGCCTACTGCCCCACGCCGCTTTCACGTCGGGAACTCATGGCCGAGGTCCACCGTGACATTCTGGTTCCCACCGTCGACGCCCTGCGGCGTGATGGCGTGGACTTCCGCGGTGTGCTCTACGCGGGGCTGATGCTCACGCCCTCGGGACCCAAGGTGCTTGAATTCAACGTCAGATTCGGTGATCCCGAGTGCCAGCCGTTGATGAGCCGTTTCAAGGGTGATCTGGTCGAAGTTCTGTGGCGAACCGCCGCGGGTTCGCTGGGCGAAGTCGATTTCGATTTCGACGACCGGACGGCCTGCACCGTGGTGCTGTGTTCCGAAGGCTATCCCGGAAGCTATGCGAAAGGCAGAGTCATCAAGGGCATCGCCCGCGCGGAGAAGATGGATGACGTGGTCGTCTTTCACTCGGGAACGCGCAACGCGGAGGATGGCACCGTGGTCACCAATGGTGGCAGAGTGCTCGGGGTCACCGCGCTCGGCGAAGACCTGAGAACCGCTCGTGATCTTGCCAATGCGGCCTGTGGTGTGATCGATTTCGACGGCGCGTTCCATCGCAGCGACATCGGCGATCGAGTCCTCGAACTCACGACCTGAATCAGGGCTCGATCCAGACGCCCTGCCAGGCCCCCTCGACGAAGTCGAAACGAACCCGTCGGTGGCCGTCCGATGCCAGATGAAGACGTTCGATCGAGATGATATCGGAACGCACCACCGAGAAGTTGACCTTTCCGGCTTCGCTCTCCTCCTGGTTCGGATTTCGATCGATGTGCGAGTCGGGAAGATTCGCCGTCGGGACGTCGCTCACGCTGCTCGGTGCCCGCGGCGCGAGATAACACCGCCGTGCCGAGACATCCGAACGCTTCCAGGCGTCTTCGAAGAGCGGTCCTTCCCGGAGGACTTCCGCATGTGCACGCACTCTGAACTGATGACGCATCTCGGGATCGTAGAACAGCCAGGTCACTCGAGAATCAGCCGCGATCTCGAGCACCTTGCCGCTGCGGGCATCGGTATGACACACCAGCTCCCGGGAGTCGCGTTCCGCCCGACGCAGAACCACGATGCGGGCCTCCGGGTAATCAGAGGCACCCCGCGTCGCGAGGGTGGGCAGATGAAATGGATGTCGGCGATCGGTGGCACCTTTGTGGAGCGCGTCCCAGATCAGTTCGAGAATGTCGGGAAGTGAGTCGGTCATTGGTGTGATTGTCACGACTCACCACTCGATGCGCCACCGTAAGTATGATCGGGTCTGAAGAAAGACACGAATCCACAGATCTGGAGCCTTCCCATGGCAGAAGCCAACAAGAAGTTCAAGAACCGCGTTGCCACCGTCGGTCTCATTCTGGCGTTCCTGTTCGCCGTCCTGTTGTTCGCAGGCATCTTCGACTGATCGATGAGCGAAAAAACCCCGACAGAAGCATGGCAGGACGTGGATTTTCTTCGGAGACCCCACCAGTTGCCGGAAGTTCGGGTGCATGCCGCCAGCGGTTGACGCTATACTCACGATCCAGCTACCGGACAGGTGACCGAGCGGCTGAAGGTACCGGTTTGCTAAACCGGCGTACCGGTTATACCGGTACCACGGGTTCGAATC
>NYVB01000060.1 GCA_002684315.1 Planctomycetaceae bacterium | reverse complement strand
TCTCCTGGAGACAGGGTTCAGCCTGCACTGGGCTCTTCAGCATTTTCGGAAGCGTCTGTGCTTTCCGTGCCGACTGATTGTTCAATTCCATCGTCCGACNCGTCCGTNGCCNCGGGGGTCGNTGGACCACCNCCGCCAAGAATGTCCGCCGCTCTTGATTCCGCATCGGGATCGTCCTCGGTTGCCGCAGTGCCATCNAGCANCACGCTGGCGGCCGCCTCGTCTTCCTGACGTCGGGCCTCCTCGGCTTCTCGATCTCGTTCCTGNTGNTCGGCGACTTCCTTCGCNTTCAACCCGGCGGCCTCGACCACCTTGGCCGAAAGGACGTCGTCCATCTCGAGTTCAGCCTGCAAGGCNTCNTCACCGATNTCCTCGACGTCGAAGACGCTGATCATGCCGAGCGCACCCATTCGATCCAGCATCTCATCGGTGATGCCTTCAAGCGGCTTGACGGTCTGTTCGAGTGCGTCGAGCCCCTTCTGNAATTCNGGTGGCGTGAGGATGTCGATGTCCCAGCCGGTCAGACGAGCGGCAAGGCGNACGTTCTGCCCACGACGNCCGATGGCCAGCGAAAGCTGGTCTTCACGAACGATGATCGTGGCTCGCCCCAGTTCGAAGCAGAGGATCACTTCCTCGACTTCCGCNGGCTTCAGGGCGTTGGCGATGAGGATCTGGCTGGATTCGTTCCAACGNACGATGTCGATCTTCTCNCCACCGAGCTCGTCGACGATGTTTCGAATGCGGCTGCCCCGCACACCGACGCAGGCACCGACGGCATCGACCTTGGAATCGATGGAACTGACGGCCAGCTTGGTTCTGAATCCGGGNTCGCGGGACATCGCCTTGATTTCGATGACACGTTCCGAGACTTCGGGAACTTCGGCTTCGAAGAGACGACGGATGAATTCCGGGTTGCCGCGACTGAGCACGATCTTCACTTGATTTCCAGCATCACGGACGTCGAGAATGAGACATCGGACGCGATCACCGGCCTGNAACTGTTCGCCCGGAATCTGNTCCGAGCGTGGCATGAAGCCTTCAGCTCGCTCGACCTGGACGACGAGGGCGCCACCTTCGTANCGCTGGGCGACACCGGTGACGATCTCACCCTGACGTTTCGCGAATTCNTCNAGCAGACTGTCGCGNTCGTCCTCNCGGAATTTCTGAATCATGACCTGCTTGGCGGTCTGCGCGGGAATCCTGCCCANTGTGGCCAGAGGNATCTCCTCGATCTCNCCGGACGGCTCNCCGAGCTCNTCTGTGAGATTTCTCCAGATACGGATCTCGCCNTGCTCGCGNTTCATCTTGCACCCGAACTCCTCGGAGTCGAGNGAATTGAAATGCTTGCGNGCNGCACTCACCATGGCCTGCTCGAGGTCNTCGATGAGAAGCTCNCGNTCGATGTTTCGGTCGCGGGCGATGGAGTCCAGGATTCGGAGNGTTTCCGAGTTCATTCNTTGTCTGCTTTCAAATGGNANCGTTGNGTTGTTGAATTATCGAGATGTCTTGATGTGAAATCNGGNACGNAACTGNGNAAGGGTNGGAAACCCTGAAGAACGCCGCAAGCCACGAACGCGTTGAATCGCGTTCATGGCTCGCCTTCATCGCATCCNCCTGANGGTGNATGCGGCCTCGACTCGATCNCNGCCGTCACATCATGGACAGCACTCCAACGCTNNCTGCNNNTGCATGCAGNGGNGANTGAAATCGGTGTTGAGAGAGTCCGNGTCATGTGGACACCTGCACCTTGNGATCGAAGAAAAGNGAAGACGAAACAAATGAGGACACGCGCCCTCGAATCACGAACTCTATATGAACCTTGCGGGCTCGGCAATCTGNGTTTTCANCGNAATCCCANTGAAACCNCNNTCAAAGGNCATCANGGNNGTTTTCANNGGAAAAGGCACCCACAAATACGGGANTTANTNATCCTCGNTCNNNGCNCCNTGCNANCCTTCGNAGATTCCCTCGATNTTGACCGCNGANTTGCCTCGATGNTGNCCGATGCTNCCGGTGAATTTGGGNGACCCGCCGACGGAGACCACCACGGGCTCGGAGGACAACTTGCTGGTCGTNAGCAGNTCACCGACCTGGAGCGTTCGAAGTTCNTTGAAGGTGATCGAGGTCTCGGCAAGCGTCACCTCGACATCNAGCGTGGCTTCCGAAAGCCCCTTTTCGATCATCGATTGAACGGTGTTCTCTTCGGTGTCTCGGGTGGTGACGAACCAGTTGCGAGCATTCAGATCCTCGATCACCGGCTCGATCACGTTGTAGGGCAGGCACAGCTTCATCGTCCCCGTCCGTCCACCCATGCGAACCTCGAAACCGATCACGACCACCACCTCGTTTGGCGGGACGATCTGAACCAGTTGCGGGTTCGATTCCATTTCACCCAATTCAAAGCGAAAATCACCGATTCCACTCCAGGCTTCGGTCAGTGAATGCATGCCGCGTTCGATGATGCGGCGTACGAGGCGCATCTCGATCATGGTCATGGGCCGTTGTGGAACGAAGAGGTCCTTGGTGTTTCCACCCATCAGTCGATCGAGAATCGGGTAGATGATCAAAGGACTGATCTCAAGGCAGAACTGCCCGTCGAGAGGCTCTCCGGTGATCAGACTGAAACTGGTCGGGTTGGCCAGACTGCCCAGGAATTCCGAGTAGGTCATCTGTTCTGCCTGTTCGACTCGAACCTCGACGATCGTTCTCAGGAAACCGGAGAGGGACGCTCCGAAGTTTCGGGCGAAGCCTTCGTGAAGCGTCTGAAGCGAGCGCATCTGATCCTTGCTGATGCGCTCGGGCCGCTTGAAGTCGTAGGAACGAATTTCAACCGTTTCGTTCTGCCTGCGATGCCGTGAAAAGATCTCCCGTGGGTACAGGATCTCGTCTCCGGGCTGATCGGAGTGAAGTACATCGGCACTGGCCAGAGGATCTGAGCTGTTGTTGTCCATCGGAATACTTATCGGAATCCCCTAGGTCGTTGCTTGAGCCGGTTTTCAGGTGATTTCAGGAGTTCGCTCATCCATCTTCCATGACAAGCCCCCCCTTCGACGTCTCGCTCAGGAAGTCCACTGTTTTTGGACTGGCTGAAACGAGAGCCCTCGGGGGGCATAGACTGATGGCATGATCACTCGATTCTCTACGATTTTCGCTCTCTGCACACTCTTCACATGCCATGCCTGGGCGCAGCANGAGACCGATTCGGCTGAAACCGCTTCGAAGACCCTCACTGCCACGCTCGAAACATCACGGCCCAAAATCCGGCCTGGAGAGTGGTTCACGCTTGCCTTCGTGGTTGAAAACACCTCGGGAGAAGGGTTCCTCATTGGTCCTCCTGATGACGGCATCAGAGGCGAAAAAGCTCTTGAAGAGCAGGAAACCCTCCTTCGTTGGGAAACAGACGATTCTGAGAGTTACGAGCTGGTTCCAGACATGCTCTCGGTTCAGTGGCCAAGAACCACGCCTTCCGAGGCCAACCCGAAAGGCACCCTTGCAGTGCCACTCAAGATCTACATTCCGATCAAGGCGACACCGGGTGGGATTCCCGGCGAGGCTGGGGTGACTTTTTCCGTCTCAGGCATGGATCTCCAGACCAAGGAGCCGTTTTCAGTCTCCCAGACGGTGGCAATCCAGATCGTTCATCCGACGGACCCTGAAGCGACNGACATGGTNGGNGTGAATCCGCGACTCTTCGCGGAGTGGAGAGGNGACATCCCGGATTGGACCGTCCAGGACACCAGAGTGTCCAGACCCAAGAAAGGGGCGCCCACTCTGGCCTGGCTGGTCTTTGCGGTGCCTTTGTGCTTGGTCGCAATTGTTCTATTCTGGGCCTTCGCGACCAAACGAATGTGAGTGAACGAGCCGACCGAACACACGGAACATGCTCGAAACTCCAATGACACTCGGAGCCTCTATGAACATGTCCGCAGGATTCCCAAGACTTCTTNTGACAGGACTGCTGTTCTGTCTTGGAATGCAGGGTGTGGCGCACGCCCAGTTCGACCTCGAGGCCATTCGAAACAACACCCCGAGCTATGGCGACAGTCGTGATGTCGTGAGCTTCGCGGGGCAGAGCCAGCGGACCACGGTGGCAGCGGGCACGAGCTTTCCCGTGGCGGTGACCTTCGACATCAAGAAGACCTGGCACATCTGGACCCAGGAGAACGGTTCCCCCGAAGGCATGGCGATCTTCGACGGAGCTCAATGGACCTCGATCACGAAAACAGGTGGAAACGGCCTCGAAATCATCGACATCACCTGGCCGGAAAGTCATGCCGCCAAGGTGGATCTGGGATTCGGGGTGAAAGAATACGCCGTGTTCGACGGTGAATCGACCGCACTGGTGACCTTGATGGCTTCCCGGGATCTCACCGCGGGCACGGTGGCCACCATCGATCTTGCCGGATTCTTTCAAGCCTGCAATGACACGACCTGCCTCGCGCCCACGTTCGACCCTCCCACCACGAAGATCTCCGTCACGATCGACCCCTCCGCACCCCTGGAGATCCCCGCGGAAGGCCTGTTCACGGGATGGACCTCCGGCGAAGAGACGGGTGGCGGCATCGCGGACAAGACGATGCCGACTTCAGAGCTCGCGAGCGAAACGAGTGATGATGCCGATCGATCGATCGATGCCGGACCCAGCTTCTTCGGGATCACGATTCCACGCTCGGATGGCACCGGCGGAGTCGTGGTGCTCATTCTTCTCAGCATGCTCGGCGGCTTCATTCTCAATCTGACGCCGTGCGTCCTTCCCGTGATTCCGATCAAGATCATGACGCTCTCCCAGCATGCGGCCACGCCCGGCCGTGCACTGACCCTGGGACTCTGGATGACGATCGGAGTCATTGCGTTCTGGCTTGCGATCGGACTTCCAGTGGTCTTCTTCGCGTCGGTCACCGATCCATCGAGAATCTTCGGAATCTGGTGGGTCACGTTCGGAGTCGGCGTCCTGATCGGCGTCATGGGCATCGGAATCATGGGACTGTTCACGCTGTCACTCCCCCAATCGACCTACATGCTGAATCCCAAGGCCGATACCGCATGGGGGTCGTTTCTGTTCGGTGTCATGACTGCCGTGCTCGGACTGCCCTGCTTCGGCTTCGTGGCGGGCGCACTCTTTGCGGGTGCGGCGACGCTGCCACCTGCGGTGACACTTCTGATCTTCGGTTCGATCGGCGTCGGCATGGGCGCGCCCTACCTGGTGCTCTCCGCAAACCCGAAGATGGTCGACAGAATTCCAAGGACCGGCCCGGCCAGCGAACTCGTCAAGCAGGTGATGGGACTTCTGCTGCTTGCGGCCGCAGCCTACTTCGTGGGTTCGGGATTGATCGTGCTGGTCGCCGAGATGCCCTGGATGGGGCGCCAACTCCACTGGTGGGCGATCGCGATCGCATTGAGTCTCGCCGGAGGCTGGCTGGTGATTCGAACATTTCAGATCACACCACGAAGCGGTCCCAGAGTCTTCTGGACGCTGGTGGCACTCGTGCTCGCGGTCGTTCCGACGGTGTATGCGCTGGGAGCGACGGAGAAGGCACGTGTCACCTGGCTGGAGCTGGCCACACTCAGAGGTGGGTCCTCGAGCACCTTCTCGACGAAGGTCTGGAACCCCTACACCCCGGAGCGATTCCAGGCGGCTCGAGATGCCGGCAAGACCGTGGTGGTCGACTTCACCGCGGAATGGTGCATCAACTGCAAGGCGCTGAAGGCGGCGGTTCTCGATGTCCAGCCTGTGAAAGGCAGACTCGCGGACGATGATTCGATCGTGACGTTCACGGCCGACAACAGTGCACGAAGCGCACCGGGCTGGGAACTCATGAAGGAACTCGGTCAGACCGGCATACCGTTGCTCGCGATCTGGGGCGCCGGTGATTCCAAGGACACCCCATGGGAATCGACGGCCTACACCTCGACCCAGGTGATGACCGCCATCGAAACACGAAGTGCCGAATCCGGAGACTCATGACCTACCGATACACCGTCCGAGCGTTCTTCGAACACGAAGGCGTCGCTGATGAGTGGGTCCGCTGGCTTCAAGAAGGACACTGCAGAGAAGTGCTCGACGGCGGTGCTCGAAGCGCGGAGATCCTCGAGATCGAAGACGTGGAGAACGGCTTCGAAGTCAGGTACGACTTCCCGGACAAAGCAGGCTTCGAACGCTACGAGCGAACTCATGCCCCGAGTTTGAGAGAAGAAGGACTCGCCCGGTTTCCGACCGAACGAGGAATCACCTATGAGCGAGCCTGTGGCTGCGTGATTCACGTGGAAGGCTGACGAAGATCGTCCAGGCGTCTTTGAAGGGCCGCTCGTCGAGCGATGGAAAACTGCACGAGCGGATCCAGGCGTCTTCTCTCATCAGACAGGAGTGCCGCGTCGAGCGCGGTGATCTCGAGTTCGAGGTCTCCCATCTCACGTGCGGCGTCCGCCAGTCCCAGATGAAGNTCNGGGTCGAACGGACTGACCTTGATCGCACGACTGAAATCNNCCGCGACGAGCGNCCAATCGAAGTCTTCCGANAGGAGNGCGAGTTGTTGTGACGTCCAGGCGGTGACGATCGCGGCTCGCACCCCGTCAGGTCCGTCGAGCAGNCTTTCCGAACGCGTGATCGCTTCAAGCAAGGCGGCCCTGCCCAGCGCTCCTTTCACTTCGGAGGCGAGCAGACGCAGCTGATCGATGGAAGCCCAGGCGGGCCGAAGATCCTGAGGCTTGGAATCCCAGGCCGCGACCAGGGAATCGATGGCCTCGCGCCGAACGCCGGGAGCGCGTCGGCGCACAAGGTCGAAGGCGATCGCGTGCGGATNNTTCGATCCGGGTGCGAGGCTTTCGAGCTCTTCCAATGAAAGTGATTTCGGATCGATGAAACCACTGCTGGCGTCGAGGACGAGAGTCATGGCCTCGAGCCGGCTTCTGGGTGTCAGAAGAAGCGGCTTGTGCTGAAATTCATTTCTGAGTCGTGCATACGGCTGCATCTGCGCGGCGATGGTCTCCATCCGGCGGTCCATCTGGACCAGAGGTACGACCGCGAGAAAGAAGAACGCCACGGCGTACAGCAAGGGCGTCGCCGCCATCAGATGATCCGTGATCCTCGGACGATTGGAAGAGGCCGTGCTCATCGCGGCGAAGGCCGCCCAGCAGAATCCCACGCTTGCGACGTTGAAGAAGCCCATGTCGAGCATGGAGATCGCCAACAGGGTGCCCGCCGAACCCGCGAAGCACCAGCGCGCACCGGAGTCATTGAGTCGAGCGAAGACCAGATGTGATCCCAGCAGGACGAAAACCCCGAAGAAGAGTCCGAGGCCGCTCAAGACCCAGAGCAATGGGTCGGCACCAAGCGCGCTGAAGGACAGACTGATCCAGAACGCGGCACACAATCCCGCCACGAAGAGGACCCATGCCCGGGATGCCTGTTCCGTCGCGAGGTGACCGACCCTGCCCACCCGCGTGACCAGAAGTGCGAGCAGCAAGAACCAGCCGAGTGCGAACAGGCCAAGCGTCGAGAACCAATCGAGAATCACGTTGTGCGCACTTGCCGGTTCCTCGGGGTTGAACGCATTCTTGAGTGACAGCATCGCCGACTGAAACCCATCCGGACCAACCCCGAAGTACGGTTCCGAGGCGAAGATTCGAAGTGCGCCCTGAACGTAGTGCCACCTGAAAAGAAGGCTTTTTTCACCGCCAAGAGAGGTCTCACCGAGCATGGCGCCTCGCAGGAGGATTGCGCCTGCAGGAACCACCACGCCGAAGAACGCCAACCAGCCCATCCCGCTGAAAATCGGGCGATCGGAACGTCTGGATGTGAACACCGAAAGGCTGGTGAGACCGAGGCCGATCACCAGCGCACCCAGCGCACCCTTGGAACCGTTCATGAGAAGAACCCAGCCGAAGGCACCGCAGACGATCACCAGCAGGAAGGCACGAAGCCCCCCCGAAAGTCCGCGAACACGGAGGACGGAGGAGAGAATCATCACCGTTCCGAAGGCGAGCAATCCACTCACGATGTTGGCCAGCCCGAACCAGCCGGTGGCCTCGGGTTGCAGAAGACGTCGGGTGTAGAGACGTGCCTGTTCGGAATCGGACGCCCAGCCGAAGGAGGCGAGAACCTCATCGGAGTTCATCGCGAAAAACTTCACGGTCATCGGATGCTCGAGGTAGATCTGCACCAGACCATGGGCGCAGATCACCGCGAGAAGTCCAAGAAGCGTTGGAAGAACCAGTGCTCGAAGGCCCGGTGCGCGAACGGCATGGGCGATTGCGACCGCCGCGATCGCCGCGGAGAACCAGTCGAGTCCTCGTGCCATGTCGCCTGCAGAAAGTGTTCCGTGCAGAAGGATCGGTATCAGGGGAATCGAAGCGAGCAGCAGCAGCAGACGGTCGATACCTCGTCCTGAAATCCTGGCTTCCAAGAGAATGATCGAGGAAAGCACCAGAGATGATACGGAAAGAAGGGAGGCGATACCGGGCCCGATCCCGAACCAGGACTGAGGATCCACGAACGGGTCGACCTCGAAGGCAGGGTCGAAGGTGGACGCCACGAAACAACGTATTCCGATCAGACACATCAGAAGGGACGTCGCCAGAGTGAGGACGAAGCCCGCTTGCTTCGATCCCTCGATCACACATTCGTTCTCAACGGATTCAGACATTCGATCTCTCGTTCCGGGAGGCGACACCTGTTTCCAGCAAAGCGATGACGCCCAGAAGAGCAAACGTCGCGATCGCCAGACAGATCGCCATCCAGGGGGTGACGGACCCCAGAATGATTCCGTTGAGCCCGATCGCGAGCGTGATCCCCCAGATGACCAGCACCGCTCGACGCGAAGAAAGTCCCTGTTTCACCAGTCGATGGGAGAAATGCTGCTGATCACCNACGAAGGGACTGCGTCCCTGCANGCAGCGGATCACCACCACGCTGGTGAAGTCNTAGAGCGGAACCGCCATCACGAANAGNGGCATGAGTGCGCCGTACCAGGCGGTGCCAAGCGCGTAGTCAGGATCGGCGGTATCGACGAAGGTGGTTCTGATCGTCGCGATCGCGAGCAGCCAGCCGATGACCAGCGACCCCCCGTCACCCATGAAGATCTTCGCGGGCGGAAAGTTGAAACGGAGAAAACCGATCAAGGCGCCGATGAGAAAGCCGAGTGAGATCGCGATGAACCATTGTCCGTTGA
>NYVB01000059.1 GCA_002684315.1 Planctomycetaceae bacterium | reverse complement strand
GATCTGGTCACGCTGCTTGGTGATCATGATGTGCGTCTCGACCGAGAGGGGGTCGACGAGATCGCATCCTTCGTCTCGGTTGGGAATCCGCATCTGATTCTCTGGATGAGGGAGGCGGAGCGGCTGACACAGTTCGATCTGGCCCGGTTCGGTCCCATGCTCGAGCATCATCCCTGGTTCAAGGATCGCATCAACGTCCATGTGGTCCGGGTCGACTCCGACCGACAGGTGACGATGCGCAGCTGGGAGCGCGGCAGCGGTGAAACCTCTGCCTGTGGCACCGGTGCGAGCGCAGTCTGCGTGGCCGGCGTGCTCGAAGCTCGAACCGGCGACGCGATTTCCGTGATTCTCCCGGGTGGGCGGCTTGAACTCGTCTACGATCCACGGCAGGGGTCCGTCCTGATGACCGGCCCTGCTGAAACAATCTGCGCCGGTGTGGTGCAGGCCGACGGCACGATCATCTCCCTCAAGGAAAATCCCGAATGACCCAGACCACCGGAGTCCCTCTCGACGAGATCGAACGTCGTCTTCGTGACGGCTTGCAGGCGCGACAGTCACAGCTGGTTCGTGAACTCGAAGACATGGTGGCGATTCCATCCGGGCAGGGCCACACGCCCGGACTGGACTCGATGCGTGAACTGCTGGTCGCTCGCCTGGAAGCACTCGGTGCGACCACGGAGGTTCATGCCGGTGATGCCAGGCCGACCTGGTTGCTCGGTGCAAGTGATGCGGCACCGCCACCGACTGCCGTCTGCTCTCGGCCCATGGAGGATGCCGGACCGCGCATTCTCGTGGCCGGTCACCTCGACACCGTGCACGACCCCGAGGATGACTTCATCAGCCTGACCCATGAGGCCGACGGGATCTCCCGGGGTCCGGGTGCGGCGGACATGAAGGGTGGGTTGCTGGTCGCGATCGCGGCACTCGAGGCGCTCGACGCCGAGGGCATCGAATGCCACTGGACCTTCCTGCTCAACAGTGACGAAGAGACCGGGACATTCTGTTCCGAACGTCATCTGGAAGAGGCCGCCCGACAGCATGATGTCGGGCTCGTCATCGAACCCGCACTTCCCGATGGGTCTCTGGTCGTGGAGCGAATGGGGTCCGGGCAGTTCATGATCGAAGTCGATGGTCTCAGTGCGCACGTCGGTCGTGAATTCGAACGCGGCATCTCCGCGGTGAAGGTGCTTGCCGAAGTGATGACGGAAGTGCTCGCACTCGCCGACCCCGCCAACGGAAAGATCGTCAACATCGGGCCGCTCCAGGGTGGGGGGGCGACCAACGCCGTTCCCGAACACGCCGCCTGCTGGGGCAACGTTCGCTTCGCGGATCCCGATGCCCAGGCCTCGCTTGGTGCTGCGATCGAGGCGATCGAAACGAAGTGGTCGACTGATGAGCACGGTGCGCCGCTTCCTGAGGATCATCTTCCCCGGGTCACCATCAACCGCACCTTCAATCGTCCGGCGAAGCCGCAGACCGAAGGTGTGACCGCGGTCGCGATGGCGGCCCGCGGTGTCTCGGAGGCACTGGGGCATGAACTGCCTTTCGCGAAGACCGGTGGCGTGTGTGATGCCAACGTCCTTCAGAACGTGGGTCTTCCCTGCATCGACACCCTCGGCATTCGCGGCGGCAACCTGCATCGCCGAGATGAATACGTCGAGATCGATTCGATCTGGGAGCGGGCCGCGCTCTTCGCGATCCTGATGAAGCGCATCGCCATGGGCGAGACCGACCTCGACCTCTAGAGTGGGTTCCGAGCACTCGTGCCTGGTCCCCTCCGTCCGGAAATGAGGGCACCTATCCCGTTTGTCGTCAACGAGATGACAATTCCCTGCTCGCTTTCGACGTGATCAAGCCGTTCTTGCCGGCGCTCTGCTAGAATGGGAATGCTATGGCGAACACCAATGAACATCATGACGTGATGGGACCCTCGTTCGCGGCCAATGACATCGTCCAGGCCTCGATCGACGCGATCTTATCGGAACTGAAAACCGCTCAGGCCTCGATCACCGGGGCTCGCCCCGCGCGAGAGGGCACCTCTGAAACCTATGAAGGCTGGCTTCAGCGCGCGGCGGACGTCCGCGGGCGACCTTGCCTCTATCCCTACATAGGGTCCGGCTTCGGTAACGGCCCCCTGGTCGAACTCGCCGACGGCTCGGTGAAGTGGGACATGATCAACGGCATCGGCGTCCATATGTTCGGGCATTCCCACCCCACGATGGTGCGTGCCCAGCTCGAAGCCGGTCTGTCCGACGTCTGCATGGAAGGCAACCTTCAGTTCAACGCCGACATGGTCGAGCTCTCCGAGATGATCGCCACCGAGGCNGCCAAGGGTTCNAACATCAAGTACTGCTTCATGACGAACTCGGGNGCGATGGCCAACGAAAGCGCNCTCAAGGTCTGTCAGCAGAAGATGCACGGCGCGCCNCGNATCCTCGCCTTCAANGANTGCTTCATGGGNCGTTCGACCACGATGGCGCAGATCGGCGACTCCGCCGGTGGCCGNGTGGGCATTCCNCAGAACGCACTCGTCGACTACCTCCCGTTCTACGANGAACTCGATGGTCCCGCCTCCGCGTGTTACGCGATGAAGCGCCTCGATGAGTACATCAAGCGCTACCCCGGACAGCACTCCTGCTGCATCTTCGAACTGGTGCAGGGCGAAGGTGGTTTCACCGTCGCGCCTCGCGAGTTCTTCGAACCGCTGATGAAGCGGTGCAAGGAAGCCGGCATTCCCGTCTGGAGCGACGAAGTTCAGACCTTCGGCCGAACCGAAAGCATGTTCCGCTACCAGGGGCTCGACCTCGGTCAGTACGTCGACGTGACGACCATCGGCAAGATGAGTCAGATCTGCGCCGCCCTCTACACCGAGGAGTTCAACCCCAAGGCGGGNCTGCTCAGCGGCACGTTCTCCTCCTCGACCAGCGCCTTCCGCGTCGGTCACGCCGCGCTCACCACGCTGCGCGACGGTGGCTACTACGGTGCCGACGGCAAGATCGCGAAGCTGCAGGCCGCCTGGCGTGCGCACTGCGACAAACTCGTCGCCGAGCATCCCGAGTTCTTCTCACCGGTCCCAGACAGCACGGGGCGTACTTCGGAGAACTACGTCTCCGGCACCGGCGGCATGATGCGCCTCACGCCCTTCGGCGGAGATCGCGCCACGATCATGAAGTCGCTCCATGCGCTCTTCCATCACGGCGTGATCGCGTTCCTCTGTGGTCACGGCCCGTACCACCTGCGTTTCCTCGCGCCGATCGGTGCCATGGAGCCGGAACACTTCGAGCCGATCTTCGACATCATGCGCACCGCATTCACCTCGGTCGTCAACGACGAAGCCTGAGTCTTCATCCCCTCACCGAGTTCTCGACTCGACGAGACAAGGAGTCCTCCCGACATGTTTCTGGTCAGACCTGCCAAGATCGATGACGTCGACACGCTGCTGAAGCTGGCACGCACCGTTCATTTCGTGAACCTGCCTCCCGACAAGGACGTCATCGCCGGAAAGGTCCTGCGTTCGCGCAAGAGTTTCAACGGCGAGTACGACCACGACGAACGTCAGAGGCTCTTCATGTTCTGCATGGAGGACACCGACACCGGCAACCTCATCGGTTCCTCGATGATCGTCTCGAGCGTTTCCTGGCCCGGTCACCCGCACACCTACCTCAAGGTTCGTCGTCGCGAGTTCTACAGCGAGGATCTTCAAGGTGGGCAGGTCCATCTCACGCTGGAGTTCGAGACCGACGAGACCGGACCCAGTGAACTCGGCGGACTGATTCTCGCACCCGGCTATCGTGGCCATGCGCAGAAGCTCGGCAAGACCTTGAGCATGATTCGTTTTCACTTCATCGGTCTCCAGCCGCATCAGTTCAATGAACGCATGCTCGCCGAGATGATGGGTCGCATCACTCCCGACAGCAACAACCTCCTCTGGGACTACCTCGGTCGACGGTTCATCAACCTCTCCTACAAGGAAGCCGACCTCTTCTGTCAGCGCTCCAAGGAGTTCATGACCAGCCTGTTCCCCAGCGGCGAGATCTACGCCTCTCTGCTTCCACCCGAAGCGCGAAACCTCATCGCCAAGGTCGGTGACGAGACCAAGCCCGCTCGTGCGATGCTTGAAAAGCAGGGGTTCTGCTACGAAGGTGACATCGATCCCTTCGACGGCGGACCGTATCTCGAAGCTCTGCGCGACGAGATTCCTCTGGTTCGCGCCACCGGTCGCTACGCCCTGATGGGTAGTGAAGGCGGCTTCGATCAGGTCGGCATCGTCAGTTTCTGGGGTGAATCCGGATTCCGCGCCACCCGCTGCGAATTCCGCATCGATGGTGATCAGGTCATTCTTCCCGGCGAAGTGGTGGATGCGCTCGAGACCTCCGTCGGTGCGATGATCGGTGTCACACCACTCTGATTCAGACTTCAACTCTTCGAACCAACGAGGTACGACCGTGACCAAGACGGCCAGCGAACGTTTTCTCACCGCATCGCCAGCAAATCTCGTTGCGGGTGACCTTCGTCCCCTTGCCGGTGGTGATGGTGACGCCATCCAGTCCGTCAATCCGGCGTCGCCCGATGACGTGGTCTTCGAGTCACCCACCAGACGTGGTGATGTCGCCGACGCGGTCGCGGCCGCCCGCGCCGCGTTGCCCGCGTGGAGCGGACGTTCGCTCGAAGAGCGTGTCGCCGTCCTGCGTCGCTGGCAGGCACTGACCAAGGCGAACGCCGATCGAATCGCCGACCTGATCGTTCTCGAGATGGGCAAGGTCCGCGGTGAATGTCTCTTTGAAGCCAATGCGCTCGGAGGCAAGGTCGACATCACGCTCGGACCCGAGTCGCTGTCCCGCGTCACCGACTACACGGTGCCGGTCAACGATTCGCGTGACGGCGACTGTCGATTCAAGCCGCATGGCGTGATGGCGGTGATCGGCCCGTTCAATTTCCCGGCGCATCTGCCCAACGGTCACTGGGTGCCGGCGCTTCTGACCGGAAACACCATCGTCTTCAAGCCCTCCGACAAGACACCTGCGACCGGGCAGCTGCTCGCGGAACTCATGCAGCAGGCACTTGATGAGAGTGGGGCCCCCAAGGGTGTCTTCAACATGGTGCAGGGTGCCGCCGACGTGGCTTCCACCCTGACCGCGGACCCCGGCATCGACGGCATTCTCTTCACCGGAAGCTGGCCCGTCGGTCGTCGCATTCTGGAAGCGAATCTCGATCATCCCGGGCGCATCGTCGCGCTGGAACTCGGTGGTTCGAACCCCGCGGTCGTGATGCCTGACGCACACCTTCGTCAGGCCGTGATCGAATGTGCGCGCGCCGCCTTCGCCACGACCGGTCAGCGCTGNACCTGCACGCGCCGGATCATCGTGCACGAAGCGATCGCCGACACCTTCATTCCCGCCTTCTGTCGAACCGCGTCCAATCTGCTNGTCGGGCCCGGCGACTCGACCGACCCCGTCTTCATGGGACCATTGGTCACGGAAGCCAGTGCACGCGAAGCGCTCGAGTTTCAGAGCGGCCTCGTCGAGGCGGGTGGCTCGGTCCTGGTTCNGGCGACATCGCTCGATCGTCCCGGTCATTTCGTCACGCCCGGCGTGGTGCAGGTCGATCGGTTCACGGTTGAAAACGACACCGAGTGCTTCGGGCCGATCGCCCAGATCGCGATCGTCAAGGATCTCGATGAGGCGATCGAGCAGTCCAATGCCACGCGCTACGGCCTCGCGGCCAGTCTGTTCAGTGCCGAGCGGGCGACGTTCGATCGGTATTTCGCCGAAGTCCGCTCCGGATGCATCAATTGGAACACCGGTACCGCGGGTGCCAGCAGCAAGCTTCCCTTCGGTGGCCTCGGCCATTCCGGGAACCATCGTCCCGCCGGTGCCTTCAGCGTCGACTACTGTGCCTATCCAGTGGCCAGCATGGTGGAACGTGGTGCCGATGCCGCCGTTCCGGCTGGGATGCAAGTGGATATTTCGGGCACATAAGCCCTCTGACAACCTTTCAGGCCCATGTTGGACNCTCGACACCCTTGTTTGGGGTATTCGCCCCATATCGCTGTGGTCCGTTTGATCCGAAACTCCATGTGCACCGTGGGGGTGTACTACTCCGCATCGCGTAGGGCAGGCCTTTTCCGGGGAGCCCTGTCTTGATTCGTGAAGCGGATGCTTTCCGTGTTTCGGCCTGTCCGAGGCACTTCCTCATTCAATCCTGAATGAGGGGCGAGGACGCCTGTGGGCGGACCGGGATGTGGATACGGGGGACGACGCCGCGCACGCGCGGCGTCGTTTTTTTTGTGTCTCCGGTCACACCACCGTGAACTTCATGGCACACTGGCGCCATGTCAGATGATCATCCCACCCTGCGTGCCAACATCTCCTTCGTGACCCTGGGCGTCACGGACCTCGCTCGATCCCGTGCCTTCTACGTCGCCATGGGACTCGAAGAGCATGCGAGCAGCAACGAACACGTCGCCTTCTTCGAGATGAACGGGCAGCTCTTCGCCTTGTTTCCCATCGACTCGCTCGCCCGGGACGTCGGTCGACCCGCGGGGAATCCGGGGCAAGGTGTCACGACGAGCTTCTCGCAGAACGTGCCGCACGAAGCGGACATCGACCGTCTGCTCGCCCGTGCGCAGGTCTGTGGAGGAACGATTCTCAAACAGGCTTCCGCACCACCCTGGGGTGGGGTTCGAGGATACTTCGCCGATCCCGACGGCTTTGTCTGGGAGATCGCCTGGAATCCGAAGACCAGAATCGACGAGGCCGGTCGGGTCCATCTCGGCACACGCTGACATCCGGGCAGGCACACGTCCTGAATGCGAAGACAGGAGCGCCCCCGGGCGCTCCTGCCTTCCTCACCGACATCGGATGAAGTGATTGGTACGTCCGATGTCAGGCGTCGAATCCCCCCAGAAGAATGGCGAGGTCCGGTCCTCCGACGGTGCCGTCACCGTTCAGGTCGGCACGAGAATCCGAGCTGTCCCAGGCGCCCAGAAGGATGGCGAGATCTTCACCGTTGACCTTGCCGTCGCCGGTGATGTCGCCCTCGGGACCGCAGTCTTCGCACTCGGCGTCCTCTTCGACGTTCTTCCAACCTTCGTGGTCGTGCATGCGAGGGTCGTGGTTTGTGAAACATCGTGCGACGTTCAGTCCGTTCTTGACCTCGAGATCCTCGAAGATGGGCTGATCCTTCTCACCACGGATCGAGAGGAATCGGTACGTGCCCTGCGGATCGACGTCGCAGCGGTAGGAACGAACGTTGCCGTCTCGATTGACCAGGACGTTGCCCATGGTGTCGATGTCGAGGCCACGGATCGCGCAGTCGCTCGAACAGTCGTCCATGAAGTCGTGGGTGACATCCTTCAGGTAGAGGTTGCCGTTCGAGGAGCGTGCGGGGTCGAACACGCTCACGCTCGATCGTCCCTGGGCATCGACACCGCTGAAGAGGATCTCGGGGGTCCCGTCCCGGTTGAAGTCACTGAATCGTGGCGACGCACTTCCGAGGATCGTCATCATGTCGCGAAGGTCGTAGAGGTCGATCTTCTCGGCGTACCGGTCGGTGATCATGATCAGGCCGTCGGTCGATCGGATCAGGCAGATCGTTCCCGACTGGTCGTCGGTGCTGATGCGGTCGAAGCCCTGCAGTCCGTCGAGCACGGGGTGCATCGAATCGGGGGTGATGATCGCTTCCGCGTCACCCGGACATTCGTAGAGCGTGCCGTCCGCACCCAGCGCGAGGATGCCGAGATCCTTCGAGATGGCGAAGTCGAGGAAATCAGGGCCTTCTTCGTCACCGATCTCGACGGGCTTGTACCCGTTGGTGTCGAGGTTCTTTCTCCACAGGTGAGCGAATCGATCGGTCGCCCGTTCGACGAGAAGCACATCTTCACCCATGGGCATCTGGAGCACATTCTCGATTTTGAAAGGGAGGTTGTCCGTGATCTTGACCATCTTCTGTTCACGCAGTGACCAGGTATGAAGATACAGCGGATTCGAGCCACCTTCCCAGTCGCCCCAGGTGGTGCAACCGATGGGGAAGATCACGATTCGGCTGTCGATGAGTCGCATGGTGTCACTGCCACCACGCATGATTCGGTTCATGCCCTGAGTCGCGGTCGATGCGATGGGGCGGCTTGATGATGCGACCCTCAGATTGCCGACCCAGGGGGCGTCCCAGTCGTCGGCTCCGAAGGCGCTCTGGGTGGCGGTGTTGTTGCTGTCATCGGGATCATTCGCCCAGATGTGTCGGTCGCTGCCGAGACGTTCGGCGCCCATGAACGTCATGCAGTGACCACCGTTTCGAGTGACGACGGTGTCGCCGTCAAACGTTCCGGTCGGATTGTAGAACCCGTAACACACGGTCTGAATCGCATCCTGGTTGATGCCGCTCCTGGCCATTTCACGAAGCGTGACCACGTTTGAATTGGTGCGGAATTCATGACCGACCAGGTAGCGCATGCCACTGGGCCAGACCACGCGATTGATCATGGCGGCGTAGGCTGGTGATCCGAACGTGCCACCGGTTCCGGTGGTACCCATGTCGTCACCGAGATCATCGATGAAGTCGGTGACGTCGGCGTAGTCGATCTGGTTCTCCCAGTTCGCGAAGACCGGACCAAGTGCAGGCTCGCCGTGACTGGCCATGTAGCCGAGGAGGTCGGTGCACGAGGTCGGGACGCAGTGCATGCCCCCGGGTGATCCGCCGGATGTTGTCGCCAGCCCGTTGCGGCGCTGATCGAAGTCAGGCATCTGGCTGAGTTGATAGCCGTAGTCGCTGCCGCTGTTGTAGTAGGCCGTGGTG
>NYVB01000058.1 GCA_002684315.1 Planctomycetaceae bacterium | reverse complement strand
AGCGACCTCGAGTTCGCGTACGTCCAGAAGGCGATGGACAACGGCATGAGCATTCGTGTCGGTCAGTTCCAGGCACCCTGGCTTCGTGAAGTCCTCGTCGACGCCTCGATGCAGCTCGCTGCCGAGCGTTCCNTCGTCGCCCAGCTCTTCAGCNAGGGCTACTCGCAGGGCATCCAGTGGGGCATGGAGTCCGACTCCTTCCGCATCAATGCCGGTTTCTTCGACGGCATCGGTGGCGCCAACAACTTCGACNCTGCGGGCTACAACTCCCGTAACACGACCTGGTCGGCGTCGCCCACGAACTANGCGTTCGCGGCTCGGGCCGACTTCAAGCTCTCAGGTGACTGGAGCCAGTTCGACGACTTCTCCAGCTTCAAGGGCGAAGAGGCCGGCATGATGGCCGGTGTCGCGGTTATTTACCAGCGTTCCAACGGCAACGCAGCCGCCGCGAACGCGGCGACCGCTGGCAACAAGGTCTTCGGCATCACGGGTGATTTCACCTGGGACTTCGGTGGCGCCAGCCTGTTCGCCTCGGGTGTCTGGGTTCAGAACAAGCCCTCCGGCGCCGGTGACACCACCAGCCCCTGGGGCGTCACCCTCCAGGGTGGTTACTTCGTCAGCGAAGATGCCGAGCTGTTCGCTCGCTACGAGTATCTGAACTACAACGTGAAGAACAACGTGAACGCTCAGAACGTTGACAAGTACAACGGCGTGACGTTTGGTGTGAACTACTTCTTCGCCTCCGGCGTGAAGTTCACCACCGACTTCAGCTGGAACCTGAAGAGCCTCTCCGGCACCAACAACGCCGCCGCGCTGAACGGTGCGGGCTTCCGTCCCGATCTTGGCGACAACGACAACCAGTGGGCCCTCCGTGCCCAGCTGCAGTTGCTCTTCTGATCCAGAAGTTCATCCACCCGAAGATCGCTCCACCCCCCTCGGGGGGTGGAGCTTCAAGGGCTCGGCCGGCCGGACCGCGAGGTCCGGCCGGTTTTTTTTTGGTCTGAAACGGGCAGTGGCGTTCGGGTCCGGTGAAGCGAGTGTTCTTAGTTGGTGAAATTGCGTCGCAATCGCAGCGAGAACCAGGTTCCCCTGTCAAGATGCCCGCGCTCGAGCCGCTCGGTTTGCGTGCTTCCCGAAGGTCGGGAAGACGGAGAAGACCGCGAGCGGTTCAACAAGGGATCAGTAAATCAATGCCATTTCGAACGCATGTCGTGATCACCTCCGTCGTGCTCGTCGTATCGCCCGCCATCGCGTCCGACGTCGGGCCGGAAACGGGCCCCGACGTCGAGCGCGAGACCGCGCGCCAGATCGCCGAGGAGATTCGTGAACTCCGCGGCGAGATCGCGGGGCTTCGACGGGAATCCGATGTGGACTGGTTGACCGAGCGACGCGCGAACGANATCCGAGGCGTCGTCACCGACGNGCTCTCGGATGCCTCGAATCGNNCCGGCCTCCAGGACTCNGGNGCCACNGCGGGCTGGAACAAGGGCTTCTTCATCGCGACGCCCGACGGAAGCTTCAAGCTGAAGGTCGGTGGTCAGGTCCAGGTGCGCTGGGTGTTGAACTCCGCAGGAGCGCAGCGAACCGCGTACGGCTTCGAAAATCGTCGAACCAAGCTTTCCTTCTCCGGAAACGTGTTCGACAAGTCCTGGACGTACAAGGTGAAGGCGGGATTCACACGGCTCGGAGGGATCTTTCGGCTTGAGGATGCGTTCGTTCAGAAGAAGCTCGAAAACGGCATCGCGATCAAGGTCGGCCAGTTCAAGGCCCCGTGGATGCGNGANGAGCTNGTCTCCAGTTCGAAGCAGCTCACCGTCGAGCGTTCGATCGTGAACGAGTACTTCAACCAGGGATANGCGCAGGGAATCCAGGTCGGNTACGAAGCCGAGGCGTATCGGGTCGCGGTCTGGACCGGTGANGGNATCGGTTCCCGAGGATTCGGCCNCGGCCGCACCAACAGCCAGAACACCAACTGGGACAGGACCAGCACCAACTACTCGTTCGCCGGCCGGGCGGAATTCAAACTCTCCGGTGAATGGAGCCAGTTCAAGGATTTCAGCAGCGTTCGTGGCAGCGATGCCGGCATGATGGCNGGCGTGGCGGCGGTGACCCAGCGGGCGAATCAGAACATCGGCGTCGCCGAAGGAACCAAGGTCTACGGCGTGACCGGTGACTTCACCTGGGACCTTTCCGGGGCGAGCCTCTTCGTCTCCGGNGTGTGGACCAACGTGGACGAGCCCGGTTCGCAGTCGACGAATCCGTGGGGCGTCACGATCCAGGGTGGTTACTTCGTGACCGAGTCGGTCGAGGCCTTCGCTCGCTACGAGTACATGGACTACGACCCGCCCACGGCTTCCGAAATCGCTCGTTTCGACGGATTCACGGTGGGTGGGAACTGGTTCATCAATCGGAGCATGAAGTTCACCGCCGACTTCACCTACAACTTCGCATCACTGGCCACCGGCGNCTTCGTCGCCAACAGTGCGGGCTTCCGGGTCGACGNGCCCGGTCAGGATGGNCAGTGGGCCGTTCGGGCCCAGTTGCAGCTCCTGTTCTGATCCAGAGGTCGTTCCCGAGGCCGCGATCGCTCGCTTGAACGATCCGGGTTTNGCAGATCACGCCGACCGGTTCCGCCATGCGGGGCCGGTCGGCGTTCGTCGTATGACCGGGGTCGTTCTTCCGATTCGGGATTGCCGGGCCGGGTTTCTCATGAGAAACGGCCCGCTCGCCGATATACGCGATACGGATTCACTCAACCAAGATCACGAGGTTTTCCATGCGCAGGATGCGAATTGGACGGACGGGCGGGCTTCTGGGCGTCACCGCGACGCTCTTGACGGCTTCCGCCCAGGGGCAGGACGCGACCGCGATGGAGGAGATGGCACGCCGCCTCGCCGACATCGAGAAGCAGAACGAGACCCTGAAGACACGGGTCAACGAGCTCGAAGCCGCGGACTCCAGCGACTGGCTCACCCAGGAGCGAGCCGGCCAGATCCGGGGCGTGGTCACCGACGTCCTTGCGGATGCGGAGACCCGGGTCAGCCTCCAGTCGAGCGGCATGACCGCGGGCTGGGACGATGGCTTCTTCCTCGCAAGCCCGGACGGCCGATTCCGACTTGAAGTCGGCGGCATGGTCCAGGTTCGATACATGGATTCGAGCATCCGGGAAGGCTGGCCGCCCTTCGATGACCAGGGCCAGCAGCAGCCGGCGTTCGGGCCGGAAGACGACGTCACCAGCCGAGGTGGCTTCGACATTCCGCACGCGCGGCTCGACTTCAAGGGGCACGTCTTCGGCCCGGACACTCGATTCCGCGTTCAAGGCCAATTCGCCAACGAGCGTCCCAACTCGATCCAGCTCTACTCCACGCCGGTCGCCGCCTCCTCGCCGGAGAACGGATCGTCCAACGGTGCGTTCGAACTGCTTGACGCCTACATCCTTCAGGAGGTCGGGAACGGATGGGCCGTGCGATTCGGCCAGTTCAAGCTTCCCTTCGATCGAGGCTGGGAGGTCCCGATCGCGAGCCAGCTGACTGGTGAGCGGAACACCGTCGCACTTCACATGGGTCTTGGCCGAAGTCAGGGCGTCGAACTCGCCTGGAGCGGTGACAGCACGCGGATGCGGGTCGCGTTCAGTGACGGGGCGAACGACCGGATCTTCGATACCTATCACTTCAGCACCACGCAGCCGCTGAACTCGCCCTACAACTTCACGCAGGCGGAGCTTGCATTCTCCGGCCGCGTGGAATTCAAGCTCGCCGGCAACTGGCAGGAGTTCGATTCGATGACGTCTCCGCCGGGATCGGAGATGGGCGTGCTCCTGGGCGTTGGCGCCCACTGGCAGCAGAGCAAGGTCATGCTGAATCCGACGAGCTACAACCAGACGCCGGGTTCCGGCTACAACGACTGGTTCGCACTCACGGGTGATCTCACCTGGAACCTCGGTGGTGGCAGCATCACCGCCTCCGCCTACTATCACAACATCTCGTCGTCGGCCTCGTATCTCTACTTCGGTTTCCAGCCGATCGGGAACTCGAACCCGACCTTCGATGCGGGCAACGTCGCCATGTTCGGGGCGAGCCTCTACGGCTCGATGTACCTCAGCGCCGATTTCGAGGCATTCGTCGGCTTCGACTACATGGAGGTCGTCGACAACGGGAACCTGGGTTCGCTCGCGAACACGCCTCCGGCCCCCTCCGATTTCTACGGTGCGTTCGCGGATACCGGAAGCTTCCAGAGCATCACCGCCGGTGGCACCTGGTATCTCGATGGAAACGACCTGAAGTGGGGCTTCTCGGCCAGTTACTACCCCCGGTCGATCGCGCCCGCGTGGACCACGATCGAGACCGGCGTCCGATCGACGCCGGTCAGCGACGCCTACACCATCCGGACCTACGTCCAGCTCATGTTCTGAGCAGCGCCGGGTCGACTCCCGNCTCCTCGATCCACTCACGCGGTCTCGTCGCTTCGGCGACGAGGCCGCGTTTTCGTGATGCCGTCGGACCTGGATCCCAGGGGATGCCGGAGGATCCGGGATCAGGCGCCAGTTGATCCTTGCCGCCGGCCCCCTGGCGGCGGATCCCGTAAAATGCCGCGGAAATGACCACTGCCAACGCCGCGTCCCCGACCATGACCACCACCGTCCACCGCATCGAGATCCATCGGCGTGCCGAATTCGGTGATCCGGCCGCGGATGCCCTGCGTCGTGAAATCGAGGGCCTGCCTGCGTCGCTCACCCCTCGTTCGGTCGACTGCGCGGCGGTCTATCTGATCGAGGGGGCTTTCACCGGCCAGGCGCTCACGATGATCGCCCACGAACTGCTCGCGGATCCCGTGACCCAGTCGCCGGTCATCGGCGCCGCGGCGGTCGGGGCCGACGACGTGGTGATCGAAGTGCACCCGCTCCCCGGCGTGATGGATCCCGCGGCCGCCTCGATCGCGACCGCGATCCATGCGATGCTCGGTGGCGGGGACACGCCCGCGCTCACGGTCCGGACCGGTCGGCGGTACACCTTCGGCGGGATCGATGCGGAGGCCGGTTGCGAGCTGGCGACCCGCCTCCTCGCGAATCCGGTGGTCCATGCGATCCACACCGGGCCGTACCACCCCGAGTCGTTCCCGGTCGGCCACCAGCAGCCGTTCGAGGTTCGCGACGTTCCGTTGTGTGAACTCGACGACCCGGGGCTCGAGCGACTGAGTCGTGATGCCCACCTCTTTCTCTCGCTCGACGAGATGCGGGCGATCCAGTCCCACTACCGAGGGCTCGGTCGCGAGCCTCGCGAGATCGAACTCGAGACCCTCGCCCAGACCTGGTCGGAGCATTGCGTTCACAAGACGCTGAAGGCGACGATCGAGTACCGCGAGCCGGCGGGCGATTCCGGTTTCTCGATTCGCGACACCGCGGCCGATCGGCCCGGCCACTCGGTCGGCGACGACGGGCGGGTCCGGATCCAGAACCTGCTGAAGTCGACCGTCGCCGCCGCGACGCACCAGCTGATGGCGGACGGCCTCGACGACTGGTGCCTGTCGGTCTTCGTGGACAATGCGGGGATCGTCGGGTTCGACGAGGACACCGCGGTGTGCATGAAGGTCGAGACGCACAACCATCCGTCGGCGATCGAGCCGTACGGCGGCGCCGCGACCGGGATCGGCGGTTGCATCCGGGACATCATGGGCACGGGACTGGCGGCGAAGCCGATCGCGGCCACCGACGTGTTCTGCGTCGGGACCGACGCGCCCGCGGAGATCCCCACGGGCTGCCTGCATCCGCACCGCATCCTGGGCGAGGTGGTCGGCGGGGTTCGGGATTACGGCAACCGCATGGGCATTCCCACCATCGACGGGGGCGTGTGGTTCGACGATCGCTACATCGGCAATCCGCTCGTCTACGTCGGATGCGTCGGCGTCATGCCTCGCGACCTCATCGAAGGCGACGCCCGGCCCGGTGACCGGATCATCGCGATGGGCGGTCGCACGGGCCGGGATGGAATCCACGGCGCGACCTTCTCGAGCGCGGAACTGACCGACACCCATGCCGATGAATTCAGTCACGCGGTGCAGATCGGCAACGCGATCACCGAAAAGGTCACGCTCGACGCGGTGCTNGCGGCCCGTGATCATCCGGACGGCTGCCTCTTCAGCTCGATCACCGACTGCGGGGCCGGTGGCTTCAGCAGCGCCGTGGGCGAGATGGGCGAGAAGATCGGTGCCGCGGTCCGGTTGGATCGGGCGCCGCTGAAGTACGAGGGCCTGAGTCCGGTCGAGGTCTGGATCAGCGAGGCGCAGGAACGCATGGTGCTCGCGGTGCCGGCGGAGAACGTCGAGGCGATCGCGGCGATCTGCGATCGTCACGACGTCGAGTGGTGCGATCTCGGTGAGTTCGGAACGCCCGACCGGGAACTGGTGCTCCACTGGGGCGACGTCGAGGTCGGTCGGATCGCGATGGAGTTCATGCACGACGGCGTGCCCATGCCGCTCCGCGAGGCGGTGTGGGATCCCGAGTGGGCCGCCCGCGAGGCCGGNGGCGACGACGNCGGNGTGGAANCNNNGCNNGCCNTCNNNGATGTCGCCGNGGTGTTCGACATGACGGCCNNGCTTCTGGGACATCCGAANCTCGCGAGCAAGGCNTGGATCGTGCGGCAGTACGANCACGAGGTCCAGGGTGGCAGCGTGGTGAAGCCCTTCGTCGGNCCGAACGCGGGCCCNGGGGATGCCGCGGTGATNCGTCCGGTNCCNGATCGNCCGNNNGGNNTGGCCATCGGNCACGGNCTCGCCACCGGNCTCGCCCGCGATCCNTACGTCATGGGACTGGCGGCGATCGACGAGTGTGTTCGGAACATGGTCTGCGTCGGCGCGGATCCCGATCGCATCGCGATCCTCGACAACTTCTGCTGGCCCGGATGCGACGATCCTCGGAACCTCGGTTCGTTGGTCCGCGCCGCCGAAGCCTGCCTCGACGGCGGTCTCGCGTATCGAACNCCCTTCGTGAGCGGCAAGGACTCCCTGAACAACCAGTTCACGACCGAGGACGGGCGGACGATTCGAATTCCGCCGACCTTGCTGATCTCCGGCATGGGCATCGTTCCCGAGGAACGACTGGCGACCACCATGGACGCCAAACGTCCCGGCAGCCGCCTGCTCGCGATCGGGACGACGACGAACCACCTCGGTGGCTCGCACTATCTCCGGGTCGGTGGAGATCCCGCCGCGGGCGTCGATGAACTGCCGGTGGTCGACCTCGAGCGGGGACCCCGGATCGCGCGGNTCGTTCACGACGCGATTCGTCAGGGGCTGGTCCGGTCGGCTCATGACGCGAGCGAGGGCGGAATTCTGCCTGCCGCGATCGAGATGGCCTTCGCGGGTGGTCTCGGTCTCGAATTCGATCTCGACGCGGTGCCGGTCGAAGGCGGCGCCGTCTCTTCGGTCGCCCGCGCGTTCGCCGAGAACCACTCCCGGTACCTCCTCGAGGTCGCCGAGTCGGATCTCCCGGCGTTGGAACGTCTCTTCGCGGGGATTCCGCATGGCGTCGTCGGGACGTTCGTCGAGACCGGGTCGGATGGTGGGGGGATCTCGGTCTCGGCCGCCGATCTCGGATCGGCATCCGACGNCGCGTCACGGTTCGAGGATGCCTGGAAGCGGGGGTGCGATCGATGACCGACAAGCATGGTGGAAACGGCATGAACGACGAGCACGGCCGGGACGAGCGACCGAAGGCGCTGGTNGTCACGGCGCCGGGCATCAACTGCGACGGCGAACTCGCCCTCGCCTTTGAAGCCGCAGGCGCGTCGCCCGAATCGATCCTGCTCTCGGACCTGATCGAACGCCCCGCGCTCGTCGATCGATTCGCGTTGATCGGACTGCCCGGGGGATTCAGTTACGGAGACGACGGCGGCGCGGGCCGGGTGCTCGCCCAGTTGATCCGCCGTGGCCTTTATCCGGCACTGGCCGCCGCGATCGATCGCGGCGTCCCGATGATCGCGCCGTGCAACGGCTTCCAGATCGCGGTCCAGGCCGGCCTGCTGCCGGGTCCGGCCGACGGGGAATCGTGGCCGACGGAGCCCGCGGTCCCGGCGGTCGCCCTCGCCCCGAACGAACGCGGGCGATTCCACGACGTGTGGACCGGCGTCGAGATTCCCGAATCGACCCGCTGCATCTGGACCGCGGGGCTCGGGGATGTCCCCGCCGAGGCGATGNTNCTTCCCTCCGCGCACGGTGAAGGTCGGTTCGTCGCCACCGACGAGACGACNGCGGCCCTCGAGTCCGAGGGTCGGATCGCCCTGCGGTACACGGAGGCGGACCACTTCAACGGTTCGCGTGGGCGGGTGGCGGGGATCTGCGATGCCAGTGGCCTGGTCTTCGGCCTGATGCCGCATCCGGAGCGATACACGCGTTGGTCCCAGCATCCGACCTGGACCCGACTCGAGGCGTCCGTCCGGTCCGGCGACACGCCGGGCCTCGCCATGTTCCGAAACGCCGTCCGCCACGCCANGGCCGTCGTGGGTTGACGCCGATGCCGGCGTCTCCCGAGGTCCGGCGTTCGAACGAGTCGCGCTCGGCGAAGTGCGGACGATGTGGATACGACCTCACGGGCCTTGCGAAACGTTCGCGTTGCCCCGAGTGCGGCGCTCGGGACGCGGGTGGAAGAGTTCGCGACGCGGACTCCCTCGCCCGGTCCTCCTATTCGACGATCGTGGGCGTCATCTGGCGGGCTGGCGTGATCGCCATCGCCCAGATCGGATTCCTCGTCGTCGCGATCTCGATCATCAGGACGTTTCCGGTCTGGTTCGTCATTCCCGCCGCGGCCGCGACGGTGGTCGGCGTGTGGTTCCGGACCAGCAGGGAGATGGATCCCGAACGGGATTCCGGTGGCCCGTTCCGGAGGATTCGGCTNGTGGTTCGAATCGTCATCCTGCTCGGGGCCGCGGGACTCGTCGTCGTTGCGCTGCTGCCGGGCGTTCCCGGTCGCGCGATGATCGAGGCGGGTTCGATCACGGTGGTGCTGGTGACCGGCGTGGTCGCGACGGTGTTCGGTCGCCGGACCGCCTGGTGGTTGCAGGACGACCTCGCCCAGGGCAATCTCGAGGCGGCACCGTGGGCCTTTCTGCTCACGATCGGTGGCGTGGTGCTGGTGCTCGGCTCGCACTTCGCCGGACTCCTGCCGCCCGGTGGCATCGCGGCGACGGGCCCCAAGCTCGCGTTGGCGGCGTTCATCGGGGCGATCGGCTGGGGTGCCATCGTCCTGTTCGCGGATGTCCTCGTCTTCGCATCGTCGGTTCGAAGCCTGCTGCATCGAGCCCACCACGAGGATCTCGAAGCGCGTCGGGACGCGAGACTGGCGGAGGCGGAGAAGGATTTCGACGAGCATGTACGACGGATGGATGGGTGACGAAACGATCTGAAGCGACGGAAAGGAACATGAGACGTGGCCAGGAAGACGAACGAAACGGATGATCGCCCGGAGGCGGGGCGCGGACGCGGCCCCTGGCTCGGATCGCATCTCTCCATCGCGGGTGGCATGCACCACGCGCTCGAAGCGGTCGAAGCGCTGGGATGCGACTGCGTGCAGGTGTTCACCAAGAACCAGCGGCAGTGGAAATCGAAACCGCTCGCCGCCGCCGACGTCGCCGCGTGGAAGGCGGGCATCGAACGGCTCGGCTGGGGCGATCGACCGAATCGCGTGGTCAGTCACAACAGCTACCTCGTGAACATGGCGTCGCCGGATTCCGAGGGATGGGAGAAGTCGGTCACGCTCCAGCGCGACGAACTCGAACGATGCGANGCGCTCGGGATTCCAACCTGCGTCGCGCATCCNGGCGCTCATCTCGAGTCGAAGCGGAAGCCCGGCGAGCCGAACGTGCTGGGGGCGGAACCGACGACGGCGGAGGAGAAGGGACTGGCCCGCATCGTGACCGCGCTCGACCGGCTCGAGCGGGAGACGCGGGGGTTCGAGGTCCGGACTGCGCTCGAGAACACGGTGGGAAGCGGGACCAATCTCGGGTACGACCCGGGCCAACTCGCCTGGATCCGGGACCGGGTGGCGGCCCCGGAACGGGTCGGATTCTGTTTCGACACCTGCCACGCGGTCGCCGCGGGCCACGACATGTCCACGGCGACGAAGGCGAAGGCGGTGCTCGACCGACTCGAGTCGACCTGCGGGCTCGATCAGGTGATCTCGGTTCATCTGAACGACTCGGTCGGTGATCTGGGCAGTCGGAAGGACCGGCATGCCCATATCGGACATGGGACCTGTGGAATCCCCTGTTTCGAGGCCGTNCTCGGGGTTTCCGCGTGGCAGGAGATCCCGATGGTTCTTGAAACGGAGAAGGAAGGGGAGGTCGATGGCCGGAGTTGGGACGTGATCAACCTCGAAATGCTGGGTTCCTTGTCACCTCGTGCCTGATTATGCCGACGGAAGACACGTGGAGGACTGATCCTCCGCACCCGAGGCTTGAATCAACCATGTCCAAGAACCCACTTCTCATCGTCCTTTCGCTGCCCCTCGCGCTCGCTGCGTGCAAGAGTGGGGGCAACGATCAGTCCGACGACTCGTTCGCGCTGCCCGCGCCCACCCGCGTCGTCGCCGACGTCCGGGAGCCGACGGCGATCCAGAGTTTCCGGAACGACGAAGGTCGCGCCGCGATCGAGTCCGGTGATCACGAGAAGGCGATCCAGATCTTCGAGGAACTCCTCGACGAGAACCCCTCACTGACCGTCGCCTACGTCGGCATCGGCGTCGCCTACGAGGATCTCGGCGAGTACGAGCGNGCCGAACCGGCGTTCGCCCGGGCGACCCGACTCGACCCGAGAAGTTTCGAAGCCCAGATGGGCTACGGCGAGGTGCTCCAGGTCCTCGGAAAACTCCGCGAAGCGATCCGCGCCTATCAGCAGGCGTTGGTCGTCGATCCGAACAGCGTCGAGGCGCTGGTGGGCATGTCGAGCTCGTATCTGGGGTTGGACATGGCATCCAACGCGATCGCACCCGCCGAGCAGGCGGTGGTGCTCGCCCCGGACGACGGACGGGCACGCGCCGATCTCGGCGAGGCCTACATGCGGGTCGACCGGATGAGCGACGCGATCGACGCCTTCGAGATCGCCCTGGAGCTCCTGGGCAACGAACCCGCGGTCATTCGAAGTCTCGTCGAGTGCTANGCCAGCGAAGAGCGATTCGCGGAAGCCATCAACGCCGGACAGGTCCTCGTCGCCATCGAACCGGCCCCGCAGGCGTGGGAGCGGCTCGGCCGNGCCTANTTCAGGCAGGGCGACTACGACGGGAGCCTCGAGAGCTATCGTCGAGCCGTCGAGCTCGATTCCGAATACTGGCCCGCCCTCAACGGCATCGGGGTCAACGAACTCAACGAGTGGCTTCGTTCCGATCGCACCGAGGCCGCGGCCCGGGAGGCGGCGGGCGATGCGTTCCGAGCGAGCCTTCGCGTGTACCCTGAGCAGCCCAAGGTCGTCCAGTTGCTGACGACCTATCCGCTGTGACCCCACAGGACACGCCATGCGACCGATCGCCGAAGAGATNCTCGAGTTCTTCGACAACCCCGGAGCCGAGCCCTACGTCATCGAACACCGGCACGAGGAGTTCACCTCCGTCTGCCCGATGACCGGCCACCCCGACTTC
>NYVB01000057.1 GCA_002684315.1 Planctomycetaceae bacterium | reverse complement strand
TTCATGATGCCTTCTTCAAGAGCGGGGATGAACGTCGCGAACGGATCCGGCTCGACCCATCCCGGTGCCTGGATCGCGGAGGTCGGCATCTTCTGGTCGCGCACGGTGGTTTCCACCGGACGGACCGCGGTCGAGATCACGGTCACGCCCCGTGCCGGCACGACGGCGTTCCATCCCGTGATGAGCAGCACCATCACCGCGGCGGCGATGATCGCGATCGGAAGTCCGAAGCGTGTGAACCATCTCACCGGTGGTCGTGGAATGTTTCGTGCCTCATCGGAGGCGATCTCGGTCAGTGTGGGTTTCTTCATCATGAGTTCTTCTCCACCTGCACGTGAGGTGTCTCGAGGGGAAGTTCGAAGGAGCCGCCGACGGCGTTCTCCAGTTTGATCCAGGCGAGATCCGAATCGAGGCGCTCCGCGAGGAGGCGTCTTTCGAGGGTGATCAGTCTGCGCTGCGTCAGCAGCAGTTCGGTGGCATCGACCGCACCCGCCTTGAACGCGCTTTCAGATCGACTGACCACCTTACGGGCCGCGCTGACGAGTCCGACGTCATAGGCTTCGACCTGTTCACGAGCTTGCAGCCATTGGTTCAGATTCAATCGAACCTCTTCGACGACGTTCTCCTCCGCCACGGCGAGGGCGAGGTGCGCTGCATCCAGTCTGGCGGCAGCCCCGGCGATTCGTGCATAGCCATCGTCCAGAATCGGAATCGAGATGCTCGCGCCCGGTGTGAGTGCCTGCCGGTCGCTGAAGTTGCGCCTCCAGCCCAGGCCGACGCCCACTTCGGGAATGCGACTCAGCCCGGCCAGACGTGCGTCAGCTTCCGCGGCTTCGATTCTTCTTCGGGTCGCTTCGATGTCCAGCCGGACGGTCAACGCTCGATGGATGGTGTCGACCTCATTCGGAACACCATCATCCTGTCCATCTTCCAGCGCGCCGGAAAGCGTCCAGCGGGTGTCTTGATCCGCCCAGCCCATCAGGCGGAGCAGTTCGAACTTTCGGTTTCTCAGTTCTCGCCGGGCATCGATCCTGTCGGCTTCCGCGCTTCGCTGATCGATCAAGGCACGGTCGACGTCGACCATGGGAAGTTCTCCGACTTCGGCGAGTGCCTTGACCAGTTCGTAGGTTCCCGCGGTGGTCTCGATGTAGGCGGTCTCGATCTCGATCAGATCTCGAGCGGCGAGGGCTCGCGCGAAGGCGGTCCGGACCTCGCTGGCGCGGTCGACCGTGCGCTGTGCCGCGGAAAGAATCGCCGAAGCAAGGCGTTCATCCTGCAGATCGATCCGGTCGTCCATGGTCCAGAGCCAGGTGAGTTGCTGCATCAACTCGACCATCGCCGGTGCGCCTCCTCCGCCATCGATGGGCGCGCCGATCGCGATCCCGATCACCGGATTCGGCGGAAGTGACGACTGGGCCAGATCCGCCCGGGCCTGTGCCACTCTGGTCAGTTCCAGTCTGAGATCCGGATCGTTCTGAAGCGTGACCGTGATCGCGGTGTCCATGGTGAGGGGGGCGATCCCGTCCCAGGCATCGCTGGCCTGCGAAAAATCGAGCGCCCAGGCGTCCTGAATCGGGAGGTCGCTGCCGGTCCGCCCATCGGCGAGGCGTGCGGCCTGGTTTCGATCGGGAAGAGGGTTCGCACTGATGCATCCCACCAGAACGATGGTGGCGAGCACGCCGGATGCTGCGATGAGATGCCTTGTGGCACTCTTGATGAAGGTCATGTGAATTCCTTGATCTGAACAATCGATGAAACAGTCCACGTCGACGTTCCTCGTCGGCGTGGGGGTGCAGTCAATCGATGGTGTTCAGACCAGGAGCTGGCAGTGCAGCGCCACGAGNTCCGCGGGTGGCGGATCGGGTGGACTTGTCGCCGTGCACGAAAGACGGTGGCTGGCGTGCTGAAGCCAGCTGTCTTCGATCGATTCGATGGACGGAAGTTCCCGGCCGATCTGGTCGATCTGAAAATCAGGTGTGGTGGGTGCCTCGGGCGCGACCTTGATGCAGCAATCGGTGCAGGGTCCATCCTCCAGAGGCGCATCCTGGTCCTGGTCGGAGGTCTTCGAGCAGCTGCTCTGGCTGCAGCAGCTNAACGTCACTGGGGCCCCGTCGGCACTCGGACCGGCCGCCATCACCGCGGCAGCTTTCAGCGTGCAGCAGCAGAAGGGAATCCAGCAGGCGATCAGGAGCGCGCAGATTCGATGTGTGAGGCTGGCTCGGTTCATGACTGTCCTTATGTCGAACGAATCGACATCCTTCTTTAGTTGACGATATCACCTGAACATGCAGGAGCAAATCACCGCCGAGGTTATTCGGACGAAACCGATTAGACTGGTGACATGACGATGTCGGTACTCGACTGGGTAATCCTTCTTGGCTTTGTGGCAGCGCTGCTTTTTGCGGTTCAGCGCACGCGCCGTCACGCGTCGAGTGTTTCCGGTTTTCTCGCGGCCAACCGCTGTGCCGGTCGCTATTTGATCGCCGTCGCCTTCGGCATGGCCCAGCTCGGCGTCATNTCTCTCGTCTGGTACTGGCAGCAGAACTACGACGTCGCCTACACCTCGATCTGGTGGGGNCTNATGGAAGGTCCCGCGATGATCATCATCGCGCTCTCGGGGTGGGTGATCTACCGCTATCGCCAGACCCGTGCGATGACGCTCGCCCAGTTCTTCGAGATGCGCTACAGCCGGAAGTTCCGAGTGTTCGCCGGTCTCGTCGCCTTCGTCTCCGGCATCATCAATTACGGAATCTTTCCTGCGGTCGCGGCACGTTTCTTCATCGCCTTGCTGGGGCTTCCCTCTGAAATCGTCATCGCGGGGATGTCGCTCGAGGTCTTCCCGTTGTTCATGGCGTGCATGCTTGGAATGGCGTTGTTCTTCGTCTTCGCCGGAGGTCAGGTGGCGGTCATCGTCACCGACTTTCTGCAGGGGTCCTTCGCCAACGTCGTGTTCCTCGCCGTCATCGCCTACCTCCTCTGGTTGATTCCCTGGAGCACGTTCTCCGAGACGCTGCTGGCGGGGCCTCCCGGGAAGTCGCTGGTCGATCCGATGGACCTCGGTCGCGAAGAGAACTTCAACATCTGGTACTGGGTCATCAGCGTGATCGTCCTCTTCTACGGGATGCTCGGATGGCAGGGGGACAGCGGCTATCGTGCCGCCGCGATCGACGCGCATGAAGCCAAGATGGCGAACATCCTCAACGGCTGGCGTTTTCGAGTGCTGATGCTGATCACGCTCGTGCTGCCGATCGCGATTCGCGTGGTCATGACCGACCCTGCCTACGCCGCTCAGGCGGAACAGGTCCTGGCGGTCACGTCGGCTCAGGCGACCGACGCGCTCGCCTCGGAGATTCGGACTCCGGTGGCGACCGCGCTGCTTCTCCCTCAGGGCCTGCTCGGTCTCTTNGCCGCGGCGCTTCTCGGCGCGTTCATCTCGACCAATGACACCTATCTTCATTCCTGGGGTTCGATCTTCATTCAGGACGTGGTGCTTCCCTTCCGCAAGAAACCACTCTCTCAACGAGCGCACCTGCTTCTCTTGAAGGCCTCGATCTTCGGAGTCGCCGTCTTCGCCTTCATCTTCAGCATGCTCTACGAGCCNAATCAATACATCGCCATGTTCCTCGCGCTGACCGGCGCGGTCTTCATCGGGGGTGCCGGAAGCGCGATCATCGGTGGCCTCTACTGGAAGCACGGCACGACCGGCGCCGCATGGGCGGCGATGATCGCCGGCATGACGCTTTCCGGTGGCGGCATCGTGCTCAAGCAACTGGATCCGCTGGTGGTCCACCCCGGTCCGGTGCTGACGGTCACCGTCGACGACACCACGCATCGAATCGGGCTGCCATTGGAGGAAGACGTCTGGCGACCTGCGGAAGGCGATCCACTCGCGCTTCGCGTGAAACTGCTCGACGCCGGTGACGGCGACACGCCAGCCGAAGCGGCGATCGCCGGTCCCTGGGGGGGCGATGGTTCCTATGTCAGGTCCAATGCCGGTCCCGCCGTCTTCGGTACGGACGCACGACCATTCGAGATGTCGCTCTCCGAGGCCTCGCCATACGGCACGATTCTTTCGGTCTTCGCCTACGTGCGCAACGAGGTCACCGGACAGGTGATGATGTTCTGGTCGATCCTGGTTTCGGTCTCGCTCTACGTGTCGATCTCGCTGATCGCCATGCTTCGTGGACGTGCTCCCCATGACATGGATGCGTTGCTTCATCGTGGCATTCATGCCTCCGAGGAGGATGGTGTGGTTGCGGTCACCCGAGGCAGTTGGTTGGAACGACTGGGGTTCGATCGTCGAATGACCGGTTGGGACAGATTCATCACCGCGATCACGCTGCTCTGGCCCGCNTGTTTCACGGTGATCTTCATCGCGGTGACGATCTACGCCTACCGATACGGACTCACCGCCGAGTGGTGGCTNGGGTACTGGCACTGGTGGACCTGGTTNGCCTTCGCGGTCGCCGCGATCGTGACCACCTGGTTCTTCATCGGTGGTCTCCGCGATCTGCGTCGCATGTTCAAACGTCTCGAAGCCTACGTTCCCGACGAAGATGATGACGGGCGCGTCACATGATCCGGACATCACTCAGCGGTTCGGCCTGGACGCTCACGGGTGGGGGACACGCCTGTCCCGCGATCGTTCCCGGAAGCGTGCACGATGCTCTGATCGCGGCCAAGGTGATTCCGCACCCCGATGCGCCCGGCGGGGAAGCCGCGCAGACGTTCGTGGGTCGATGCGACTGGTCATGGAGGCGGGTCTTCGATGTCCCGGAGTCGCTCTGCGAGCAGGAGCGGGTGGAGCTCGTCTTCGATTCACTGGANGCNGTNGGAAANGTNCGACTNAANGANGTNCGNNTCGGAANGGTCGACTCCCAGTACGTNCCGGTNCGACTNGANGTCTCNNNGGTGATNCGTCCNGGNCGNAATCTTCTNGAAGTNATGNTGAAGGGNCCNCTNGNNGAAGCNGAGCGTCGCGAGTCNANGNNCGGAAAGCGTCCGGTCAANGCCGANGGNGCNTGGGGNCCNTTNTCNCAGATCCGCAAGAGTGCCTGCAATTTCGGGTGGGACTGGGGACCGTGCTGTCCGACCTGCGGTCTGGCGGGTGATGTCGCCATCGAAGCCTGGACGGGAACTCGCATCGATGCGATCCGCCCGCATGTCACCGCCCTCGATTCGACGCACTGTCGCTTGGAACTCGACTTCGATCTCGACGGGCCCGAGGTGTCGGCGATCGTCGTCGTCCGTGACTCGGAAAGTCGTGTGCTCGCACGATGCTCAGGAATCGGTCGACTGGTGATGGAGATCGAGAACCCTCCCATCTGGTGGCCGAGAGATCTGGGCGAGCAACCGCTCGTGGAGATCGAAGTCACGCTCGAGGGTGGTCATTCACGAACGATCCGGACCGGACTGCGCACCACCGAGCTCGAGTTCGATCCCGAGGAGGGTCGATTCGCCTTGAAGGTGAATGACGAACCGATCTTCTGTCGTGGGGCCAACTGGATTCCTTCCCGTCTCTTTCCGCACGGTCAGACCGAAGAGGACTTCGGCCCTCTGCTCGAGGCTGCCTGTGCCGGCGCGATGAACATGATCCGTGTCTGGGGCGGCGGACTCTACGAGAGCGACCGGTTCTACGAACGCTGCGACGAACTGGGACTGCTCGTCTGGCAGGATTTCATGTTCGCCTGCGCGACCTATCCCGAACATGACGCCTTCGCGCGTCAGGTGGAACAGGAAGCGGACGCCCAGATCCGTCGTCTCGCGCGGCATCCTTCGATCGTGCTCTGGTGTGGTGGCAACGAGGACCTGCTTGCCTGGTTTTCCTGGGGGTGGCGGGAGGCCATGGACCCCGATCAGGCGATCGGCATCGAGTACTGGACCCGGCTGCTTCCCGAACGCTGCCGTGCCCTCGATCCCACGCGTCCCTACTGGACCGAATCACCCTGGTCCGGCGCGCTTGATCGACACCCGAACGATCCCGAGCGAGGCGATCGACACACCTGGGATCTGAA
>NYVB01000056.1 GCA_002684315.1 Planctomycetaceae bacterium | reverse complement strand
TAGAAGAGGACTTCGTTGTCGTCCTGAATCTCCCGCAGAAAGACGTGCTTGGCCTCGTCGCTCGGGAGCGACACGAACGTCTCGTACTCACGGTCCACCTGATCCTGCAAGGTCTCGACATGGGGCGGGAGCAGGCCGTAGAGACCGAGTTCGTCGCGCTCCGCCTCGGTGAAGGCGGTGCCCTTGTTGCCAAGAGGCTCGTCGATCAATTCGCGGCCGCGCAGCTGACTCACTTCGTTCTTCATGATGGTTCCGTTCTCGAGGGGAAGCGGGTGCAGGCGAAACGAACGTCGATTCTCTGGAGTCATCATAACGAGGCCGCTCTGATGCGATCAGGGCGGGTTGGATCGGCCGATGTTCAAACTTCCGGTTGGGAACAGGCCTGATCCAACGTACACTCGACCCACCTCTGGAGAATGAGCACCATGTCGAGACCAGCGCTCCCCACAGCCACCTTGGCCGCCCTGATCGCGGTGTCAGTACACGCCGACACCCTGACGGTTCCCGGAGACCACCCCACCATTCAGGCAGCAATCGACGCCTCGTCCGACGGCGATGAAATCGCCGTGTCACCCGGGGTCTATGGTTCCGCGGATGACAAAGTGGTCGACATGAAAGGACGCGCGGTCAGGCTGTACGCCACCGACGGTCCCGACGTGACGTTCATCGACGGCAATGACGGCACGATCAGGCGTCGCGGCATTCTCTGCCAGAGCGGAGAGACCAACGCCACGGTGATCGAGGGCTTCACAATCAGACACTGCTTCCCCACCTGGTACG
This sequence comes from Planctomycetaceae bacterium, assembly GCA_002684315.1. The sequence continues at coordinate 12,090 of NYVB01000056.1, read as the reverse complement.
ACTGGAACGGAAACGAACAGGTCGAGATCTGGGAGTTCTTCGGTGGTGGCATGTGGAACCGCGGCGGCAGCAGCCCCCGCGTCGTCGACTGTCGTTTCGAGAACAACAGCGCCGAGTACGGCGGCGCGATCTGCAACTGGGATGAGGACGGCAACGACAACCGCCCCCGTCTCGAGAACTGCACCTTCACGAACAACAACGTCGGGTTTGGGATCGGCGGTGCGATCTACGCCTCCGGCAGCTGGATGGAACTCCACGGCTGCACTTTTCTCGGCAACAGCGCCTACTACGGAGGTGCCATCACCAGCATGCAACTGGCAAGCAACCCCACCCTCGTTCGCTGCCACTTCGAAAACAACAGCGCGACGATGAGCGGCGGCGCGCTTTACACCGAACTGAGCGCCCCTTCCCAGAACCACTGCACCTACACCCAGAACACCGCCGGCCGGGACGGTGGCGCGGTCTTCAGCGCCGAACCGGGCAGCTCGGTGCTCGTTCCCACGTACGTGCAGTGCGAGTTCACCGGCAACATCGCGGGCGACGAAGGCGGCGCGGTCCACAACTTCTCGATCAGCCCGGCGTTTCTCGAATGCGCCTTCCGCGGCAATCTCGCGATCGACGGCGACGGCACGGTGGGCGGTTCCGACCTTGCGACACTCCTTGCCAACTGGGGGTGTGAGTGAACAAACGGAACGGCAGGGACATGACTCGAAGACATGCGTTGGAAGGTGATGAAAACCAAGGCACTTGGGACTGACGATTCAGTCACGGTGCTTGATATTCGGAGTGAATTGATGACTGCAGTGCATCCCATCGACGGACAGGTTCGAATGGTTGACGAGAAGCGTCACACGACATCTTCGTGTCAGAGCATCAACCGGGAGTCCAACATCATGCAAACCACCACCAAGTGTGCCCACCGAGGGCACCACGCGTTGTCCCCTGTCTTTTTCCTGTGCGCCGGCATCGGACTGAGCACCAGTCTGAATGCCACACTTCATGCAGATACGTTGAGTGTCTGCCAGGATGGAAGCTGTGATTTCGTCGACATTCAATCCGCCCTGGATGCAGCCAACGTAAAGGACGTCATCGAGGTCTCCGGGGAGACCTATCTGCTGAGCGCTCCCATCAAGATCTTCAAGAACATCACCCTGCGGGGGACGATCGACACCGTGACCGGCGAACTACTGACTCGCCTTGACGGTCAGGACCAGACCGAAGCGATGTGGTGCATCGCAGTCGGTCCGGACACGGTCCTCGACCAGCTCGTCTTTCAGAATGGGCGCAGCGAAGTCTGCGGAGGACTCTGGACGAATGCGGCGAGCCCCACCGTGATCAACTGCACGTTCGAGAACAACTCGGCCGTCGGACAAGGGAGGGGGACGGTTCGCAACCAAGGTGGAAACCCGTCGTTTTCCAACTGCCGATTCATCAACAACGCTTCCGAGGAACTCGGGGCCGGCATGTACAACGAGGGCGGCGCCTCGCCCACGCTCACCGACTGCACGTTCATGAACAACTCGTCGATCACGGTCGGCGGGGGAATGTTCAACGTCAGGGGCAGTGCACCCGTGCTCACCAACTGCAGCTTCACGAACAACTCAGCGGCTAGCGGGGGCGGAATATACAACGACTTCAACTCGAGTCCCTTCCTCACGAACTGTACCTTCACCGGCAATTCGGCCCAGAATGGTGGCGGCATGTACAGCTTTGCAGAAAGCACCCCCACCCTCACCAACTGCGTCTTTTCGGGGAACACCAGCGAGGAGAGTGGCGCAGGCATGTCCAACTGGGAATGCCAGGCCATCCTGAACCAGTGCATATTCACCTCGAATCACGCCGGGGATGAAGGCGGCGGCATGTACAACACCGCCGGCAGCACCTCTCAACTCGTCGGCTGCCTCTTCGAGGGCAACTCCGCGGAACTCAGAGGTGGCGGTATGTACACCAGCTCCAGCGAGCTCTCCCTCGTCGAATGCACGTTCACCAACAACTCCGTCTCTTCCTCCATAGGAAAGGGAGGCGGAATGTACAACCGACAGAGCCAGGGAACCCTGACCCGCTGCACATTCATCGGCAACTCGAGCCCCAAAAAAGGCGCAGGGATGTGCAACATCTCCAGCAATCCGGTGATGGACGACTGCACGTTCGAAGCAAACTCGGCGGAAGAGGGAGGTGGCATGTTCAACCAGTCCGGATCCAGCCCCGCCCTCACCGACTGCAGGTTCATCGGCAATTCAGTCCAGGAACGCGGTGGCGGGATGTACAACTCCGGCGGCTTCCCGACTCTGACCGGATGCAGGTTCACTGACAACTCCGCGGAATTCGGCGGCGGAATGTACAACTCCACCAGCTCACCCGAAATCACCGGATGCCAGTTCACGAGCAACTCTGCAGACAGTGGCGGAGGTGTGTACTCCTCCTTCGGCACCCTCCTCCTCACCGCGACGGTGGTCTGCGAAAATCCGGGTGGCCAGATCGTCGGCCCGGTCGCCAACGGCGGCGGCAACTGCATCTCGCACACGTGCGTCGACTCCGATGGCGACGGCACTCCGGACTGCAACGTTCCGGACGACCTGAATCTGCAGGTTCCCGATGAATACTCCACCATCTCAAACGCGATTGATGCGGCGGCGGAAGGTGCGATCATCACCATTGCCGGTGGAACCTACCAGCCGGAAAGACCTCTGGAACTGTTCGGAAAGTCGATCACGCTGCGTGGAAGCGTGAATGCGGAGGGAGCGCCCATCACCATCCTCGATGGACAGGACACGCTCCAGCTGATTCGCTGCAACAATGAGGAAGATTCCACCACCGTGTTTGAGAATCTGGTGATCCAGAACGGCCGCACCGATACCAGTGGCGGTGGGATGCACCTCTACCGAAGCTCGCCCAGCCTGATCAACTGCGTGTTTCGATCGAATACCGCGGAAACCGGTGGCGGTGGGATGCACCTCTACCGAAGCTCGCCCAGCCTGACCAACTGCGTGTTCATGTCGAATAGCGCGGCAACCGGCGGCGGAATGCACAACGACCGCAGCTCGCCCAGCCTGATCAACTGCGTGTTCGAGTCGAATACCGCGGAAACCGGCGGCGGGATGCACAACGAATACTCCTACTCTTTCATCCTCACCAACTGCACCTTCAGTCTGAACGTCGCCGACTCCGGTGGCGGGATGTACAACTACGAAAGCTCCCCCATCCTCACCGAGTGCCTGGTTGTGAACAACGCCGCCGATTATGGCGGCGGCATCTACAGCCACTACAGCAGCACTCCGTTGCTCGGCGGCACCAGCGTCTGTGAGAACGCTCCGAACCAGGTCTTCGGTGACTTCACCGACCAGGGCGGCAACTGCATCAACGACGTGTGCAACGAAAGCTGCGCGTTCGTGACCTGCCCCGCCGACATCGATGGCGACGCCGTGGTCGGTGCCAAAGATCTCACCGAACTGATCGCCCGCTGGGGCTGCATCGTCGACCCTCCGGGATTCAACTGTGCCGAGGCCGACCTCAACGAAGACGGCACGGTGGATGGTGCGGATCTCACGGTCCTTCTGAACAGCTGGGGTGTCTGCCAGTACCGCCCACCAAGTTGACACCACAACCCGTCGATCCGTGGCCGTCTGCACGACTCTTCGTGCAGACGGCACTCGGGTGGGATCACACACACCAACTACACCGTTTCCCAGGCAAGGTGGAACTTGGATGGAATCTGGTCTGCGGCGACGTGCCTGATCAGATTTCAGACGCACGGTTCGCAGATGACAGGAGCAACTGCATCATCGAGGTCTGCAACGATGACTGCAGACCCGTCACCTCGCAGGGATTCGCCTGTGCCGAAGCGGACCTCTCGCTCCTGATCTCCGTGTGGGGTCAGTGGGACTGAATCACGAACATTTTCCAGAACGATCGACCGGCCGGGTGCACTCAAGACCCGGCCGGTCTTCTTTTTCAACCTCGGAAACTGGTCGATAGCATCCCTTGCAGTTCGCTCTGCCGGAGCTGGTCCCTGACAGACAGACATTTCTTCGTATTCAAGTGGTGCTCAGCTCAGGTTTTTGGGAAGCTTGGTGCATGGCGATGAAGGATGAAGACTTGGAACGTGGCGAACGACTTCGTGATCAGGCGGGCTGGGAGGCGCGACGTGAAGTCAACCTCAGAATCGTGATCCAGAACACGGTGCTTGGCCAGATCTGGCTGCACAACGGCGTTCGTCACGTTCAGATCCGGCGATGCTTCGAGGATGTCCTCGATGCCGAGACAGAGAACCACTTCGAAAGCTGGGAAGACTTTCTCAAACGCGTGCATCCGCGGTCACCGTTGGGCACGAGCTGGTGGGTCAGCACGAAGGCGATCTTCGCAATCACGCAACTCGGGTTCGGTCTGGTGACTCTTCTGAACGCCATTCAATCCGACTCGTCACCAGGACCGGGGATCGCCCTCATCGTGGTGGGTGCCATCTTCGTCGTCATCACGATCCTCCCTCTGGGCCACCCCCCCTTGCCGACGGACGACTCCGCGGGTGCGAGTCCAGAGACCAGCGACGCTGAAAATCCGGAGCTCGAACGGTGACACGAACCGCGGTCATCATTCCAACAAGAGCGTGCCATCCTGATCTTCCGGAGCTGCTCGAGACACTTCTGGCGGATGAGTCGCTGGGTGAAGCCTGTATCGCGGTGGTATGCAATGGCGCCGAGCAGGACCCGGACATCGTTCACGCCCTTGAGACGCTGCAACGGCTCGGATCATCGAGCGATGAACGACGCCTGGAACTCATGTTTCTCGACACCCCCTCGAAACCCGATGCACTCAACACGGGAGAGGAGATCGCCGGTGATTGCGACATCACGATCTACATCGACGACGACATCCGCATCACTTCGGGACACGTGGGACTGCTGAAAGAGAGGCTGCTCGGCCTGGGAAAGAAAGCCGGAGTGGTGGCGCCACGACGGATCGTCACGCCCGGATGTCACTGGAAGGAACGGTTGTTCGGATCCTGCGTGCTGCGTCCACCCTGGGTGTGCGAAGCTGTCGTGATTGGCGGAATCTTCGCGGTGAATCGTGCGGGTCGCTCACGTTGGGACACCTTTCCGCCGGTCGCGTGTGATGATGAGTATGTTTTCAGCCGATTCGCGCATTCAGAACGAGCTCTCGAGTCCGGGTGCGTGGCGACCCATTCCTTCGCGAACACCTGGCGTGGCACCCTCGATCAACAGGCACGATGGCGGGCCGCGAGCCTCGAACTTCGGACGAAGAAATTGATCGGACCGCATCCGGGCACGCACCGGACGCGAGGCATGCTGATTCGCACTCTTCTGAATCCGAGGATGATCGCAGGCCTGATGCTGGTCCACACCGTACGAACCAGTGCTCGGCTGTTCGGACGCAACGGCCTTGGCGCGAATGGCGCATGGTCGGAATCATGATGGCATCACAAAATCATCGGCACGACTTCTGAAAGACAACCTCTTTTCAGAGTTCCAGAAATATGCCTTCATCGGACCCCATGAGACGATTGAAGTGATTTGGTGACGTCGGACAGAAATCCGTCGATTCGTCGGCGGAAGAGCTCTGCCCCCCCACCTTCATGCCCCTAGGCAGGAAACAGACTTTGGGATATGTTTTCAGTGGATCGGCCACTGAACGATGTGGCCTACCGAATGACGTCACAGGAACCAGAGGGATGAAGTCGATGGGACGCGCCAGAGAACCGTTCTGTTGCCGCCAACACTCATCTCGCAAATCGATTCTTCGAAAGAGAGAGATTGAACGATGCACATGCCCAAGCACACTGCACTCATCCTGAGCGCCACAATCCTGCTGCCTCTCATGGCTTCGACCGTATCCGCTCAAGAAGATCGAACGATCGGGGTGCTGCAACACGAAGTCGGGGCATCCGAGGGATACACGTTGATCGATTCACTCAAAGGCGGCGGCACCTACCTGATCGATCTCGAAGGCCGCATCATCAATCAATGGACGGCGGACCACGTTCCAGGAAACATGGCCTACCTTCTGGAGGACGGCAGCCTGCTCAGAGCACTCGATCCGGGCCCGCTCAATGGAACCGAGATCATCCAACCTGGTGACGGCGGCCTGGTGCAGCGCGTGAGCTGGGATGACGAAGTGCTCTGGTCATTCGTCTACAACGATCCTGAAGCTCGCCAACATCATGACATCGAACCGATGCCGAATGGAAACGTCCTGATTCTTGCCTGGGAGTACCACTCACTCGAGGAGGCCCTGGCGAAAGGACGTGACCCGAAGACTCTGGGTGAAGATGTCACGCATCTCCTCGCCGAGCGAATCGTCGAGATTCGACCCACAGGACCGACGACCGGAGAAGTCGTCTGGCAGTGGAGCACCTGGGACCACCATGTCCAGAACCACGACCCGGATGCCGCCGATTATGGAACACCCTCCGAGGCGCCGACACGTCTCGACTTCAACGCATTCAGCGTCCAAAGAGCCGACTGGATTCATGCCAATTCGATCGACTACAACGAGACACTCGACCAGATCGTGATCTCAAGCCCTCGTTTCAACGAACTCTGGATCATCGACCACGACACGACCACGGAAGAAGCGGCCGGACCGGCCGGAGATCTGCTCTATCGCTGGGGGAATCCTCAGATGTACGGACGAGGTGGACCGGAGGATCGAATTCTCTGGGGCAACCACGACGCGCTGTGGGTTCTCGACGGGACACCCGGTGCGGGGAACATCACGGTCTTCAACAACGGCGCGGATCGACCGGAGGGTGCGATCTCCACCATCGAGGAACTCACTCCACCACTTCTGCCCGATGGGACCTACGCCATCGTCGAAGGCGAAGCATGGATGCCCCACCAGACCGACACCATCTTTCAGACAGACCCACCGGAAGACTTCTTCTCACGATTCATTTCCGGGGGAATGCGTCTTCCGAATGGAAACGTCCTGGGATGCTCGGGGGGGTTCGGTACGGTCGTCGAACAGACGCCCGCCGGTGAGGTCGTCTGGGAATACCACAGTCCCCTGACCCAGGACGGGCGCCTCTACCAGGGTGAGCTTCCGGGACAGAACTACTGGAACACCGACAACAAGATCTTTCGGGCGGTTCGGTACCCACCACAGCACCCGGGATTGGTCGGCAAGGATCTGACGCCCGGTCCCCTGCTCGAACGCTATCTCTGCCCTGCCGACCTCGACCAGGACGGGGTGGTCTCCGGTTCGGACCTGACCATCATCCTGTCCCAGTGGGGATGTCGCGGTGAGCAGTGCGAGGGTGACTTGAACGACGACGGCGTCATCAACGGTGCGGATCTCACGGTGATTCTCAGCAACTGGGGCTCGTGCGGTTGACTCCGAATTGACGAGGTAAACGCACGACAGTCGAAACATTGTTGCATCACGGTGCACCGATCGTGCGAACAAGAAGTGGCCTCGGTCCTCATAGACCGTCATATCTCAAGGCTGCGGTCGAACCAGACCGTCACATCTCTTGCCGCCGGTTGAATCAGACCGGCACATCTCATGCGTTCGGTCGAACTCGACCGTCACATTTCATGCCTCGGTCGTGCTCGACCGTCTCATCTCATGCCTCGGTCGTATTCGACCGTCTCATCCCATGACTTCGGTCGAATCAGACCGTCGCATCTCTTGACTCCGGTCGTCTTCGACCGAGTCATCACATGGTCCCGGTCGTAGTCGACCGCCCTATCTCATGAACCGTCCATTCAGGAGGACACCCACATGTCTACAAAGACGAGCCCATCCAACCATCATGGCTTCAGAAGACTTTGGAATGCATCGTTGCTGACCACGACCGCCGTCGCATTCATCGGAACCGACGTGACTGCGGACACCATCACGGTCTGTCTTGATGGCACCTGCGATCACAGCGACATTCAAAGTGCGATCGATGCCGCCGTGAACGGCGACCTGATTTCGATCTCCGGTGAGACGTATCTGCTCGACGCCACCCTGGACACTCTGGGAAAGCGACTGACACTACGCGGNGCAGGNGATGAAAAGACGGGTGCATCGAACACGNTTCTCGACGGACAAGGTCTTCATCGCGTCCTGCANTGCATCAACGGAGAGGGNCCGGACACGGTGTTTGAAAAACTCCTGATCCAAAACGGATTGGCGAAAATCAGTTATTTCGACACCATCGATGGCTCAGAAATCGTCGGCGGAGGAGTCTTCAATCAGATGAGCGACGCATCCTTCGTCCAGTGTACGTTCAAACGGAACAATGCCCCCTTCGGCTATGGCGGAGCATTCTTCAACGACCGAAGTGAATCAACCTTCACTGACTGTGCGTTCATCGACAACATCTCGGAATACGACGGTGGTGGTGGATTCGATTACTTCAGTCAGGTCACTTTCACGAACTGCACGTTCATGAAAAACATATCGGTACGCGACATGGGTGGCGGTGTCGTCAGTAACAGAAGTAACGATGCTTTCACGAACTGTACGTTTGAAAGGAACGTTGCGAGCTTTGGCGGCGGGGCCCACAACTTTCAAAGCAACAACACATTGATCAGTTGTACGTTCACGAACAATTCCACTGGAAAAATGGGCAGTGGTGCTGGGATGTACAGCTTCGACAGCTCCACCATCCTCAGCGACTGCACGTTCACCGAAAACTCCGCAAATGCCGGTGCACTGGACAACTACAAGGGGGAATCCGTTATCACAAACTGCGTGTTCACGGACAACTCCGGCAACATAGGCGGCGGGATGGTCAATTCCGAATGCTTCACCTCGATTTCCGACTGCACGTTCGCGAACAACTCCGTTCAACAAACCGGCGGTGGGATGTACAGCGACGGCTTCGCCACACTCACCAACTGTACGTTCACGAACAACTCGGCTGGAATCCAAGGCGGCGGTATGCACAGCGCCGCAGGCAGCGACAGCCTCATAAACTGCACGTTCGCGAACAACTCCGCCGGCACAGGCGGCGGGATGTGCAGCAGAGACGGCAGCTTCCCCAGCCTCACCAATACCACAGTGTGTGAAAACATCCCCAATCAGATCACCGGGAGCTACAGCGACGAGGATGACAACTGCATCAGTGAGTCCTGCACGACATGCGTTGAGTGCCCGGGTGACCTCGGCGGAGACGGCGACGTCGGAGGTGCCGACCTCACGATCGTGCTGAATACATGGGGCTGCACAGGCCCGAGTTGCCTCGGAGACGCGAACGGAGACGAGGTCGTCGACGGCGCGGATCTCACGGTGATTCTAAATGCCTGGGGCACCTGCCAGTGACTCGGACCTGACATGACACAGGTGATACGAACGACGGCCCCCTGCCATCCGGCAGGGGGCCGTCGGTATTCGATGGATCAAGGATCCGGTCGGTCAGCTGGCGGGTGGTGCGCCGAAGCGGTTCTCACCTTCGGTGCCGGGCATGGTCTGAATCACCAGGAGGATGATCCCGCCCAAAGCGCAGATGAAGTTGAGCAGGATCCACCAGCCGGACCTGTCTTGATCATGCAGCCGCCGGATCGACACCCCGATCGACGGCAGCAGTGAAAGCAGAATGTAGAGATTACCGATCACGTACAGGGCCATTCCCGCAATTGGGGGAGACGACTGCTGGCCGGGGGCGGTAGCCCCCAATGAGTCGGACGTCACAAGTGCGAGGAGAAAACTGGCGAGGAAAAAAAGCGCCAGGTTCCACAGCCACCAGCTCCAGAACTCGGTCCGTGAGGCGCGACCGGTGAAGACGGCGTATTTTTTCCAACAGGCAAGATAGTGATTCATGAGAGCTCCCGGAGAGGTGCGTGCGTGTGCACCAGAAAAGGTCAGAGACAAAACGTGCTTCAGAGATGCTCCCGGGCAGTTCGTCAAGTTTGAGAATCTTGGCCTCACACATCCCGATGACCCCATCCAAGACATTCTTTCTTTGTACTTTCGCGATGGAGTCGGTGCGAGAGAATTTCACACAGAACCTTCAAATGAAGCACGACGGCCCCCTGCCATCGGGCAAGGGGCCGTCGGTATTCAATGGATCAAGGATCCCGGTCGGTCAGCTGGCGGGTGGTGCGCCGTAGCGGTTCTCACCTTCGGTACCAGGCAGGACCTGGATGACCAGAAGGACGAGTGCGCCGATACCACAGGCGAAGGTAAGCAGGAACCACCAGCCGGACTTGTCCTGATCGTGTAGCCGTCGGATCGACACTCCGATCCAGGGAAGAATGACCAGAAGCGAATAGAGAACCCAGACGATGCCCACACCCATGCCCGCCGGCGTGATGGGCGTCATGACCATCTGACCATCTTCGCCGGCGGTGAGCTGGCCGCCGCCGATGGCGGAAAAGAGGATCTGAAAACCGATACCGATCGCGAGGTTGATGAGGAACCAACTCCAGAACTCATTGCGCGAAGAGCGGCCGGTGAAGACAGCGAATTTTTTCCAACAAGCGAGGTAGCCGTTCATGAAAACTCCCGGATCTGTGGTTGTGAAGAAAGAGAAGACGCCAGCGCCGAACGGTGGTTCAGCGCTGACCAAGCATTTCATCGAGGGTGAGGATCGAGGCCTGACAGGTCTCGATGGCCTCGTCGAGGGCACTGTGACCCTTCACTTCAACGATGGGGTCGGTGCGACCGAATTCCGCAAGGCGGGCTTCAATTCGAGCACGGTCCACCTTGAGCGCGGTCAGAAGCGCGCGAGCCTCGGCCTGCAAGGCTTCCACCTCGGCGGGGTCCGGGCGTTCGGCGACGGCCTGCAGCCTGCCAGCAAGACGAAGTGCTGGTGCGCTCTGAAGGCGGGATTGTGAACTGGTCGAGTCCATGATTCGAATTCTCCCAAAGCAACTCAATTCAGGCAAGGTGTTCAACAAAACACACGCCCGGGAATCCAGATGGTTCAGGGGATTCCAGGGGGAAAAAGAATGCCTCACAGCCTCTCAGTCCCCTTGACCGCCAAATCAAAAGATTCTCGGACGTCAGTGAATCATCGACCAATTCCACCGCCGAACATCAACCAACGCTGAATTCGGATGTTCTCAGGTCCCAGCAGCCTGGGCGTCGTCTTCTGGATCCTTGCCGCCGAGAAGTCCGATCGAGCCTGAAATCATCACGCCCACCAGAATCAAGCCTGCCGCCCCACCGATCTGTGCGGCGGTCGGGGTGAAGCCGACGGTCGGCCAGTATTTGGTCTTGACGGCTTCGGCTTGCTCGACCGACTCGATCAGATCACCTCTGACCAGAGTGCCGACCTGTGGAGGGACCGGCATTCTGAACGGCCAGAGTCCGAAGACCGCCCCCACCAGAAGACCGAGCAGAAAGCCCATGGTCAGTCCGCGCACGTGCTTCAGAAGAAGACGCACCACCACCCCCACCGTCCCGATACCGACCACCACGCCCAGAGCGACCGGGACCACCGTCCAGCCCGCCGTCACCAGGCCGGCCCAGTCCCGCGCGGACAAGGCGGCGCGCGCTTCATCGATCGTGGTGAGAATCACGACGTATTCACCAAGGACCAGGAGGACGTAACTTCCGGACAAACCGGGCAGCAGCATCGCCGCTCCCGCCGCGAATCCCGCGATCAGAAGGCCGCCGAAGGAACCACCGCCCTCGGGTGCACCCGGATCGCCGGTTCCAAAGGCGAGAAACGCCATCGCGATCAGACCCAGCAGACACCCGACGAACGTGAGAAACCCCACGGGCGCGAGTGACCTGAGAAGAATCGGCACACCACCGAGCGTCAGCCCGATGAAGAGACTGAACGCCACCCAGCGCTGTTCGAGAACGAAACGACCCGCCAGCCCCGAGAACAGGACGATGGCAAGAAGCGCAGGCAGCACGACGAGAATCATGACCATGAGGCTCTTGCGTTTGAATCGAAAGGCCGCCAGATCCGAGATCGCATCGACGAGCAATGCGTAGATCCCCGAGGCGAGCAGCATGGTGCCCCCGGAGATTCCGGGAACGAGATTGGCGAGTCCCATCAGAACCCCACCGAAGATGCAGCGAATGGTGGCCGCAGGACCCAGAGACGTCTTTGAATCGGGAGGTGGTGCTGAAGTCATCGTCGCAGGCTCGCTTTCTCGGTCGTTCTTGAGATCTTCGGGAGGTACAGTGTCG
>NYVB01000055.1 GCA_002684315.1 Planctomycetaceae bacterium | reverse complement strand
CGGATCATGCAGCTGGAGATCGAGCGCGAGGCGCTGAAGCTGGAGAGCGAGAAGGATCAGGACGCGCGGAAGCGGCTCGACGTGATCGTCGAGGAGCTCGCGTCGCTGGAGGAGCGCAACCAGGGGCTCACCGCGAAATGGGAGATCGAAAAGGGCGACCTCGACGCGATCAAGGAGATCAAGGCGGAGATCGATCGAAAGCAGACCGAGCTCGAACAGGCGAAGCGACTGAGCGACTTCGAGGCGGCGAGCCGGATCCAGTACGGGGATCTGCGACACCTCGACGAACAGCTCGAGTCGGCGGAGCAGGCGCTTCGCGAGCGGGAGGCCGCGGGTGACGCGATGGTGAAGGAGGAGGTCGACAGCGAGATGATCGCCGCGGTCATCGCCCGCTGGACCGGAATTCCGGTCGACCGCCTGGTCGAGGGTGAACGAGAGAAGCTCCTTCGGATGGAATCGGTGCTCGAGGATCGCGTGGTCGGTCAGGAGCCGGCGGTCCGGGCGGTGAGCGAGGCGGTCCGTCGGAGTCGCGCGGGTCTCGGCGAGGCGAACCGCCCGATCGGCTCGTTCCTCTTCCTCGGGCCCACCGGCGTCGGGAAGACCGAGCTCTGCAAGGCGCTCGCGTCGTTCCTCTTCGACACCGAGGACGCGATGGTCCGCATCGACATGAGCGAGTACATGGAGCAGCATGCGGTCGCGCGACTCATCGGTGCGCCTCCCGGATACGTGGGGTACGAGGAGGGCGGTCGGCTCACCGAAGCGGTGCGACGACGACCCTATTCGGTGGTGCTCTTCGACGAGATGGAGAAGGCGCACCCCGACGTCTCCAACGTCCTGNTGCAGGTGCTGGACGACGGNCGACTCACCGACGGNCAGGGTCGGACCGTCGACTTCTCGAACACCATCATCGTGATGACCAGCAACATCGGCAGNCANCAGATNCTCGAGATGACCGAGGGTGGCGCGGTGCACGAGGAGATCGAGGTCCACGTNAAGNNTCTNCTCAAGCAGNACCTGCGNCCNGANCTGATCAACCGGATCGACGACACCGTGATCTTCCANCAGCTCGGCCGCGAGCAGTTGAAGGGNATCGTCGGGATCCAGNTCGACCTNGTCCGGCANCGNCTCGCGGATCGCGGNCTCGGCCTNGAAGTCGACGCCGACGCGATGCAGGCGCTCGCCTCGGAGGGATTCGATCCCCAGTTCGGTGCNAGGCCGCTGAAGCGGGTGGTCCAGCAGCGGATCGAGAATCCCATCGCGACCCGGATCCTGTCCGGTGCGTACGAGGAGGGCGACACGATCCTGGTGTCGATCACCGGCGAGCAGTTCGGTTTCGATCGGCGGCCGGCGTCGCCCGCCGATTCCGATCCGGAGGTCTTCGAGGCGGAACTCGTCGAGGACTGATTCGGGGCGAGGCGATGCAGCGGCTAGGCTGCTCGCATGCCCCACTTCAGTCTTCGTCGTACCTTCGCATCGCTCGCCCTGTGTCCCGTCCTTCTCGGAGTCGTCTCCGTCGAGGCGCAGGGGCAGGACGGATCCCGTCCGCTCTCCGTGGAACGGATCTACGGGTCCGGCGAGTTCTCCGCGGAGGGGTTCGGTCCGGTCCGGTGGTTGGCGGACGGCGGTTACACCGTGCTCGAGCGGGACGACGACGGCCAGTCGGAGATCGCGCGATACGACCCCGGGACCGGGGCCCGCACGGTGCTGGTGTCCGCCTCGAGTCTGACTCCGGAGGGCGCGTCGCGTTCGATTCCGATCGCGGACTACCGGTGGTCCGACGACGGTCGGAAACTCCTCGTGTTCACCGACACCCGACGGGTCTGGCGACAGCACTCCCGCGGCGACTACTGGGTCCTCGACCTCGCCGACGATTCGTTTCGACGGATCGGCGGGGATCTGGAGCGGACCCGTCACCAGTTCGCGAAGTTCTCCCCCGCCGGTGACGCCGTCGCCTTCGTGCATCGAAACGACCTCTGGGTCGAATCGCTCGACGGCGGGGGACCGGTGCCGCTGACCTCCGACGGATCGTCGACGCTCATCAACGGAACCTTCGACTGGGTCTACGAGGAGGAGTGGTCGCTTCGTGACGGATTCCGGTGGAGCCCCGACGGGCGACGAATCGCCTTCTGGCAGATCGACGACGACGGCGTGGAGCGTTTCCCCCTGGTGGATCTGACCGCCGGTCCGTATCCCGACATCAAGTGGATCCACTACCCGAAGGCCGGCACCACCAACCCGAAGTGCCGGATCGGCGTCGTCGACGTGGTTCGCGATCCCGCCGGTGCGTCCGGAGGCGAGCGCATCGGTCCCGGTGGCGACGTCCGATGGCTCGATCTTCCCGGCGATCTGCGCGACGACTACGTCGCGCGGATGGAATGGACGCCCGACGGACACCTGCTGATCCAGCGGGTCAACCGGCGGCAGGACACGGTGACGGTGCTCGACGTCGATCCCGTCGACTGGAACGCCCGCGTGGTGTTCGAGGATCGGGACGACGCGTGGGTGGAGATCTGCGACGACGTGGTCTGGCTCGACGAGGATGGCCGGCGATTCACGTGGACGAGCGAGCGTGGCGGATGGCGGCAGGTCTGGATCGTCGATCGCGACGGTGGCGAGCCGGTCTGCCTCACCCCGCGATCCGAGGACGTGACCTCGGTGCTGAAGATCGATCCGGTCGGTGATCGGCTCTGGTTTCTCGCCGCCCCCGACGATCCGACGCGACGGTTCCTGCACGTGCAGTCGCTCTCCGGCGGCGAGCCCCGACGGGTCACGCCGGCGGACCAGCCGGGCTGGCACGACTATCAGATCTCCGGCGACGGTCGGTTCGCGATCCACCGCTGGTCGTCGAGCACGGTGCCCCCGCAGGTCGAACTGGTGCGACTGCCCGGACACGAGGTGGTCGGTCACTTTCCCACCGTCCGAAACGAAACGCTCGCGGCGAAGATCGAGGCGTTGCCGCCGGTGGAACGTTCCTTCTTCGAGGTCGAGCTGCCCGACGGGACGATGCTCGACGGTTGGATGATGTTCCCGCCGGATTTCGATCCCGACGCGGGGCGTTGGCCGCTGTTGATGTACGTCTACGGGGAACCCGCGGCCACCACCGTCAACGACCGGTGGGACGGCGGAAATCTCTGGCACCGACTGCTGGCCGAACAGGGGTACGTGGTCGCGAGCGTCGACAATCGCGGCACGCCGGCGCCGAAGGGGCGGGCGTGGCGGAAGAGCGTCTACGGCGAGGTCGGCGTGCTCGCGTCGCAGGATCAGGCCGACGCGGTCCGGGCGCTCCTTGCGACCCACGACTGGCTCGATCCCGAACGGGTGGGCAGCTGGGGCTGGTCGGGTGGCGGGTCCATGACCTTGAACGCGTTGTTCCGTCACCCCGAGCTCTACGCGGCGGGAATCGCCGTGGCCTTCGTCTCCGACCAGCGGTACTACGACACGATCTACCAGGAACGTTTCATGAACACGCCGCAGGCGAATCCCGAGGGCTACCGGGCGGGCTCGCCGATCCACCACGCGGCGGGACTCGAGGATCCGGTGCTGCTCGTCTACGGCACCGGCGACGACAACTGCCACTACCAGAACCTCGAAGCCCTGGTCGACGAACTCGTGCGACACGGCAAGCCGTTCGATCAGTTGTCCTATCCCAATCGGAGCCACGGCATCCACGAAGGGGCCGGCACCACGAGGCACCTGCGAAACTCGATGCTCCGCTGGTGGAACCGCAATCTCGCGCCCGGCCCGAAGCCGGCGGAATGACCCTTCACGCGTGACCAGCGGGATCCGGCCCGCGGATATCGGTCTTCGCGCGTCCTCGCAGGTCCTACGAACGGCGCCCCCGGCCCGAGCGGGGCCGCGCTGACCGTCACATTCCGCGCTGCTCCTCCGCGCGGTGATCAACAGCGTCCTCGATGCTTGCCCGGCGATTCTCGCGGGGCATCCTTGTCATGTCCTCCCGGATCTCGTCACCCGTCGTCGGGGTCGGATCCGCGAAGGCGACTCAAGGAAATCGAAAGACATGAAGATCAGCACCCTTGCTCTGTTGTGCAGCCTGCCCGCCTCGTTCGTCGCTTCGTTCGCCGCGGCGGACGTGATCGAACTCGACCTCGGTCGAATTCGTTTCAACGGCGACACCAGCGACTACACGTACGAGGGATCGCACGGCGACCTGATGGGCACCGACATCGACGGCGACCAGCACCTCCGTACCGTGGCCACGGTGGACCTGGGCACGCTCTTTTCACAGCTGGACATGGGATCGATCGCCTGGATCCGCGTTCAGGACACCGGAGAGAACGGTTACCAGGAGGGCTCGAGTCCCGGCGCGGACATCGACCTCTTCGCCCTCGCCGGACAGCCGGACGGCATCTCGACGACCTACGCCTATGACGGCCCGAATCCGATCTACCAGGATTTCACCAGTGGACAACTCGCGTCGGAGGTCGACACCCTCGACATGGACTACGGCGGCGACGACCACTCGCCCTGGTGGGTGGCGCTCGGTTACTCCGGTTCGCTCACCATGACGCTCGACGGCTGGCCTCCGGCCGGCGACCCGGGTGACGACGGCGATTCGAACGACGGAGACGATGCGGATGATTCCGATGATCCCGGCGACGGTGGTGGGGATCCGGGGAACGGCGGCGATCCGGGTGGTGACCCGGGCGACGTTCAGGACGATGGTCCCGTGTTCCAGGTCATGTCGCCCATCAGCCAGATCCGGAAGCCCGGCCATGNTGGCGGCATTCTTCTTCCGTCCTTCGACCTTTCGGGCTTTCAACTCCGGTTGAACGAAGTCTCGCCGACGCCGGAGTGGATCTCCGTCAGCATCGGCTACGAGATCGCCGGTTCCCAGCAGGCGGTTCCCGGACCGGCGATGCTCCCCGCCGTGTTCGGTGCGGCCGCCCTGATCCGTCGTCGTCGACGATGAATCGGGTTCCGTCGCGGAACCGCCATGCCCGCCGCTAGAGTGGTGGGCATGGCGGTCTTCACGTATCAGGCCAGGGACGACGGCGGCAAGCGAGTCGATGGACGGCAGGAGGCGGCGAGTCGCGCCGCCATCGTCTCCGAACTCCAGTCCCGTGGTCTCACGCCCATCGCCGTCCGGGAGGCGGCGGTCGCGGCGCGNGGCCGAAAGCGACTCTCCGACCGACGGCTNGCNGGTGCCTACGGCCAGCTCGCCGATCTTCTGAAGGCGGGGGTGCCGCTGCTTCGATCGCTCGGCCTNGTCGCCCGAGGCAAGAGCGATCCGCGACTCGCCGCGGCGATGGCNGGGATCGCGGAACGGGTCTCGGAAGGGGAGCGGCTCGCGGACTCCATGCGTTCCATCGGTGGATTTCCAGAGATCCACATCGCGATGGTGCAGGCCGGCGAACGGGGGGGGTTCCTCGAAGAGGTGCTCTCGGAGCTTTCGACCTTCCTCGAACACCAGGCGGAGCGACGGGCGACGGTCCTTGGAAACATGATCTACCCGGTGATCCTCCTGCTCGTCGGGGTCGGGGTGATCGTGGCGGCGCTGGTCCTCTTCGTCCCGAAGTTCCAGGACTTCTTCGGCGAGATGGAGCTCCCCCTGGCGACTCGTCTGCTCCTCGGGATGTCCGATCTCGTCACGGGATGGTGGCCGCTCGCGGTGGTGTTGGTGGTCGGTGGCGTCGTGGGCTGGATCCTCGTCCGCGATCGGCCGGGCATCCGGCATCACGCGGCGGGACTGCAACTGCGACTGCCGCTCGTCGGGGATCTGGTCCGCACCATGGCCGTCGCCCGGTTCACGCGGATGCTCGGAACCCTGCTCGCCAACGGAATCCCCCTGCTGGCTTCGATGAGGATCAGCCGGGAGGCGGCGGGGAATCCCCTCCTCGCGGACGCGATCGATGCGGCCGCGGAGGCGGTGGGCGGCGGCGAGTCGCTGGCGCGGCCGCTGGAGCAGAGCGGGCTCTTCGGCGAAGAGGTGGTCGAGATGATCTCGGTCGGCGAAAGCGCGAACAACCTTCCGGTGGTGCTCGTCGGAATCGCCCGGAACGCGGAGCGTCGGACCGATCGGATCCTGGGGACGATGCTGAAGCTGATGGAGCCGGCGATGCTGCTGGTCCTCGCCGGGGCCGTGATGTTCATCTTCCTGGCCCTCGTCGTGCCGATGATGTCGTTGAGTTCCCAGATCGACTGAACCGACGACCCTCGAAGTCCGCGGGTCCCGGNCCGAAACCTCCGGAGGCTGGGGCGGTAGACTTGAACGGCCCTCTGCGGAGGCCACCCCCGGCGGAACGCCGCCGGCCGACTTGGAAGCATGGAAGGATCCAACAGATGTCCCGAACCATTCGACGCCCCCGCCCGGTCAGCCGCCGAGCCTTCACGATCCTCGAACTCCTGATCGTCATCGGGATCATCCTCGCGATCGGCGGTCTCGTTCTCGTCAACGTGCTGGGTGCGAGCGAGAAGGCCGACAAGTCGCTGGTGCAGGCGCAGATCCAGGCCTTCAACCGCGCTCTCGAGCAGTACAAGGTCGAGATGAAGCGGTATCCCTCCGANGAGGAGGGGCTCGTCGTGCTCTGGAACAAGGAGCAGGTCGAGGACGAGGAGGANCTCGCGCGTTGGGGCGGCCCCTACCTGAAGGAGCCGAACACGACGGACCTGTGGGGCAACGAGTGGATTTATCGAAATCCCTCCGAGATCGAGGGCGTCGCCTACGACATCGTCTCGATCGGACCCGACAAGGAGGAGGGCACCGATGACGACATCACCAGCAACGACGGCAAGTCCGGTGCCGATGGTGAACCGCTCGACGACTTCAGCGACTTCTCTCCGAGCGGCAGCTGACCTCGGAACCGCGGCGTCCCGCCGCGGGCTCACCCTGCTCGAGATCCTCGTGGTCATTTCGATCCTCCTCGCGGCGGGAGCGATCGTCGTGCCGTTCACGCTCCGTGAACTGGAGCGACGGCAGGCCGTCCTGCTCGAGGACCGGCTTTCGATGTTGATCCAGTTCGCGCGGGTCGAATCCCGACGAAGCGGCGTTCCGGTCGAGGTCCTGATCGACGCCGACGGGCGACGGGTGGAGGCGAGGCGGCTCGACGTGGCCCGCCTCGACGAAGGCGGGATCTCCGCATCCGNCGCGTTGGATGCGATGCCGGTCGGCGAANCGCCCGGCGATGCCGACGACTCGGATCGATTCGTCTCCGCGTGGGCACGACACGAGTTGGAGGACGGGCGCCTGGTCCCGCCCGCGACGGCGGCCGAAGCGGGCTTCGACGTCGCCGACGCGTTCGCCACCCTGGAATTCGAGTCGGGCGACGATGACGCATCTCGATTCGACACCGACGAGGATCCCTGGTCCGGCCGGGTGCGACTCGCGCTCTTCTTNCCCGACGGGACATCGGTGACCACGACGCCCGCGGTCCTCGAGACGTCCCGCGGCGATCGTCGCTGGTCCATCGATCCATGGAGCGGTCGATCGACCTTCGAGGTCGACGTCGTGACGGCCACGGACGAAGTGACGCCGTTCGACGACGTGGATGAGACCATGGACGACGCGGAGGGCCTCGACGATTCCGGCTCACCGGATTCGGATGGCGACGTCGACGCGGGAGTTCGNCCGTGACGCGCCGAGGCCCGAGTGGCGTGCGGCGACGCGGGGGGCTTCTGCTCGAAACGCTCGTCGCGGTGGCCATCTTCGTCGGCGTCGCGACGTTCTCGCTCGCGGCGGTCCGGGACGGCATCGCCGCCGCCGAGCGTGCCCGCCTGCGACTGGTGGCGGTCGGGCTCGCGACCAGTCGCATCGCCGAGGTCGAAGCGGGGCTCGTCTCACCCTGGACGGTGGGCGAGGCCGNCGGACTGGACGATGAATCGACGTTCGACGCCGAGGATTCGCCGTTGCGNTTGGAGATGGAGGCGNCGCCATCGAATTTCGACGGGCTCGTGCGGGTGGTCGTGAGCGTCTACGAGGAGGCGTCCGGATCGTCGGCCGCGAACCCGCCGCGTCGGCTGGCCCGTCTCGTCGCGCTGGTGCCGGACGTGCTCGGCGACGCGGGCGGCGACGAAGGCGACCTCGAGGACGACGCTTCGCTTCCGGCGTCCGCGATGGAGCCCGGGCCATGAAGCGGTCGCATCGCTCGATCCACATCACGCGTTCCGGACGCGGCTTCACCCTGCTCGAGGTCCTGCTGGCGCTGGGGATCATCATCCTGCTGCTCGNGACGATGACCCGGGTGTTCGACGATCTGGTCGAGGCGCGGACCAGGGTCCGGCGTTCGATGCTCCGCACCGAAGGCATCGCGGCGGCGCTCGAACTGCTCACGCGGTCGGCGGATGCGGCGGTCGCGACCGGTCTCGATGGCGAGGCGGGGGTCACGGGCGACTCGGTCTCGATCCGCATCGCCCGAAGCGGCGTGGCGACGACGCGACTCGGCGACCAGGCGAAGGGGATCTCGCCGGTCCAGGACCGGCATGCGGTGGAACTCGCGTTCCGCGACGGTTCAATCGTGGTGCGGGACGAGGACGANGGTGGCACGGAGACGCTGGTGACCGGGCTCTTCGCGATCCGGTTTCGATATCACGACGGTCGGGACTGGGCCGANTCCTGGAACAGCGATGCGTCGGGGCTGCCGGTGGCGATCGAGTGCTCGATCTGGACCGCACCGTGGCCCGATGCCGCGTGGCCGGCGTGGATTCCAGAGCCGGAGATCGAGGACGAACCACTGGCCGACGATGGCGACGCCGCGCTCGGGATCGACCTCGAGGATTCATTCGAGGAATTCGAGATCGGCACGATTCTCGAGTCGGACGATCCGTTGCCGGTNCCCGATCATGTCCGCGTGATCTCGATTCTCGATGCGGTGCCGGTCGAACGACTCGGCGTGACGGGGGAGGACGAGTCGTGATTCGCCGTCGNTCGGATCGAGGTGCGTTTCGTCACCGCGGGGTCGCGCTGGCCGCGGTGCTGCTGATCGGCATGGGCGTGATGCTCGTCGCGCTCGGGGTGATCCACCTCGTTCGAGCCGACGTGGCCAGTCTCGGCGCGGCCGAGGATCTCGAGCAATCGAGNCTTCTCGCCCGCAGCGCGATCCGCGCGGTGGCGACCGANCTCGCCCGATCGCGTCCGGCCATGCTTCGAGGCGAGACGCCCGAGCTGCCCGCCCGCATCGAGCTCCTCGAACTGGAGACGGGGGAGAACGCCCGGATCGGGGTGGCGATGCCGCTCCCGGTCGGCCCGGGCGGCGCCCGACTCGTGGCGGAGGCCGGTCGGATCGATCTCAACGACGTCGATGCGGAAGGCATTGCGGACACCGGTCTGGTCAGCATGGTGGAGGCCCGCACGATCGTCGCGGCGCGGGACGCCCGGCCGGGCGGGCGGTTCGAGTCGGTGCTCGACCTGCTTTCGTTGAAGGGCGACGTGGCCTTCACGCCCGAACGGATGCTGGGCCCGCTCGACGAGATCCGGATCCTGTCGCGGGTGGATGCCGAGGAATCATCGACCGGTGAACGAATTCTCGAACGGCTCGATGCCGATCTCGGTGGGGACGTCCGAGGGCTCGCGGATCTCTTCACCGTGAACGCGTTCGAACCCGACGTTCGGTACGACGGGTCGCCTCGTCTCGATCCCGACGCGACCGAATCCGAAGCGGTCGCCGACGCGGGCATCGAGGATCCGGCGACGGTCCGGCTGCTCGAACGGTTCTTCGGCGGGGGCGCCGANGGGGGTGCGGAAGCGACNCCGGAGCGGCGGAATCGCCGGAATCGCGGAAATCGCCGGAATCGAGAGACTCGAACCCGGAGCGACGATTCGAATGCGGCGGATGGCGAACCGGGCCCCGAGGCGGAGATTCCGGCATCGGGTGGCCCGATGTCGCGGCTTCGACGGGCGGTCCGTGACGATGGCGCCGATGCGGGGCTCGCNCTCGATGCGATCGCGCGTGATCCCGGTGCGTGGCGCAACGGGCTGCTCGACATCAACACCGCGAGCGTCGCGGCGATGCAGTCGGTCGAGGGGATCGATCCACCGCTCGCCACGGCGATCGCGGCCCGGCGGGAGTCGCTCGCGATCGATCGTCGCTTCAGCCGGCTCTGGCCGGTGGAGGAAGGGCTGGTCGAGGCGNCGGCCTGGGACGAGGTCGCGGATCGCATCACGACGCGTTCCACGGTCTGGCGGTTCGTGATCGCGGTCGGGATCGAGTCGGAGGGTTCGGACCAGGGCCTCGAGACGCCCACGGCCTGGGAGGTCGTGCTCGACTGCGGTTCGGTGCCGCCCCGGGTGGTGGAACTTCGTGACGTGACGATGCTCGANCTGGCGGCGCGGATGGTGGGGATCGGGGCCGAGGATCCGGACGGATCGGNGTTCGACGCCGAGGAGGCCGCGACGGAGGCTTCGCCGGGCGANGATTTCGGTGNTCTCGACCTGTTCGGCGACGAGCCGTCCCTGTTCGACGATGCCTCGATGTTCGATGACGATGCCTCCATGTTCGACGGCGAGGCGTCGTTGTTCGAGGACGAGGCGTCCCTGTTCGACGATGCGACGTCCGCGTTCGACGGGCCGGATCGCTTCGCGGANGAGCCTGATTCCCGGACCGAGNCGTCNCCGTCCGTGGNCCGGAATGGAGACCGCGGTCCCGGTGGTCGTTGGCGGCCCGCAACCGGAGGCAGGTAGGATCGGTTCACTCCTTCGTTCTCGCGCCGTCTTCATCGTNCGTCGTCTCCCCCGAGAGTCCACCGCATGGCCCGAAAGATCCAACTCGCCGTCGACATCGGCCGTCGGGCGGTACGGGTGGCCAAGATCCGCTCGGGCCGCCGCACGACGCTCGCGGCGACGCTGTTCGAGACGATCCCGTCCCAGGTGGACGCGGAGGATCCNGTGGCGGTCGGATCGATGCTCGCGGACTCGATGGCGCGGGCGGGAATCGATCCCGGGCCCGCGGTGTTCGCGCTCGATCGATCGATCACGAGCCTGAAGCGACTGACCCTGCCGACCGACGATCCCGACGAACTCCCGGACATGGTCCGGCTGGCGGTGGAGCGTGAACTGCCGATCGACGCGGAGGATGCGGTGATCGACTTCTCGATCATCGATCGAGGCGCCGACGGATTCGTGGTGGAGACCGTGGCGGTCCCACGACGGGAGATCGAACGAATCGAGCGGATCGCCGACGCCGCGGGGATGCGGGTGGCCCGGGTCGCGCCACGCTGCCACGGGGCGATGCGGCTCGCCGATTCGACCGAACCCACGCTCGTCCTCGACGTNACCGGCGAGGGATTCGAGCTCGGTCTCGTCGACCACGGTCGGCTTCGATGGTCGCGTGGCGTGTCGATCGAAGGGGCGGATCCNGGCGGTCCGACCGCCGAGGAACTGGTGCCCGAGATCCGCCGCAGCTGGTTGAGCTATCGCGTCTCCGCCGGCGAGATCGAGACGCCGATGCTGCTGATCCTCGGTGGCGAGCAGATCGCCGACGTGGTGGGGGGGATCTCCGAGGCGACCGGCCTCACCGCGCAGCGTTTCATCGGCGATCGACGAGTGCAGGCCGANGTGGACATGCGTGGCGTCTGGCCGCTGGTCGGTCTGCTCCTTCCGGTCTCCGCCGACCGCCAGGTCGATCTCACCGCACCGCGACAAGCGCCCGATCGTGCGGCCCGGGTCCGCCAGCGGGTCCTCGCGTCCCTCGGACTCGCGATCGTCGCGGCCGGCATCGGCTGGACCGTCGGCACCCGCGATCTCGCGTCGCTCGAGACGCAGTCGGCGGATCTGCTCGGCAAGGCGAAGGTCGCGAAGGAGGAACACCTGCGATACAAGCGGGACACGCTCCGGGCGGGACACCTTGAAGCATGGGCCGGTGTCCGGCCCGACTGGATCGAACATCTGATGGTGGTCGCCGGCCCCGGACTCGCGGCGGGCGGGACCGTGCTCGACGAATTCGGCGGAACCCTCGACGCGACGGACGCGGACTTCGACCGGGGGGACGACACGTTCTCGATCCAGTCCGGCGTCCGGATCGCCGTCGAGGGCGAGAGCGAGAGTCGAGACGTCGCCGCGAACGTGCGGGACGTGCTGGTCGCCGACGATCGTTACGTGCTGCGCACCACCGGCGCCGACGCCGAAGGCGGCCGGCGACTCGCGTATCCCTTCGGTTTCATCATGCGGACCACGGTGCTCGATCCCGGCGCGGGATCCGGGCCGGAAGACGNCGGAGGTGACTCGTGAACCGTCGAACCCGCGGCATGGCGANGATCGCGACGGTCGGCCTCGTCCTCGCCGGTGCGGGCGTGGTCGGATGGGCGGTCGGCTCCGGTCGTTTCGGCGGGACGCGGAGTTCGATCGAGAATCGAATCGCGACCTACANGAACGTGCTGATGACCGTGCGTCGCGAACGCGAACAGCGGCCCGAACTGGATCGCCGGCTCGCGTCGATCGTGGACCGATCCCTCGGGTCCGAGCTGGAGGCGGTCGACAGCGATCTTCGAAGGCAGCTGGCCGGACTCGCCGAGGCCTCGGGNCTGCGCGATGCGAGCGTGTCGACGCTGGGTGCGTCGGTGGTGGCCACGCCGGCCGCCCGGGAGTTCTCGAGGTCGGGCAGCGAACGGGCNTTCCGGGAGGAGCCCGACTTCGCGGTGCTCAGTGCGAACGTCTCCGGCCGCGGCCCGCTCGAGGCGGTCATCCGATTTCTCCACGACCTCGACGCCGCAGCCTGGGTCAAGCGGGTCGAATACGTCCGCTTCGATCCCGACGCGGAAGGCCGGGTCATCGCCCTGAACGCCCGGATCTCGACGCTCTTCGTGCCGGGCGTCGATCCCGGTGACGGGGTCGACGGGGCGACGCCGGATCCCCAGCATTCGATCGAGCGGTACGAGTCGATGATCGCCGCGAATCCATTCGCCTTCGCGGTCGAGGCGCCCGAACCGGTCGCGGAGCCGGTCCCGGTGAAGCCGCCACCGCCGCCGCGGATCGATCCCCGGTCGGACTGGATGCTGACGGGCGTGGTGGAAGGGCCCGACGGAACCGAAGCCTGGATGCGGAACATCCGGAGCAACGAGACGTTCGAGTTGCTGGTGGGNGGCAAGCGNNCATTGGATCGGGAGGTCGAGCTCCAACTCGAATGGGCCGAGGGCGACCTCGCCGGATTCCGGGTGGGCGACGAAACCTTCCGGATCCTGATCGGTTCCACCCTGGATCGACCGCTGCCCTGATTCCCTGTTCCTGACCCCGAAACTCACGCTTTTTCGCCTCTGATCCACGAGGGATGGTGGCCGGTCGGTACGATGCCCCCACATCTTGGGGGGGTGAGAAGTGAGACGTTCCGATCGCCTGGGAAGGATTCCCGGGGACTCGGTCGGGGCGGCCGTTCAGTTCACGGCATATGGAACACGAGCGCGGATGGACAAGACCGGTCGGAGACCGGATCCCGCTCGCTGGAGCCAGGCATGAAGAAGATCCGGAATCGCGTTCAGTGGTCCATGTTCCTCACGGTCCTGCTTGGATCCTGGGGTGGCGTCCAGGAGGCGGTCGCGCAGACCGATCCCGAACCGCCACGTCCGGTCCTCGGCGACGACGGGGTGCCTCAGGTCCGCTTCAACTTCAAGGGGCAGACCTGGGATCAGGTGCTCGACTACTTCTCCCGGGTCACCGGTCTCCCCATCGTGCGGGATGCCGAGGTCCCCGCCGGGACGGTCGACTACATCAACCCGTCGCCGTACCCGCTGCCGCAGGCGTTGGAGACGCTCAACCTGCTGCTCCAGACCCGGGGCCTGGTGCTCCGTGACGAGAACGGTCGACTGGTGCTGGAGAAGCTCGACCAGATCAAGAAGGAGAACATCCCGACCTACATCGGCGATCTCCCCGACGACGTCACCGCG